>NZ_LSRW01000006.1:0-214355 GCF_003104955.1 Steroidobacter cummioxidans | reverse complement strand
GGCCACCATGGCCGTGGCAGTGAGCAGACCGACGCCCGGAATCGACATCAATCTTGTGCACGTCGCGGATTGCTTTGCCACCTCGGTGAGCTGCTTCTCCAACTGACTGATGCGAACCTCGAGCAATCGAATGTCCTCAAGCATCGTACGCATCGTCGGGCGCAGAAGTTCGGGCAGTGTCGACCTTGGATCAGCGAGCGAGCGTCCCATCTGCTCCAACCCCAGTCGCGCACCCTGAGCAACGTAAACACCAAACTCGCGACAGAATCCGCGCAGCGCATTGATCTGCCGAATTCGGTCTCTCATCCATAAGGCACGCGCGCGGTGCAGACTTTGTAAAGCCTGTTGTTCGACGGACTTGATCTGCACCGGCTGAATGTCCGCGCAGCGCGCCGCTTCCAGCAGTGCTGCCGCATCCGCTGCATCGGTTTTATTGCGCACCCGATATCGGCGGACATAGTGCGCCGGCAGCAACCGCACCTCGATCCCCTGGGCGCTAATCTGTCTGGCCCAATGATGCGCGCTGCCACACGCCTCCATGACTACTAACGACGTCGCGCTGTTGTCGAAGCAGTGAGAAAACCGAGCTCGTGTCAGACGCTGCGTGCCACAGGGCTTCCAATCCGCATCGGCAAACGCCAGCTGGAACACGTTCTTTGCGAGATCCACAGCACAGGTTGTAGCATGCATGGCGGACTCCTCTTGGCGTACTGACCCTCAACATCAGTTGGCACAATGATGCCGAAGACCAGGGGGAGTCCATCCCATCATTTCCGCGGAAACTTCCGCTGCCGCAAGTACCTCTGCTCGATGTCCACTTGCGGCTGAAACGTCCACCTTGATCTGTATGTGCGCGCCGGCAGGCGAACAAACCTCTGGTAAGGGCGGCGTGCCCCGCAGCAGCTCGCGCAGCACGCCGACATGGCCGGGCCCGTCGCCCCGTCTCTTCCCGTGCCAAACCTCTTACAGCGCCGGCAATCCCAACGCCTCAGCAATCCGCTCCCACGGCACCAACTTAAAGTTCTGCGCCGCGGCGGGAGACGTGTTCTTTCCATCCTGCGCCACAAACACACCATGAGGGAACGCGGAGCCAAGCGAAGCGCTCGTTACGTCGATGCCATCCGTATCGCTCGTGCCATCAATCCTCTCCGGACCCTGCACGATGGCGAACTTGCCGATGTACTTGTTATCACCGTTGCGCTGATACACGTTGTAATCATTCGAGCCTTGACTCGACACGATCACATAGCCGCTGTCGCCGGGGCCGTAGTAGATGGTCACACCCTCGGCATCATCGGTCAGGTGGCCCTTCGCCACCGTATCAATAGAAGTGCGAGCATCGCCGCCATCGGGCGCAGCGGAGTAACGCCAAAGCCCCACGTCCTCTTCGGCAATGTACAGAGCGCCTGTGCCATCGTCCGCCGCACAACCTTCCGCCTGTGAGCCAACGCCGAACTCACGAACCAAGCGAGCACCAACGCGCTCGCCGCGCGCTTCGAGCTGCCATTGTTTGAAGTGACCGGTGTCGGCATCGTTGGCGAACACAAAGTAGTCGCCGTCAGAACTGCGATACATGCACAAGCCATACGGATCGGGCATGCCAGTGGCGATCTTGCCGTCGGCAACGTTACTGAGCCGGCCATTGGCGTCCGCGGCATACAACGCCAGCGTTTTATCAGTGCGGTTGGTGGCAGCGACGATCGCGACTTGTTGGCCGCTGAGCGGGAAGTCGTAGCGAAGGTCGACGTTGTTCATGCGGCCATCGGGCAGCCGCTGCACGCGCTTGCCGGTCAGGTCGTAAACCTCGAGGCCGTTCTTCTTATCAGTGCCGATGATCAGGCTGCGGGAAGGATCGGTCGGATGCACCCAGATGGCCGGATCGTCGGCTGCATCATTCGAGCTGGCGACGGGTTCTGTCTCAACGGATGCGAACACGGGCTTTGCGGATTTCGACGGGAGACCGTTCTGGGTGAGGCCGCAGCCGGCGAGCAGGGCGAGCGATAGGGCGCAAGGAACCAAACGTGACATTCAAGGACTCCGCCGACGCATGGTGCGCCGGTATGACAGATGAAATCTTAGCGAGCGGATGTTGCGATTCTTCTACGTCGTTGCATTCACTGTACCCGCCGCCGGCTGACGGGCACCTGTCGAGCGTCGTCAGCGGGGGGTCAGTTCCGTAACGTCACTGTCATCTGGCATCAGCGGATTGGCAGCTCACGGGCCTTTTGCACAGTGCGCAGCGCGAAGCTGGAATGGACTCGGGCCACGCCAGGGAGGCGGGTGAGGTGCCTGCTGTGAAGGCGTTCGAAGTCGGCCGTATCCGCGACGACCACGCGAATGACGTAGTCGTAGTCGCCGGTCATCAGGTAGCACTCCATCACCTCGGGAATCTTGCGCACGGCCTCTTCGAATTTGCGCAGGTCGGTTTCGTCCTGCCGGTCGAGGGTGATGTTGACGACCACGTTCACCGGGCAGCCGACCTTCTGCTGGCTGATCAGCGCGGTGTAGCCCTCGATCACGCCCGATTCCTCGAGTTGGCGGATGCGGCGCAGGCAGGCGGATTCCGACAGATTGACGCGCTCGGCGAGTGCGCTGTTCGGGATGCGGCCTTCGTGCTGTAGCGCCTGGAGGATGGCGCGATCGAAGCGATCGAATTTCATGGCGCAAGAAGCCGTCAAGATCCAGGAGAACTGTCGCAGAGTCTGCCACAAAGTCCCTGGATAGCGCCTGATTGTGGCAGCTTCCTGCGCCGGCACGGCCCTACATTTTTCCCTGGTGTCGGGCTCACACGAGGTTCTATGCGTATTGGCGTCCCGAAAGAGATCAAGAATCACGAATATCGCGTGGGTTTGGTGCCTGCCGGCGTGCGCGAGCTGGTGGCGTCGGGTCACCAGGTGCTGGTGCAGAGCACGGCCGGTGCCGGTATCGGAGTCGAGGACGCGGCCTATGTCGCGGCGGGGGCCAGGATCGTGCCGACCGCGAAGGAAGTGTTCGACGGGACGGAGATGGTGGTGAAGGTCAAGGAGCCGCAGCTGGTCGAGTGTCAGATGCTGCGCCCGGGTCAGGTTCTGTTTACTTATCTTCATCTCGCCGCGGATCCTGCGCAGGCGAATGCGTTGATGGCGTCGGGTGCGACGGCCATCGCTTATGAAACAGTCACTGCGCCGAATGGTTCGTTGCCGCTGCTCACGCCGATGAGTGAAGTCGCGGGGCGCATGTCGGTGCAGGTCGGTGCGATGACATTGCAGAAGGCAAATGGTGGATTGGGTGTGTTGCTCGGTGGCGTGCCGGGCACGGCGCCCGCGAAAGTTGTGGTGCTCGGTGGTGGCGTATCGGGTGCGGCGGCGGCGGAGATTGCAGTCGGCATGCGTGCCGATGTCACCGTGATCGATCGCTCGTTGAAGCGCTTGCGTGAGCTCGATGCGTTGTTCGCGGGGCGCTTGAAGACAATGGCGTCGACCGCCGAAGCGATCGAATCGTTGGTGACTCAGGCGGATCTGGTCATCGGCGCGGTGCTCATCGTGGGTGCCGCTGCGCCGAAGCTCGTGACGCGCCAGATGGTGAGCAAGATGCAGAAGGGCGCGGTGATGGTGGATATTTCCATCGACCAGGGTGGCTGCTTTGAAACCAGCCGACCGACGACGCACGCCGATCCGACGTTCGTGGTCGATGGGGTCGTTCATTACTGCGTGACCAACATGCCCGGCGCCGTGCCGCGCACCTCGACGTTCGCGTTGACCAACGCAACGCTACCTTACGTGAAACTTTTGGCCGATCTTGGCGTCGAAAAGGCGCTGGCTGCCGATCCGCATCTGGCGGCGGGCTTGAATGTTCATGCCGGCGCCATCACGTGTGAGGCCGTGGCCAACGATTTGAAACTGGCCTATCAGCCGTATCGTGTCGCTGCTTGACGACCAGGCAGTACCTTTGAACAAGTGTCAACGTAGCGCCACAGTGTTGTCATAGCCGGCGTTGACACTCCGATCCCCCTGTTGAGCCCGTCTTATGGCGGGCTTTTTTTTGGGTCGATTTACTGAGCCGCGCCACGCAGCTCGACGACTCGCTGGCGCAGGCTTTGCAGGTCGGCCCGCTCGGCCGGGATCGGCGCGCCGGCCCGCAATGTGATCTTGGCCAGGAAGCGACGCGGCCAGCGTTGCCACACTTGTTTGTATTTGCGCGAGAACATCGAGTCCCACAGGCCCGATAACGACAACGGCACCACCGGCACTGGTGTTTCGTTCAAGATGCGCATCATGCCGGCGCGGAACTCGCCGATCTCGCCATCAGGTGTGAGCCGGCCTTCGGGAAAGATACAAACCAGATTGCCGGCGCGCAGCTCGGCGGCCACCAGCTGGAACGCGCGCTCGTAGACTTCCGGATCCTCCTTCTGGGGCGCGACTGGAATTGCCTTCATGCCGCGGAACAGGGTGCTCAGCACCGGAATCTTGAAAATGCTGCTTTCCATGATGAAACGAATCGGCCGCGGACAAGCCGCCGAGATCACGATGGCATCGGCGAAGCCAACGTGATTGCAGATCAGCAGCGCCGGGCCTCTTTCGGGAATGTTCTCGATGCCGCGGCGGTCGAGCCGATATACGAAGTGGATCAGCAGCCACGCGACGAAGCGCAGCAGGAATTCGGGTACCAGGCTGTAGATGTAAATGGCGACGAACGCGTTCAGCACACCGGTCAACAGCAGCAATTGCGGAATCGTCATTCCAGCGTGCAGTGCGAGTGCGGCAAAGCCGGCTGCAACGACCATGAATACCGCGTTGAGAATGCTGTTGGCGCCGATGACGCGCGACATGATCTCGCGGCGCGTGCGCTGCTGAACCATTGCGTAGAGCGGCACGATGAACAGGCCGCCGAACATGCCGATCAGTGCCATGTCCAGCAGCACGCGCCACGAGCCTGCCGCTTGGATGAAGTCGCGCGCCGACAAGTTGTTGCCTACCAGCGCCGGCGTCGCGAAAAACAGATCGACCGCGAACACCGTGAGGCCGATGGAGCCGAACGGCACCAGGCCGATTTCCACTTTGCCTCCCGACAGGCGCTCGCAGAGCAACGAGCCGATGCCGACGCCAGCGGAGAACATCACGAGCAGGACGGTGACGACCTCTTCGCTGCCGCCGAGCACGTCCTTGGTGTAGAGCGGCAACTGCGCCAGCACCAGTGCGCCATAGAACCAGAACCAGGAGATGCCCAGGATCGAAAGAAACACGGTGCGTGACTCACGGGCAGCGCGCAGGTTTTCCCAGGTCGACGTCCAGGGGCGCCAATCGATCTCGAGCGTCGGGGCCGCCGGTTGCAGTTTTGGAATCGCGAGACTGCTCAGGAACCCGAGCAATGCGATTGCCACGAGCGTCGTGATGATTAGTGGAATGCTGCCGTCGGCGGCGAGCAATCCGGCGACCAAAGTGCCGAGCACGATGGCCACGAACGTGCCCATTTCCACCATGGCGTTGCCGCCGACCAATTCCGCGTTACGCAGTACTTCGGGCAACAAGCCGTATTTGGCCGGCGCGAAGAACGTGGAGTGCATGCCCATCAGGAACAGCGCGGCGAGCAACACTTCCATGCTGTGTGTGGCGAAACCGAGGCCGGCGATCGCCATGATGGCGATTTCGGCGGCCTTCACGAACTTCAGAATGCGCGACTTGTCGTAGCGGTCGGCCAGTTGTCCGGCCATGCCGGAGAACAGCACGAACGGCAGGATGAACAGTCCGGCTGCAACATTGGTCAACAGTGCCGGCTCGAGCCGGGTATAGCTCGTGGCGTGGTAGGTTGCGACGATAACCAGCGTGTTCTTGTAGACATTGTCGTTGAACGCGCCGAGCGCCTGGGCGCCGAAGAACGGCAGGAAGCGGCGTTGGGACAGCAGTTTGAACTGAGATTGTTCGGCCATTCGCTCGACCGTGAGTCCGACCTGGGCGGCATCCTACACGTTTGGGGGGAACTGCTGCGCCCGGCCACGGTCGAAATCCAGGACCCCTTGCTGTAACCTCGATCCCCTTATGAGCCCACCGCATGGTGGGCTTTTGTTTTGGAGCTTGCTTTAACCGATCCCGGTTCGCCCGCATAGAGCGTCGATGCCGACAATTACGCCCGTCAATAAAATACTGATCGCCCTCAACGTCGTCGTGTTCGGCCTGCAATATCTGCTCGGCGGGCTGATCGACGTGCTGTTCGCATTATGGCCGCCACAGGGGGCGCAGTATGGCTACCCCGCATTCCATGTCTGGCAGTTGCTGACTTACGGGTTCATGCACGGCGGGTTCGCGCATCTGTTCTTCAATATGTTCGCGTTGTACATGTTCGGTTCCGATATCGAACGGTTGTTCGGCACGCGGCGCTATCTGGTGTACTACTTGCTGTGCGTGATAGGTGCCGCGATGATGCATCTCATCGTCGTCACTGCGGCGAGTAGTCCGCCTTCACCGATGGTCGGAGCTTCGGGCGGCGTCTTCGGCTTGCTGCTGGCATTCGGCATGGCGTTCCCGAAGCGCACGTTGTTGCTCCTGTTTCCGCCGATCCCGATGCCGGCGTGGCTGTTCGTCACGTTGTACGGCATTCTCGAATTGGTCATGGGCGTGACGCAGACCATGGCTGGTGTCGCTCATTTCGCACACCTGGGTGGCATGGCCACCGGCTTCGTGATCATCCGTTACTGGCAGGCGCAACGACGCAGGCGCCGCTAAGCTTCACACGTTGGCTGCCGGCCGCGGTTCATCTCGAGAAAGTTGAGAGGCTCAGCAATGACCGATCAAACTCGTGATCCGGGCACGGATGAAGTTCGTCCCGTGTGCAATCGTCGTGAATTCATCCGCAACGGTGTGGTGGGGGTCGCGTCGATTTCTTTTGCTGCGATGCTTGCGCGTCGCGAAGCGGGTGCGGCGCAGCTGCCGTATTCCGAGGACTATGGGCCGGTCGCTCCGGTCAACGATCTCACTACCGGCCTGCCGCTGATCGCGTTGCCCGCCGGATTCACGTATCGCAGCTTCGGCTGGACCGGTCAGCCCATGAGTGACGGTCAGCTCACGCCCAGCCGGCACGACGGCATGGCCGTGGTCGCGGCGAAGGCCAGCCAGATCGTGCTGGTTCGCAACCATGAACAGAGCACCGACGGCGTCGCGTTCAATGCGCCCGCTGCTTACGATCCGACCTATGCTCGCGGCGGCACGACCAATGTATTGTTCGATACCGTGACGGGTAAGTTCACCGGTTCCCACGCTTCGCTCACGGGCACAGTGCGTAACTGCGACGGCGGCCGCACATATTGGGGCTCGTGGCTGAGCTGCGAAGAAACCGGCGATGTTTCTCCAGCCGGCGTGCGGCATGGCTGGATCTTCGAAGTGCCTGGCTACGGCGCGGCCACGGGTCAGCCGCTGTATGCGATGGGCAAGTCGGCGTGGGAAGCCGTTGCTGTCGATCCCATCACCGGCATCGTGTATCAAACAGAAGACGCCACGCCGAGCGCGCTCTACAAGTTCGTGCCGAATCATTACGGCAAGCTGCAGCTGGGAGGCACGCTGTGGGCGCTCAAGGTAGCGGGCGCCGACGACTTCAACTTCAGCGGCCTGAACGACGTGTATCTCGATTTCCCCGCGGGTACTACCTGGGACGTCGAGTGGGTGCAGGTGACGGATGTTGAAGCGCTCAATGGTCGCGTCTACGACTCCGCTCCGAGCCGCGCTGCCTTCGCGCGTCTGGAAGGTGCTTACTACGACAGCGGCAAGATCTACTTCGTCAGCACGAGCGGCGGCGTCGCTCGTCAGGGTCAAGTGTTCTGCTACGACCCGAATCGCGAGGCGTTGACGATGGTGTTCAATTCCGCTGGTGCCGGCGTGGGCAACAACGAGGCCAACAATCCGGACACCATCACTGTCAGCCCGCGTGGCGGCATCGTGTTGTGTGAAGACGGTGGCAACAGCCCCCAGCGTCTGCGCGGTCTGACACAAGACGGCGGCACGTTCATCTTTGCGGAGAACCGCATGAACTTCACCGCTGCTCAGTTGCAGCAGGCCGACACGGCGTTGAATGGATTGGGGCAGGTTGCCAAGCTCGTCTCAGCGGGCAATTACGCCAACACCGAGTGGTGTGGCGCGTGCTTTTACGACAGGTGGTTGTTCGCGAACCTGCAGACGCCGGGTATCACGCTCGCCATCACGGGTCCTTGGGACAGCGGCGCGCTGTAAGGGTGACATAGCCCACGGCGCCGTCTTTCACGCTCAGTCCTGCGACGATTATCGCGGCACCGGCATCAGAGATCTTCGAGCAGTAAGAAACGAGGCAGAGCACGATCGGGTGAGGCCCGGTACGGGTCTCGGGAACGGCTTGCCGGCGTTTCAATCCAATGGGTAAAGCACGACTTCGTCGGGAATTTGCAGGAAAAACATGCCGGGAATCAAGTCAGCTGCCGCAGCCATGGCTGCGCTCTTCATCTCATCCGCATTTGCTGCGCCTGTCACGGATACGGATCGGAAACAAGTGCTGGATGCGGTCATCGCGCATCTGGAAAAAGAGTACATCGATCCGGACGTAGGCCGGCGCGTCGCCACGAAGCTGCGTAACAAGTCGGTGCAAGAGTTGCTGAAGAACGCAGGCGACGGCACTGCGTTCGCGGCAGCATTGGGAGATAAGTTGCGAGCGGAGACGGGCGACGGTCATCTCAATGTCGAGTATTCAGAAAAAGAGCTGCCGTCGGATCAAGCCGCGGCGGACGCCGGGTTCAGCGAGCAGGAGAGGGAGCGCTACTACGGCGCGCATGTGAACTTCGGTGTGCGCAAAGCAGAGCGTCTCGACAACAACATCGGCTTGCTCGACCTGGCCGTGTTTCCTCCGGCCAGCATGGGCGGCGATACCATTGCCGCAGCGATGCAGGTCATCGCTCACACCGACGCGCTGATCATCGACCTGCGCCGCAATGGCGGCGGCGAGGACACACTCGCACTAGTGGCGAGTTATCTCTTCGATACGCGGCAGCCGCTCAGTGGGATCTATCATCGCCCGTCCGGCAAGACGACGCAGAACTTCACCTTGCCCTATGTTCCCGGCGCAAAGTTCGGCGGGACCAAGCCTGTGTACGTGCTGACATCGAAGCGAACTTTCTCGGCGGCAGAGGCGCTCGCTTACGATCTGCAGGCGCTGCAGCGTGCGACCATTGTCGGTGAGCCATCGGGCGGCGGCGCGCATCCCTTTACGTACAAGCGCATTCATCCGCACTTCGTTTTGTGGTCGGTCGTGGAGAAATCGGTGAATCCCATCACCGGCAAGAACTGGCAGGGCGTGGGTGTGCAACCGGACGTGTTGGTCGATCAGGCGCAAGCCTTGGACAAGGCGCTCGCGCTCATTGCGGAGAAGAAGGAGCCGCGGGCGGTAAAGTAACGCGTCAACCCACGACGACGCGCAGGTCGAGCCCGTCGCCGACGGCAATGATATCGTCGGCGGTGAGCAGGCCCATACACGGCATGGCGCCGCGAATCGATATCTCATCGCGCACCAGCTTGCGCGCCAATGCGATAGCAGGGAAACAGGGAATGAAGGGACCGTGATCCTGGTCGGCCAGCAGAAACCAGTTGCGCACGGCAGGCTCGCCGTTCAGTCCGACGCCACGAACGGTTACATGCATGGCGCTGCGCTTCGAGCCGTAGCGCGCCAGGGCGCTCGCGGTTCGATGTAGCGTTGGCACCCAGCTTTGCAGCGATGTGAGCAATCCGATCCGCACCAGCCACGAGGCGAGCCAAAGCCCGATCATGCTCGAGGCCGGGCCGACGCCGGCACGGAATTGCACGGTGTGGACCGGGCGATAGCGCTCAGGAAACAAGTCGAGGTCGGGAACGTCGCAGTTCGCGATCCAGCGGCCGTTGATCGGGGTGGGATACAAACGACGGGTCAGATCCTGCCAGCCGCGCGCTTGCCGCCATTGTCCGTCGCGCCATTGTTTGAATGGCTTGCCCGCATAGGCGAGGACGCCATCCATCGTCGCTTTGCCGGGCGGTCTGGCACCAGAGCTGATGCCGTGATCGATGCTGTCAATGGAGGCGAACTGCGCGCCGAGTGCATCGACGACCGCGGATGAAAGTGCAGGCAAGGAACTCGCGCCGCTAACGACCAGCGCATCATTCAGTTTTGCCTCTGCATCGAGCGCTTTGATGCCGCATACGAACTCGCGTCCATCGGCGAGATCGATGTAGTGCGCACGGGCGGCAACACAGGCGCGCGGTACTGAGTAGCTTTGCCCTTGGAACGGACCTGCCGTGTGAACCACCACAGTGGCGTTCACTTTGCGAAGCTCGGCAGTGAAGTCGCTTGCGTGAGCGTCGAGGCGAAGGGGTTCCGCCGCGCCGCCAATGTCCTGCGCGACGACAGTCGCTTGCTTCAAGTCGCGACCCGAAACAAACACCCGAGTGTTGGGCTCGTGTGCCAGCGCCGCGACGATGCGACGGCCGAAGTTGCCATACCCGCCAAGAACGGCTACTGACTTCATGAGTCAGCTCAAAGACCTGTCGACGGTAGGGAGCATTTCGCAGGCATCCGTGTCCATCACGATACATTCCTGGGGTGCAGACAGGTCGGATATGAGCATGGGGCGCGACGAGCTGCCATTGGTTCGGCAGCTGCGGCTCATTATAGTGATTGTCACGATAGGAGGTCACGATGATGCACAGATTGACCCGGCGTGAGCTCATTCAGGCGGCCGCTGCGATGGGCGCGACCCTGGCCCTGCCGGCTGCGCAAGGCGCAAAGCCTCGCACGTGGCGTGAGGCGCCTGACATCTTTGCGGAGGGCGTGGCGTCGGGTGATCCCACCAGCGACAGCGTGCTGCTTTGGACACGAGTTTCGGTGCCGTCGAAGGTTTCAGCGGTGCCATTGACCGTTGAAGTCTCAGACACGCCGAGGTTCGAGCATCTGGTGGCCAGTGCGAGTACGCGCGCGCTTGCGGCGGCGGATCATACCTGTCGCGTCCTCGTCGCCGGGCTCGAGCCGGCTCGCGTTTATTGGTACCGATTCATTGACGCGAGTGGCCGAGGCAGTCGCATCGGTCGCACGCGAACTGCAGCGGCGCCGGGCGATACCAATCCAGTCAAGTTCGCCTTCGTCAGTTGTCAGAATGTTTGCGAAGGCGCGCAGAACGCCTACCGTCGCATGATGTATGAGGACGAGCGCGCCGCGGCTGCGGATCAGCTGGCCTTCGTGCTGCATCTTGGCGACTTCATCTATGAGGTGATCGACTATCCCGAGGACGTGCCGGGTGGGCATCGTTACGACCGGCGCATTCGGGACGTTGTGCGTTACCCGCAAGGTGAGAAAGTCGGACGCTTTCATATTCCGGTGACGCTGGCCGACTATCGCACCGTGTATCGCGCGTATCTGCGCGATCCCGATCTACAGGCGGCGCGGGCACGCTGGCCGTTCGTGGCCATGTGGGACAACCATGAATTCTCGTGGATGGGCTGGCAGTCGCAGCAACGATTCGATCGGCAGAATCGCCCGGCGCAGACGCGCAAGGTCGCGGCGAATCAAGCGTGGTTTGAATATCAGCCAGCGCGCGTGGCGCGTCCCGGTAAGCAATCATTGGAGCGATTCAAGGCGCCGGCCGTGAAAGACGTGCCGTTGCAAACATTCGACGCTCATGGCCTGAGCTCGGAGCCCAACAACATTGCCGCCATCGACAGCTTGATCGGCTATCGCGCTTTGCAATGGGGTCAGCACTTGCAGCTGATCATTACCGATCAGCACAGCTACCGTTCCGAAGAGCCGACCAGCCGTCCCGAGGCGGCGGCGTTGGACAATCCGAATTTTCCGGAGCTGATTCCGCAGGAGATCATCGAGCGGCTGGATGCGGGGGAGGGCGGCAGGCCGCCGCAAACCATCCTCGGCCAGCGCCAGAAGCGATGGTTTCTGGAAACATTGCAGGCGTCGAAGCAAACCTGGAAGGTGTGGGGCAACTCACTCGGCACGCTGGACTGGCGCGCCGATCCGCAGAATCTTCCGGCGGGCGTGGGCGAGCGTTGGCCGGGAGCGGGATACGCTTGTTTCGGGGGTGGTGGCGACTACGGCACGGCGTATCGCGAGCGGGCAGAAATCTACGATTACATTCGCGACGCGGCGATCGCAAACTTCGTGACTGTCTCCGGAGATCGTCACAGCTTCTGGGCAGGGCTCGCCAGCAAGGCATTGCCACCGTCGACCTTCGATCCGGTCGGCGCTGCATTCATCACTGGGTCAATCTCCGCGCCGGGGCTGGTCGAAGCATTCGAGCATCGCTTTCCGAAGGATCATCCGCTACGGGCGCTGTACATCGCGGACCGCGGCGGCAAGCAGGAGCCGGCAGTGAACCTGCTGCTGCATCATGGGGTGCTCACTTGCCTGGAGTATGCAAAGAGCGGCGATCTGCAAGCGGCACTGCGGCTTTCCAATCCCAGCCTGGCGCCGCACTTGAAATTCCTCGATCTCGGCGGTCATGGCTATGCCACTTTGCGGGTCAGTGGCGAAAGTGCCGAATGTGAGTTCGTCTGTATTCCGAGGCCTCTCGAGCGCAGCTTCGTGAACGACGGTGGTCCGATGCTTTATCGGGTCCGGCACACCGTGGATCGATGGAAGGCGGGAGAGCGTCCGGTCCTGCGGCAGCAGGTAATCGAGGGCGATCCCGGGCTGTCGCTGTAAGCAGCGCTCATTGATGCTGCGAGTCGAGCGCATTCAACAGCTGCGCGGCTTCCGGTCGATCAGGCTGTACTCGCTGCAATTCGCTCAACAAGGAACGTGCGGCCAGGTTGTCCGTACCGGCGAGGGCGGCGGCCATTCGGACCAGCGGATCGTAGGCGGGGCGAAACTCCGGGCTGATCTGCAGCACTTCCAGCAGTGGCTCGCCTACTTGCGCCAGCATGTCGCGGACATCGGAGGTCGGGCGCACGTTGCGGCCCGCTTCGATGAAGCGATTGCGTGCCTGCCAATAGGCGGTGAGCCTGCGATCCCAATCTGAGTTTGGCTCGCCCGTGAGGATCTCCTTGGGGCTGACTGCGACGTTGCTGAGCAGTTCCACCAGGCGCTCGCGCGGCGTCGAGATGGGCGAGTAAGTGATGTTCGGCGCGCGATACGCGACGATGGGGCGATCGTCGGTGTTGAGCGGCGCGCTACCTGCAAAGGTCGCAAGCGAGCGCGGTCCGGCGATGAAGTTGCCGAGCAAGGCCAGGTCGTCGGAGATCCCGAAGCTTTCAACATTGTAGGCCTGCGCGCTAGCAAGCTGAGCGCGCACTTGTTCCGGACTGAAGAGCTCGTTATCGCGATGGGCGATCAATCCAAGGGTCGGCGTATCGAGGCTGAGCGTTGCGAGTACTGCGGAGCCCTGCGGATAAACGGCCAGGAAGGAGCGAACGATGCTGCGCAGAGTGTCCAGATCGAGCTGATGCAGTGGCAACCACTGGCAGAACAACCCTTCCTCGGCGAGCCGCTGTCGGACGGCTTCGAAGTGCTCGACTGTGTATAAGGAAGCGGAGCCGCTGCGGGCTGGATGAAAGTTGTCGGCGACGATCACATCGTATCGTTGCTCGCTCGTGCGAATGAAGCGTCGTGCGTCGGCGCTCATCGTGTGCATGCGTGAAAGATCGGCCGAGCGCGAATAGGAGGTCTCGAAGTGCCTGGCGGCGTCGATCACCTCCGGCACCAGTTCGACGACATCGACTTGTAGCGAGGGTTGTAACGTCGCCGAGGATGCGGTCAGTCCCGTGCCCAGGCCGAGAAACAATGCACGCTTCGGATTGGGATGGAGGAGGATGGGCAGGAGTGCCTGGCGCGCATCCGCGAGCAGGGTGGTGCTGCTGCCTTCCTGTTGGCGGTTGTTGATGTGCAGTGTCGCGACGCCTGAGTCGTCTTCGATCACGCTGACGCTGGCCATCACGCCTTCTAGATAACTGACTGAACGGCCGCCTTCCGGGATGTGCGTGTTGTGTAGCGATGGGCTCCAGATTGCGCAGGCTACGGTCGCTGCGACCATCGTCCATTGCACAGGGCCGGACCATGCGTTGCGCGCGGCTAGTAATAAGTAGCCGGCGGAGATGAGCAGCAAGGCGAGCTTCAAGCCGAGCATGGGCAGGAGCACGACACCGAAGAGCAGTGGCGCAATTGCCGCGCCCAAGGTGTTCACACCAATGGCGTGTCCGAAGCTGATGCCACCGTCGCGAGCGGTAGTGCTGAGGTGACTGAAGAGTGCGCCCATCACGATGGTTGGCAACAAGAATGCGATGACTGCGATGGCGACTTCACCCGCCAGCGCCGATGCGACGCTTGGGCCGAATGCGGCGATCAGCCAGTTCTTGATGTCGTCGGCGCCGGCGAGCAGGAGGGTACCGAGGAGGCAGGTGGCAGCGAGGGTTTGAATGAGCAGGGTGGCTGAGTTGTTGTTCGACAAGGGTTTGCCAGCCAGCCACCGCCCATAAAGCGCCGCGCCAATCGCTGTGCCAATCAAATAGACCGCCAGCAACAGCGCGAACGTATAAACCGTGTTCTCTGCGACCTGGCTGAGCGCCCGAACAACCAGCACCTCATAGCCGATGCCGAGCAAGCCTGTGGCAGCAAGCAGATACAGCACATGAGAGGGGCGACGCGCGACGTCGCCAACTGTTGTCGAGTTCGTTGTTTGGCTCGCACCGTTCGTTCGCAAACTTAGCGCGGCGGCCGCGCAGGCGAAGTTGAGGAGGGCGCAGGCGAGGGCCGAGTGCGCCAGCCCAAGTTGTGGTACGAGCCAGAACGCGGCGGCGATCACGCCGACGACGGCGCCGGCGGTGTTGGCTGCGTAGAGCGCGCTGATCGAAATGTTTCTCGATGGCGTGGTCGCGAACACGCGCTCCATCGCGGGCAGCGTCGCGCCCATTGCAACCGTCGCAGGAAGGAGCAGCAGCGCGGTGCCGAAGAACGCGATGAACCAGTGCCATGTCGCAGACGGCTGGGGGCCGATCAAGTCAAGCAACGCGCTCGACGCAGGCTCGAGCAGTGCGGCGAGCGTCAGGCTCCACACGCCGATGACAATCTCACATCCCGCGTACCACCGAGCCGGCCGCGCGCTCCGATCGATACGTGAGCCGAGCGTTAGCGCGCCAAGTGCCAAGCCGCCGAAGAACGCCGCAACGACAGCCAGCACGGCCGCCGATTCGTGACCGAGCCAAGACGTGCTCTGCTGAGTCCAGACAATTTGATAAGCGAGGCCGGCAAAGCCGGACGCGACCATTAATAAGCAAGCCAGCGCGATCTGACGCGAGCGCCCGCCCTCGACGCGAGCCGCCTCGGAGGCGGGGACGCTTGGAAATTGCTCGCCGGTGGCCATGCTTCAGCCACTGAACCCAATCTTGTATCCCCACGAATCCAGCTGCGTCGGGATTGCGTTGAACGCCAGCGTGATGCGCCGCTCGCCGGGGTTGGGCGGCACGGCGTGCATGATGTAGCTGGGGAACAAAACGATATCGCCCGGCTCGGGCTGCGGGCTGATCCACTTCTCGGCGTTGTACGGACCCGTGACCACACCGGCGTGATCGTTCTTGAAAGAGAACTCGGTGCCGCCCGGCGACTTCATGAACACCGTGCGCGAGTCCGGATGCGTCGGCGTCAAGTACGCGACGCCGGAGATGAAACTGTTGGCGTGATTGTGCATGGCCTGGCGGCCGCCGGTGTCGAGCAGGTTTACCCACATTTCCTTCAGTGCCCACGGCAGACGCTCGCCGAACAGCAACGCGCCGAACTCGCTCAGCATGGGCGTGATGGCGGTTGCCGCGGTGATCAGCAGCGGGCTGTCCGAGGGCTTCAGCATCGTCGTGTGCGAGAGGTTCGCCGAAGAATTGTTCAGGGTGTGTGCGTGCGCGCTGAAATGCGCGACCAATCCATCGACCAGCTGACGATCGAGCGCGCCGGGAATGCGCATGAACGGCGTGGGAAAAAGGCCAATGACCTCGGGCGTACCAGACATTTGTAGAGACTGCTTCGATGAATTCGCGCGCTGGCGCAACCTTCAATTGTAGGAAGCGAATTGCTACAGCTTTATGACGGCAGTGCCGACCGACTTCTCAGAAAGCGGTGCAAGCATCATCTAGCGTTCACAATGTAGTCATATCGGCTCTCTAGGCTGCGGAACCTTCTCACAACACCCGACAGCTTGAAGGGAGCTTCGATACAAATGACAGTTGCAATCACCCGGAGCCAGATCGCGACCGCGGTCGCGGCGGTTCTCAGTGTGGCCACGATGGCCGCCGCATCAGCCAAGGATTCGGGCAACTCCGCACCGGACGTGGGCCCGCGCGCCAAGGGCGTGTACGCGACCGGCGATTTCCACAATCACACCACCTGCTCTGACGGCGCTCTGTCGATGCAGAAGATGATCAAGAAGTCGGTCGACACGCAGGACACGCCCTGGGGTCTCGACTGGTTCGTGCAGGCCGGCCACGGCGGCAGCGGCAATCGTAATTGCACGCTCGTCGAAGACGCCTCGCTGAGCTCGGAGCCGTATCCGTACGTGCAGGGTCGCGGCCCGACCACCACCTGGGCAAACAGCATTGGCGCCGCCGCCGTGAAGGGCAACACCGGCTCTTCCAACGGCACCTCGACCACTGCGCTCGCCTCGCAGGCGAATCCCAGCATGTGGCGCTGGCAGTCGATCCAGGAATTTCAGTATGCGGTCAACGAGTATCTGAGCGGCCAGAAAAATCTGCCGATCTTCACGGGCCTGGAGTCCGTGGTGGCGGGTCACGAGCACACCTCGATGGCCGTGGTCAGCGGCCAGGTCGTCGGCAAGCACGGCGCCGTGGGTCCGGGCAGCTACGTGCCGGTCGGCGATGCGACGGCGCTCGCTCAGTGGTCGTACTGCTTCGATCGCGGTGACACCGACAACAGCCGCGGTGGCGCCAACAACTGGGATTGCTCGATCCCGGGCATCGACTATTCCAACAATCCGGATTGGAAGCCGAATGCCGCCAAGCTGTTCCCGGCCGGCGGTGCTGGCAGCGGCGAGCGCGGTCACCAGAAGACCGTCGACGCGCTGAAGTGGATGGCTGCTTACCATCCGTACACCAGCTACTACGTGCCGGCGCACCTCGAGCGCGCTGGACCGTTCAACCCGGACGGCAACAACGGTTTCAACATCGAGCACCTGCGTAACTTCAACAATGCCGCGCCGAAGATCGCGTTCGGCTTTGAAACGCAGCCTGGCCACCACGCTTCTGACAACCGCGGCGAATACAGCCCCGACCGTAACAGCATCGGTGGCGTTCGCGTCGACAGCGTCGGCAGCACGACTTGGGGCGGCACTGGCGTCTATGGCGCGCAGGTCGGCGGCGTGTGGGACGCGCTGCTGGGCGACGGCCGCAACTTCTGGTTCTTCGCCAGCTCCGACTGGCACAACCGCGGCAGCTTCGCTCCGGACGATCGCCGTTCTACCCAGGACTTCTATCCTGGCGAATATCAGCGCGACTTCGTGATGGTGCGTCAGACCAGCCGTGAGAAGGGTGGCATCGCCAATCCGCAGGAGATCGTGGACGGTCTGCGCAGCGGCAACAGCTGGACCGCTTCCGGTCAGCTGATCGACCGTCTGGCATTCGTTGCTTGCTCCGACAAGCGCTTCAAAGGCGACGCCGGCGCGGCCGAGCTCGAGGCGCTGGCTCTGGAAGCGGCGAAGAACGGCACCGAAGTAAACATCAACGCGAACTGCGCGGTCATGGGCGAGAAGCTCAAGATCAACAACAACGACGACGTGGTTGTGGCGGTCGTGGTGCGTGATCCGTCCGGCGTGAACTACTCGCCGTACACCTTCGCGAACCCGTCGCTGCTCCAGATCAACAAGACGCAGCCGATGAACCAGCCCGAGCTGGATCACTTCGACGTGATCAGCGGTCTGGTGACCGGCATGAAGAAGCCGAGCTCGCCGGAGTACTCGGGTCAGTGGCCGGATAACTGGTCCGACAACCCGGATATGAACACCGTGCCCGCGGGTGCCAAGAACACCTCGGCCGGCATTCTGAAGACCTTTGGCAACGGCACCTGGAAGTCGGACGGCGAGTACAAGATCGCATCGTTCCGTGTGTCCGGCGTGAAGGCCTCGCAGTACCTGCGTCTGCGTGGCACCAACCTGCCGGCGTCTACGCCTTATGAGACCGATGCGGACGGCAACCCGCTCGCGGACATCTTCACGAACGCAAGCGATCCGTCCAAGTTGCGGATCCCCTGCACGACGAGCATGTCCACGCCGATTCCGGCCAACACGGTCTACACCGGCGCCGACATCGACGGCTGCCCGGCCCACATGGCGCGCTTCCCGGCCGTCACGGGTCAGCAGTACGTCAGCTATGACGTGGCCGCTTGGGCCGACCTGTGGTTCTACAGCAACCCGGTCTTCATCGAAGTGAAGAACGGCGTCGTTGTCGCTGGCGTGAAGTAACCCTTCTCGCTATCGAGACCATCAGAACGCCGCGCGGCAACGCGCGGCGTTCCTTTGTTTCTGTCGGGGCGATTACATATGTCATCTGTTTTGTCGGGTTCCGAGATGGGTTCGACTGCCAGCTCGACCGCCGAGCCGGCCAAGAGCGTCCGCTGGACGCGCGAGCCGTTGTTTCATTTCATTCTGATCGGCGCCGTGCTGTTTGGCGTCGACTCGCTGATCGCCGGCCAGGCCGACGATCCGAATCGCATCGAGCTGGATGCCCAAGTGGACGCCGAAGCTCAGCAGACGTTCGAAGCCGCTCGGGGGCGCAAGCCCAATGCCGAGGAGCTGCGCGCGCTGCGGCAGGTGTGGCTCAATAACGAAGTGCTATATCGCGAAGGCCTGGCGCTGGGCCTCGACAAGGGCGACAAGTCCATCCGCGAGCGCGTGATCTTCAAGGCGCTGAGCATGGTCGATACCAGCACCAAGCGTCCCGAGTACGACGAAAAAGTGCTGCGCGAATGGTTCGAGAAGAACCGCTCCCGCTATGACACTCCACAGCGATTCAATTTCCAGGAAGCCGTGCTGTCCGGCGAGGTTTCCGAAGCCACGGTGCGCTCGTTCGTCAGCGCGCTGAATGCCGGAGCTACGCCTGACGTGCAAGCCGGGCTGCGCGTGTTCACGGATCGTCCGCACGCAACGATCGTTCAGGCCTATGGCGAAGAGTTCGCAACCACGCTGGAAAGCTCGCCGCCGGGTGAGTGGCGTGCCTTGCAGACCAAGGGTGGCTGGCGCGCGATGCGGCTCGAATCCGCCGTTGCCGCTGAGGCGGCAGATTTCGACCGGCTGCGTGGCGTCGTGACGCAAGACTGGACGGACGCCGTGATGTCCGAGCAACGCAGCGCCGCCGTCGGTGTGTTGGCAAAGAAGTACACCATCGTGATCGATGGAGTGAAGCAGTGATGCGCAAGCTTCATCTGTTACTGCTTGCGCTCCTGGCGCTGGTTTCCAGCGCCGTCTCCGCCCATGAGTTGAGCATGGCGGAAATGGAAGTGCGCGAGACCTCGCCGGGCGAATTCTTGTGGCAATGGACGGCCAGCAGCGACAAGGCGCCCGCCGTCGTGCTCGCGCCCGTGTGGCCCGAGAGCTGCGAGGCGGACATGAACATGCTCCACTGCGGCGAGAAAGGCTTGTTCGGCACGCTCCGCGTCGACGGCGTCGGCGCGGACTACTCGGCCGCCATCGTGAAGATTTTCTGGCTCGATGGTCAGAACCGGGTGTTTACGCTCACCACCCGCCAACCGGAAGTGCACTTGTATGGCTCGGCCGACGACAAGCGCGGCATGGGCGAGATCGCGTGGGCCTATGTGACCTTGGGTGTCGAGCACATCCTCGCCGGCTTCGATCATTTGCTGTTCGTGCTGTCGCTGCTGTTCCTGGTCGGCTTCAACAAACGACTGGTGTACACGATCAGCGCCTTCACGCTCGCGCACAGCCTTACGCTGGCGTTGAGTTCGCTGGGTTTGCTGACGCTGCGTCCGCCGCCGGTGGAAGCAACGATCGCGCTGTCCATCATGCTGGTCGCCGGCGAAGCGCTGAACAAGGATCAAACGCTTTCACGGCGCTGGCCGGCACTGGTCGCGTTCCTGTTCGGTCTCATCCATGGCTTGGGCTTCGCGGGCGCGCTGTCAGAAATCGGCCTGCCGCAGAACAATCTGTTCGTGGCATTGCTCACATTCAATCTGGGCGTGGAGATGGGGCAGCTGCTGGTGGTGATCCTTTGCTACGGGGTGTATCGCGCCCTGGCAACGCGGCCGCAATTTGTCGCTGCGCGGACACCGGCGCTCTATGCCATCGGCGGGCTCGCGGCTTATTGGTCGATCGATCGCGTCGTTGGCATCCTGGCGTGAACGACACATCGCAATGGTCAGCATGATTCGCCAGACCGGCGGCGCCTTGAGCGCCGCCTTTTTTATCGCGGCCCGGGCTGAGTGCCCGGTCGAGTTGCTCAGCGTGCGGTTGACCGCGAGCTTCTAGTTCTACTGCTGTTCCGTCAGCGCTGCTTCGACATCGTCGAGCAGCGACTGCGCGGTCTGGGTGACGCCGTCGTTGTCGCTGTGATAGATCGCACGGCGCATCACGTCCCTGACCTGACTGTCGCGGTCGCCATCGCGCAAGGCGAGGGAGTGCAGGGAACGTAGCGCAATGTGACGATCGACTTCCGGCTCGCCGGTGTCGAGCACGTCCTTCAGCGCAGGCAGCGCCTGAGCTTTCGGCGCATTGGCCAGCTTGGCAATCGCGGCGGCGCGAATCTTGGGATCGCTGTCTTGCGTATCCTTGATCCATTGCTCGACCGTGTCGGGTCGCGTGGGTCGGTGTGCGGCGGCAGCGGCCGCGGCTGATTCGGTTTTAGTTTCAGATGCCGTTGGGGGCGCTACGGCGGTGCTGGTCGCTGTCGTTGCCTCGGATTCGACTGCCGATGTTTCGGCTGCTACTAGTTGTTCTGGCGCCCGCGCCATTGCGGATGTTACGTCAGCGGTCTCAGGCGACTCTCGGCTCACGTGCATATAAGCAAGGCCGCCGCAGGCGGCGAGCATCGTCGAACCGATGATGATGACTGAAGGTCGCATCTTGGCCTCAGTGAATGCCAGTGTTCGTGCCCAGCGAATTCCACGGCAGCGCTTGCACGAATGCGTCGAGCGCCGCGTCGTGGTCATTGTCCGCGAGCTTGGCGTGGGCCAGTACCTTCACGTGCCAGCGACCCGTCGTGAAGTAATAAAGATTGGTGTGCTCGCCGGGCGTTTCCGGGTCGGTCGCGTATTTGATCTTGATGCCCTTCAAGTCTTTCGCGGCATCGAGTTGAAACGGTGCTTCCGAGTCGATCTTCGCGCCTTCACCCGCCTTACGCGCCGCCGTTGCTTTCGCACCATCGATGTTTGCGTCGATCGCCGCCGAGTCCGCGGCATACACATCCACTTCGATTGCGCCTTTCAGTGCTCCCGTCTCCTGGCGATACTCCGCGCCCGCATCGTTGTTGCCGTCAATATTGTATGGCTGCAACACCCGCGCGAAATGCCCCACGTCCTGCGGAAACAGCCAGCCGCTGTCGACATGACACCAGGCCCCTTCATTGCCGTACTTATGTAACGGGTCGGCCATGCTGGAGGCACTGGTCAGAGTGGACGAAATGAGTAGCGCGAGCAGCGCGGGAGCCTTGCCGAACCGTTTCATGAGCCGAACAACCTGTCGTGAGCAAAAGTCGCCGTGACCAGGATATGTCGGGATTGTGACAGGCGTATGGAAACCCCCATCAGCGCGTCCGAAGCGCTGATGGCCAATCGCTCAAGCGGTCTTTGCGACCGGTGCCGTGCGATTTGTCTGGATCCGCGATACTGGAGTAGCGGTGTCGAAGCGGGCCCCGCCGACCAGATAGGAGTGAACGTCGGCAGCGAACAGGCGCATCTGTTCCTGGATGGCCCGGTTACGCCGGAGCAGCCAGTTGTAGCCCATGACCGCGGGCACGGCCACGAACAAACCGATGGCGGTCATGACCAGCGCCTCGCCGATCGGGCCGGCGATTTGTTCGAGGCTGGGCTGGCCGGACAGGGAGATGCGGGTCAATGCATTCAAGATGCCCCACACGGTGCCGAGCAGGCCGATGAACGGTGAGACCGAGCCGGTCGTGGCCAGAATGGCCAGGCCCATTGAAAGTCGCGCGGTGACACTTTCCATCGAGCGTTGCAGAGCGATCGCCAACCATTCGTTGAGCGGCATTTCTGCGGTGAGATGGCCTTGGTGATATTGCTTCGCGCGGATGCCGTCCTCGGCCAGCATGCGAAACACATTCTCACGGTTACCGAGCGCTGCAATGCCGTCGTGCAGATTGCCCGAGGTCCAGAATTTCCGGCGCGTCTCCTGGAAATCCTTGTTGATGCTGCGCTGGTCCCAAAGCCGGGTCAGCGTGATGAACCAGCAGGCGAATGACATCACCACCAGGATGATCAGGATGGCATAGGCCAGTCCGTCCGCCTCTTTGAGAAAGCCAAAGATATCGAATTTATTGTGGACCGCTGCTGCATCGTTGGCCATGGGACTGCCTCGTGTTGTTACAAGATATTCATCCATCATCGACCACAGAAGTCGTAATGACTATGACAGTTGTAGTAGAGCTGTGCAAGCGACTTGCAGGATCTACTACAACGGGCGTAGGCTGGCTGCCATTGATAGGTTGAGGTCGGAATGCCGTCGCAGAAGCTCAGCAAGCTGGAATTGACCATCATGGAGACGCTGTGGACCCACGGCGCCTGCTCCATCCGTGAGATTCACGATGCCTTCCCAAAGCGGCGCCGGCCTGCGTACACCACAGTGCAGACCATGGTGTACCGGCTGGAAGCGAAGGAAATGCTGAGGCGCGCCAAGAAAATCAGCAACGCGCATATATTCGAGGCCACCATCACGCGCGAAGCGGCCGAGCGCCGCCTGATCGATGACCTGCTCGGCCTGTTCGGCGGGCGGGCACAGCCGGTGATGGCGCATCTCATCGAGTCGGGGAAACTGACGATGGGTGACATCAAGGAAGCCGAGAAGCTGCTGCGCGGGATCGGCAAGAAGGACGAGAGCGCATGACCGCACTCGCGTTGCACCTGTGGCAATCGACCTTGGTCCTGATTGCGGCATGGGGGCTGACGCGAGTGTGCCGGCGCAATGCTGCCGAAATCCGTTACTGGATCTGGTTGTGCGCGTCGTTGAAGTTCCTGCTGCCGTTCAGCTTGTTACAACAGCTGGGCGATTACCTCGGCCGGTCGTTGCCAGCGCCGATCACGCTGGCGCCGCGGTGGATCGAAACGGGCAGCGCCCTCTTTGTGCCTTCTATCGACGGCGTCGGCGGACTCAATCACTCGGTGCTGCCGAATCTAACGACGATCGCGATCACGGTCTGGGCATTGGGCTCGGTCGCGCTGCTGTTGCGCTGGTTGACGCAATGGCTGGCAATGCGTTCGATGCTGGCGTCCGCGCCGTATTTGCCAATGGATTTGCCCATCCCGGTTCGCGTCACTGCAGCGGGTCTGACGCCCGGCGTGTTCGGTGTTTTTCGACCGGTGCTGATATTGCCGCGGGCTGTCATGCGCGAGCTGAGTGCATCGCAGATACAAACCGTGCTCGCGCACGAGATGTGTCACGTCCGCCGTCGTGACAATCTGACCGCCGCCATCCACAAGCTCATCGAAGTGGCTTTCTGGTTCCATCCCCTGGTGTGGTGGATTGGCGCGAATCTGCTGCGCGAGCGCGAGGCGGCTTGTGACGAATCGGTTATCGAGGATGGTCATGAGCAGGTGGTGTACGCGGAGTCGCTGCTGCACGTCTGCCGGCTCGGCGTGACGGCGAGATTTGCTGGTGTGGCCGCTTCGAGCGGCGGCGATTTGAAGCAGCGGATGACGTCCATTCTGAGTCCGGAGCGTGCCTCGCCCATCGATCAGCCCCGCTTCGCGTTGTTGCTGATGACCGCGATGGCGCTCTGCTATGGCCCCGTGCTGGCGGGTGTTACCACGGGTGCCGCGCGTGCGACCTCAGATGGCGGGCGCATCATCTTCGAGGCGATCACGCTTACATCGTCCGAGCCGGTTTGGTGGCGCGACGCGAAGTTCGATCCCGCCGGCCGCCTGTCGCTCGACCACGTTTCTTTGCGAGATCTGATTGCGCGGGCGTATCCCGACTCGCGTGTGAACGGAGATCCCGAGCTGATCGATCGCGTCTACTACGACATCCGCGCGAGCTGGCGCTCCGACAGCGAAGCCAGTGAACGCAGCGTGTACCGCGAGTTGTTGAAGAACATTCTGCGCACGAATTCCAACCTGCAGCTGTACGTCAAACAAGGGTGCGATATCGACTGCGCCTGGGTGCCGGGCGAGCTGGTAGCAGGTCGCACCTACCTCTGAATGCGGCAGCCCGCCTCGCACAGAGGCGGGCTGCATTGTGCTCAAAGCTTCTCTGGATCGACGAACAGATCCTGCACCTGCATCGGCCGCTGCGTCAGCTTCTGTTGGTACGCTGTGGTGGCGAGTGCTTCGATGGTCTGCAGATTCGCAGCCATGCCGTAGGGCAGCGGGTCGTGGCCCACGATCTGTCTCAGCTTTGCGTACTTCTGATCGGACGCGCTCTTTGCTTCGCCGGCATCCAAGCGTTTCAGCCATTCATCCTTCGCTTGCGAGAAGGCCTTGAACAGCGACCTGGCAACCCAGGGATAGTCGGCCAACACGGAGTCCTTCACGACAATGGTCCCATGCATCGGGTAGATGCCGGTGCGCCGGTACCAATCGGCTTCGAGCGCCTCCGCATTCGGGAACAGGTCGGGATAGTGCGCCTCGACAGTCTTCCAGCCACCGGTGGGATTGCCGGTGCGACCAACGCCCGCATTGCCGTGAAAGCCCGCGGCCAGTTCGCCGTCAGCCATCATGTCGGCGAGCGAGCGACCCGGCTGCGTACGGATCACGTTGGGCGGCAGCTGCAGTTGTGTCACGTGCTCTTCGTCGTCCACCACCCAGGTCACTTTGGACGAGTCGAGGCCGAACTCATCGATCAGCACGGCGCGCGTCCAGACGCCGGTCGTTACGGAATAAGCCCGCACGCCCACCTTGCGACCTTCGAGATCCTTCGGGGTCGCGATGCCCGCGTCCGGGCGGACCAGCAAGCCGGCGTGATGAAAACGGCGCAGGACGAAGATAGGTAAAGCGACGAAGGGGGCGCCATGGGCGCGGGCGATGATGTAGGTCGTCGGAGCCAGCTCGCAGACGTCGAATTCAACCTGGCGCACCATGCGCCGAAAGGCGGCGATTTGCGGCTCGACCGTGACGATCTCGGCGTCGACGCCTTCGATGGGAATCGAGCCGTTGCGCACGGCGGCGGTGTGCGGGTAGTCCGCCACCGCGATTTTCAGATGCACCTTGGCAGCCAAAACAGTTTCTCCTGGTAGTCTCGTGCGCGCCAACAATGCCCAACCGTCCGCCCGCCGGTGCAATCAAAAGGCGCCCCCAAGCTATAAGTTCTCCCTGCCCGGAAGACTTATCGGGGCAGCCGCAAAATCAATGATCGATTCCGGCCCGGATGCATTAGCTTGTGGTGAGCAACGACTCGCCCAAGCTGCAGCAATGATTATCGATTGTCACGGTCACTTCACCACCGCTCCCCGGACCCTGCATGACTGGCGCGCCAGGCAGCTTGCCGCCGTCAACGAGCCGGCCAACCAACCAAAAGCCTCAGAGCTGAAGATCTCCGACGACGAGATTCGCGCGGCCATTGGCGGTGGCCAGCTGAAGATGCAGCAGGAGCGCGGCGGCGACCTGACGATCTTCTCGCCGATCGCCGGACAGATGGCGCATCACCTCGGCAATCAGCAGACCAGCTATGTCTGGTCCGAGGTCGCCAACGATCTCATCTATCGGGTCTGCGAGCTGTTCCCCAACCACTTCGCACCGGTGTGCCAGCTGCCGCAGTCGCCTGGGCAATCGCCCGAGAACTGTATTCCGGAACTGCGCCGTTGCGTCGAGCAGCTCGGCTTCGTCGGCTGCAATCTGAGTCCCGATCCTTCCGGTGGCTATTGGAAGGATCCGCCGCTGACCGACCGCTGGTGGTATCCGCTGTATGAAGAGCTGGTGCGTCTGGATGTGCCGGCCATGGTCCACGTCAGCTCGTCGTGCAACCCGTGCTTCCACGGCACCGGCGCGCACTACATCAACGGCGACACGACGGCGTTCATGCAGTTCCTGCTGTCCGACCTGTTCAAGGACTTCCCGAAGCTGCGCTTCATCATTCCCCATGGCGGCGGTGCCGTGCCGTATCACTGGGGACGCTATCGCGGGATCGCACTCGATCAGAAGCGCGAGATCGAAACGCTGTTGAACAATGTGTACTTCGACACTTGTGTGTATCACCAGCAGGGTGTCGAGTTCCTAACCAACGTCATACCGATCGAGAACATTCTGTTCGGCTCGGAAATGATCGGCGCGGTGCGCGGCCGAGACCCGGACACCGGCGAGTATTTCGACGATACGAAGAAATACGTGGATGCGTGCTCGAGGCTGTCGGCACAGGACCGCAACAAGATCTTCGAAGCGAACGCGCGTCGTGTCTATCCGCGCCTGGATGCGCGGCTGAAGAAGCTCGGCAAGTAACTATTCATTGCACGGTCTGAAGGAGTCTCTGTGTCGGAACTTCCGCGTCTCAACGGCATCATCAAGGCTTGGGAACAGGGCCGGCCGGCGTATGCCTCGTTCGCTCCTCCGGGGCGTCGAGCGGCGATCGAGTTCAGCAGCGCGCCGTACGATGCCGTCGTGTTCGAGATGGAACACAACTCGTGGGATGCCGAGGAACTCGAGGTCACGCTGCAGTTCATGCTGAACCGCAAGCAGATCCTTGAAAGCGGCACGCTCGCGCCGACGGTGACGCCCATCGTTCGCATTCCCGCCAATGGCGTCGAGAACAATCAATGGCTCGCGAAGCAGGCGCTGGATCGCGGCGTGTATGGCGTCGTGTGGCCGCACGTGAGCACCGCCGAACAAGCCTACAACGCGGTGTCAGCCTGTCGTTATCCGCGGCCGAAAGATGCGCCTTACCACGAGCCCATCGGCATGCGCGGCGATGGCCCGCACACCTGCTCTCGCTATTGGGGACTCACGCAGCAGGAATATTACTCACGCGCCGATGTATGGCCACTCAATCCCAAGGGTGAAGTGCTGGTGTTCCTGATGATCGAGGACGTTGCTGGTGTGCAGAACCTCGATGACATCCTGCGCAACGTGCCCGGCATCGGCTGCGTGCTGATCGGCGAGGGCGACTTGAGTCAGGAGCTCGGTGTACCGCGTCAGTACGAACATCCCATCGTCAAGGAAGCCATGGATCAGATCGTCGCCACGTGCAAGAAGCACGGCATGCGCGTCGGTCATCCGCATGTGACGAGCAAGAACGTCGAAAGCGTGGTGGCGCAGGGCTATTCGTTCCTCATGTCCTCGCCCGTCAAGACTTACGGTGCCATCGAGAAGGCACGGCAACTGGCGGGCGGCTGAGCCCACCGCCACCGTCTCAAACAAGGTGAAACAAAGCATGGTCGCCCGGTTCATCGATATACATCCGCACATCTGTTCGCCCGATATCGGCCGCTATCCGCGCGCGCCGCTGTTCGGCAAACAGTCCGACTGGTCCAAGGATCGGCCCGTGACTGCCGAAGGCTTGATCGCTGCGATGGATGAAGCCGGGGTGGACAAGGCCGCGATCGTGCAAGCGTCGACCTGCTACGGCTATGACAACTCCTACCTGTGCGACTCCATTGCCCGATTTCCGCATCGACTCACAGCAGTGGGTTCAGTAGATGTTCTGCAACCCGATGCGCCGAAGATGATTCGCCATTGGGTCGAGCGCGGTACCAACGGCTTTCGCCTATTTACCGGCGGGAGCACGGCGGCATTCGATCCGAGCACGTTGGATGATCCGCGCTCGTTCCCAACCTGGCAGTTGCTCGGCGAGCTGGGGCTGTCGATGTGCATTCAGACCGATCCCGTCGGTCTGGCGCAGGTGGCGGGGCTGGCCAAGCGCTTTCCCAAAGTGCGTATCGTGCTCGATCACCTCGGACGCCCCGATGTGACCGATGGTCCTCCGTACAAGAGGGCGTCGAGTCTGTTCGGTCTGGCGCCATTCGAGAATATCTATTTGAAGCTGACGCCGCGCATCTTCGGCGACGTGCGCAAGGAGCAGGCGTCGGCCGAAACATTCTTCCCGCGGCTGGTGGATGTGTTCGGTGCGAATCGTCTGGCATGGGGTTCGAATTTCCCGGCGTCGGAGGGCGAGCTGAGCAGCAATCTGGAAATTGCCAGGCACAGTCTCGCCTGCGTGTCCGAGCAGGAGAGAGAATGGATCTTCGCCAAGACAGCTCAGGTTCTGTATCCCGCACTGGCTTGATGCGCGCGCAATACTTATAGCTCAGCATCAGGTTTGGATTAGCGCCGCCACGGCGCCGAGCGCATCGTGGCGGCCTATGCAGCTTAGAACCAACCTCGCCGATTACCCCGTCACCTTGGCCATGAAGGATGGCCGCGTCACTTCGCCGCTGGTCACTCTGGATTGTCGTGGCCCGAAGACGGCGCACGACGGCTTCAAAGCCATGCTGCGCGAAAATGCCTTCGACTGCGGCGAGCTGGCCATCATCACGTATCTGCAAGCCAAGGCTTATGGCAAGCCTTGGGTGCTGTTGCCGACGCCGATCTCGGGTCGTTTCCAACATCACTGCATTGGCTTCAACATCGAGCACGGTGAGCTGCAGCCCAAAGACATCGAAGGTCGCATCGTGGGCGTGCGCACGTATGCGCAAACGACAGGGCTGTGGGTGCGCGGCATCCTTCAGCACGAATACGGCGTGGATCTCGACAAGGTCGCGTGGCTGACGGTCGACGAGTCGCATCTGAGCGAATACAGCGATCCGCCGAACTGCCGCAAATTGCCGAAGGGCAGCAAGATCGACGAGATGATGATGAATGGCGAAGTCGCTGCCGCCATTCTCGGCGTCGACATGCCGAAGGATCCGCGCGTGCGCACGCTGGTGCCGGATCCTCACAAGGCCGCCGCTCAGTGGTACGAGCGTGAAGGTTTGATTCCGATCAATCATTTGTTCGTCGTGCACGAAGATCTCACCAAACAGCGTCCCGACGTCGTGCGCGAGATCGCTCGCATGATCAAAGAGAGCCGCTCGTACGCCCCGTCGTCGGTGGTGGCCGGCTTGCCGCCGCTGGGCCTGGAGGCCAATCGCAAGGGTCTGGAAATGGCCATCGATTGGTCGTACGAGCAGAAGATCATCCCGCGCCGGATCAAGGTCGATGAATTGTTCAACGATGTGACCGCCGGCCTGGGTGTTTGATGGACAGGGCGAGCGGTGGTCAGATTCTGGTAGAGGCGCTTCGCGCGCAGGGTGTCGATCGCGTGTATTGCGTGCCGGGCGAAAGCTATTTGCCCGTGCTGGACGCATTACACGATGCGTCCGAGATCGCAGTGGTCAGCGCTCGGCATGAGGGGGCCGCTGCGAACATGGCCGAGGCCGACGGCAAGCTCACGGGCCGGCCTGGCATCTGCTTCGTCACGCGCGGGCCGGGCGCGACGCATGCGGCTGTCGGCGTGCACACCGCGCTTCAAGATTCCACGCCGATGATTCTGTTTATCGGCCAGGTTGCACGACATGCGCGCGATCGCGAAGGATTTCAGGAAGTCGACTTTCGCGCGATGTTTGCCCCGCTCGCCAAGTGGGCGGCGGAGATCGACAGCGCGGCTCGCATTCCCGAGTACGTCGCGCGAGCCTATCGAGTGGCGATGTCGGGCAGAGCGGGGCCGGTCGTACTGTCGTTGCCCGAAGATATGTTGTCGGAAGTGGTCACGTCGCCCGCGTACGCGAAGTCCATCAGTGCGGCGAGTGCGGCACCGAGAGCGACTGATCTCGATGCGTTCTCGACGATGCTTGGCGCGGCATCGCGGCCCTTGCTCGTTGTGGGCGGTACCGGCTGGACGGCGAGCAGCTGTCGCAATCTTGTCGAGTTCGCGCGTCGCAATGAGTTGCCGGTGGTCGCGAGCTTCCGCCGCCAGGATCTCATCGACAATCGCCACGAGAACTACTGTGGCCACCTCGGCCTCGGCGCCGATGCAAATCTGACCGAACGGCTGAAGAGCGCGGATCTGGTGATCGCCATCGGCTCGCGGCTCGGAGAGAACACAACGAACGGCTATACGTTGCTGACGCCGACGGTGCCGCACCAAGCGCTGATTCACGTGCATCCGGACCCGAATGAGCTGGGTCGCGTGTATCAGCCAGCGCTGGCGATCGCCTGCGGTCTCGCAGATTTCGCCAATACGCTGCCAGGCATCGACGTGGCCGGGCGCGACAAGCGCACGGCATGGCTGCGAGAAGCGCGCGAGGCGTATGTGAAATTCAGTACGCCGGTGATGCCGACGTCGAAGTTCGTCGATATGGCAGCGGTCGTCGCGTGGCTCAGCGAGCATCTGCAGGACGATGCACTTATTGCAAACGGCGCAGGCAACTACACCGTCTGGCTGCACCGCTATTTCCGTTATCGGCAGCTGCGCACGGAGTTGGCGCCCACAAGCGGCGCTATGGGGTACGGCGTGCCGGCGGCGATCGCTGGCAAGCTGCGCTATCCGGATCGCGAAGTCATCGCGTTCGCGGGCGACGGCTGTTTCCAGATGTATCCGCAGGAACTCGGCACCGCAGTTCAGCACGGCGCCAATGTGATCACGCTCGTGGTCAACAACGGCACCTACGGCACCATTCGCATGCATCAGGAGCGGCGGTATCCCGGGCGAGTGGTCGCGACGGACCTCGTGAATCCGGACTTTGTCGCGATGGCCCGGAGTTATGGTGCATTCGCGGAGCGCGTCGCAACCACAGAATGCTTCCCGGCGGCCTATTGTCGGGCGGCGGCCAGCGGCAGGCCGGCGGTGCTGGAGTTGATCGTGGATCCGGTGCAGCTGTCGCCGGCGTTCCGGATTTCGTCACAAACGGTTACATGAAAACGGGGTTTTCTGGGCTAGACTGAGACCGGATCGGACTATAAGGACGGCAGGAATAACCACCGTCCAGATCGAGTTGGGGGTGGCATGAGCGAGTCGAGTGTGCAGCCGACGGAGTTTCCTACCAGCATCCGTCATCTCAAGGTGTTCGACAGCGTCGGTCAGCTGCACGGCGTGCGGCGGGCTTCCGACGAATGTCATTTGTCCCAGCCGGCAGTCACTCAGGCCATCGCCAAGCTCGAAGAGCAGATGGGCGTCACGTTGCTCGACCGGCGCGCCAGCGGTAGCTATCTCAACGAGTTCGGCATCATTTTCCATCGCCGCACGCAGCGCTTGTTCGCGCAGTTCGAGCAGGCGCTGATCGAGCTCGGCGTGCCCAGCCGCCCCATTCCGATCGCGCGTATTGCCGGCCGCATTTCAAAGACGCAGATTCGCAGCCTCATCGCCATCGTCGAGAACGGCTCGTTCGCCCAGGCGGCGCGGTCGCTCGGTGTTTCACAAACCTCGTTGCAACGGGCCGCGCGAGATCTCGAACGCAATCTGCGCACACCGCTTTACACGCAAACGGCATCCGGCATCGTCGCAACCCATGCCGCGGCCGAGTTCGCTCGCAAGGTGAAGCTGGCGTTGCGTGAGATTCAGTGGGGCATCGAAGAAGTCGAAGCAGCTCGCGGCAACATCGGTGGTGAAATCGTCATCGGCGCGATGCTGCTTGCCGGCAGCGTGCTGTTGGCGTCGGTGATCAACGAGTTCGTCTCGATGTACCCGAATGCGAACGTTCGCATCCTGAATGGCAATGCCGACGACATGATCCGCTATCTACGCAGCGGTGATGTCGACGTGGTCATCGGGTTGTTGAGGGATCGCGTCGCTGACGATCTCAAGCATCAGGCGCTGGCGGCCACTCCGTACGTCGTCGTCGCGCGCCACGGACATCCGCTCCACCAGAAATCGCATGTCACGCTCGACGATCTGGCTGACTACGAGTGGATCATCGGCACACCCGGTGCGGCGCGGCGCATTCGCTACGACAAGCTGTTCGACGGTCGCCGCCAGCCGATGGCGCGTATTGCGACCTGCTCGCTGCCGACGGTGCGGTTGCTGCTGTCCCAGAGCGATCGGCTGACGCTGCTGACCTCGTATGAGCTGTTGTACGAGGAGGACGCGCTGGCCGCGGTACCGTTCGGTCCGATCGAGCCGGTGCCGTACATCGGCTTGATGACGCGCGAGAACTGGTTGCCGACCCACTTGCAAGCCAACTTCCTGGAGCTGATCCATCGTCAGGTGGTCGGCTCGCTCAAGCCGGAGACGGTGCTCAAGCGTCTGACTGAATCGAAGCACAGCGGCAGTCAGAGCATTCAGTCGGCGCTGCGTCCCGCATTGACACCGGCGCCGACCCGATAAACGTCAGCGGTCCGACCAGTACATGAAGCCGAAGCCTTCACCGGTGCCGGCTTCGGTGCGAATCACCGGCACGTAGTCGACCAGGTTCATCTTGAAGCCGAGCTGCGAGCTCGCGACCATCACCGGCACGTACAACTTCACTTCCGAAGTGCCGGACTGATACGAGTTGTTGTCGATCTGCGCCAGGCCCTCGAAATCGTACTCGCGGAAATACTGCAGGAATTGCTGGTCGAGCTGCTCGTCCCACACGAAGTGCGACAGTCCGCCCGAGGCGATCAACGCGACTTTCTTGTCGCTGTCCCAGGCTTTGATGGCCTCGAACAACGTCTTACCGAACTGGATGCTCCGGCGCATCGACGGCTGATTCGGCGGATAGAACGTGTTCATGATGATGGGCACGTTCGGCACGACGTCATCGCGCATGATCTGGTGATAGATGAAGCCGTACGCATGCGGCACGACCTGGCCCTGTGGCTTCATCCAGACGTTGTCCGGCCACTTGAGCACTTCGGTCATGTCGAAGCCGGCGTCCTGGAACGATTTGATCAGATGCAGCGCCAGCTCCGGGTGCGCGGGGTACGTGACTGGTTTATCAGGCGCGTACACGGCCCGTTGCGGCGGTCCGTTATGGATGGTGTCGCCCATGTAGATCGCCAGCGACGGCGACGTATCGATGAATATTTCCTTTTGATCCTTGCCGAGAATGACGGCGACGTCAGGTTGATGTTCGAGATACACACGACGCAACGTTTCCAGCGCCTGACCGCAGCGAGCCATGCGGGCACGGCGCTCTTCGAGCGTCAGGTACTTATCGAGGCCTTCGCTGGTGCGCGCCGCCGCCAACTCTGGAAATGTCCAGCTGCGATTGCGAAACCACAGCTGCGGATTCTTGCGGTCGCGCTCGCCATCCTCCAGCAAGCTCTCGGCGGCTTTGCCGAGCATGCCGCTGTGAGGCACCGCCATACCAAGGACTATCCGGGCCATGTCTTCTCCACAGAATGCGAAGTGTGATCGTTGCACATTCGCCGCCGCGCCGCCGCCCTATCGCCGGTCGAAGTTATATCCAGTGACTGGAAACCAATCAGGGCCCGTGTGAGCTGCGGTGTAAAGATCCCCGGCGTTCGACAAGCACGCTCAAAACGGGGGAAGGAAGCAATGAACGTAAGGAAAGTTCTGAGTGCGGTTTCCGTGGCGCTGCTCGCCGCCCACATCGGGCACAGCCCGGAAGCTCTAGCTGAAGATGCCAATACTTGGAATCTTGTCCCGGCCGTGGTCGCGCAAGGTGGCGGCACCAAGGGCAGCATCCTGTTGAATCGACTCGGTCCCACCAAGTCCGACCTGTACATCGCAAACGCCGACGGCACGGGCGAGACGCCGCTGTTCGCCACCTCGCAGATGGATTATCACGCCTCGTTCTCCAAGGACGGCGTGTGGATCGTATTCACGTCGGAGCGCGACGGCCGCGGCAATTCAAACATCTATCGCGTCAAGGCGGATGGCACGAGCGTGCAGCGCCTGACCAATCATTCGGCCGTGGACGATTCGGCTGTGTTTTCGCCGGACGGAAAGTTCATCGCGTTTGTTTCGTCGCGCAATACCGGCTGGACGAACGTCTGGACGCTCAACATTGCGACCGGCGCCTTGAAGAATCTCACCGCCTCGATTCCCTTCAATGCCAGCAAGCCGCACAGCTACATGAAGCCGGCGTGGTCGCCGGACGGCAAGTGGATCGCATTCTCCTCCGATCGCAACAGTGAGTGGCGCGGTCACGACGCACCGCATGGCTGGGAACGCACGCAGGAAAACAGCATCTATGTCATCAAGCCCGATGGCTCGGGCTGGCGTCAGGTCGCGACGCGCGCCGGCTATTCGCAGGGCTCGCCATCGTGGTCGCCGGACAGCAAGCGCGTCGTGTTCTACGAGAGCACCACCGAAGACACTTGGGGCGCGCGGCGTCCGGAGAGGATCGCGTTGGTGGCTTCGCAGATCGTGTCGGTCGACGTTACGACGGGCGTTCGCACTGAGTACACCACCGGCGGCGGTTACAAAGTGTTCCCGCAATACTTGGATGCGACCACGATTGCGTATCACATCAAGGGCGGTCCGCTCGAAGGCATCTACACCACGGCGGGTACAATGGCGGCGATGAAGGGCTGGCGATCGCCGCGCTATTCGACGAGCGGCAAGGTGATCTACGAGAAAGTCTCGTTCCTGCCGGCGTATGCGCAGTACGCACCGATGTACAGCTTCGAGAGCGGCTGGGAGTACAAGTACACCGACGTGTTTCCGCAATTGTCGAAAGACAAGTCGACCCTGGTCATCACCGCAAAACACATCAACTCGTCCATCGACGTGATGGATGCGCAGGACGGCGCGAACCGTCGTCGCGTGTACGATTCGACGATGAGCGGTCTGCCGCCGGATCAAGTGGCGCGCGGTCTGGCAGGCGCGTTTCAACCGACGTGGTCGCCGGACGGTCAATGGCTCGCGTTCGGCGTCGGCCAATGGTTCCAGGAGCGTCGCACGGGCGTTGCCAGCATTCAGCGCATTCGCATCGACGGCACGGGGCTGGAAGTGCTGACCGATGGCTCGATCCATTCGGGCTTCCCGAGCTACTCCGCGGACGGCAACAAGATCGTGTATCGCGTGTGGAGCGAGACGGTGAAAGGCCTGCGCATCCTGAACCTGACGGATCGCACCACTCAGGTGCTGACCACCGAGGCGGACAATCTGCCGAGCTGGTCGCCGGACGGCAGCAAGATCGTGTTTACGCGTCGGGTGGATGAGACGAACTTCGATGTGTTCACCATCAAGCCGGACGGCACGGGCCTGAAGCGGTTGACGACTTCGGGCGCGAACGACGGTCACGCGATCTGGCGCTACGACGGCAAGATCCTGTGGAGCACGGGCATGTTCGGCTTCCGCGACGAAGTGGCGCTCTACGAGAACACCTTCCAGCCGGACGGTCAGAACTGGATCATGAATGCCGATGGCAGCGGCAAGTACGCCGTCACCGATACCCTTTGGGAAGAGGCGATGCCGCTGTACATTCCCAAGCCTTGAGCTGATCGCCGAGTAGCGCGGCAGTGGCGCTGTGTCCGCACGGCGCCACTGTTTGCGTAGGTAAGCTTTGATTATTGAATCGGGGAGTCTGTGACGATGGGGCGCGCTCTGCTGCTGACGATGGTCTCCTGCTTCCTGTTCGCCACTGCGCCGTCGCGTGCCGATGAGCATTGGGTCTATTTCGGGAATCGAGCCACAGAGCCGGGGCAGGGCATTGCCGTCGCGCGCTTCGATTCGAACACCGGGCGTCTGACTCCCGGCGGGGTGGTTGCCGATATCAATCGCCCGACTTGGCTGCTCGCTCATCCGTCGCTGCCTGTGCTGTATGCCGTGAGCGATCCAGCCGGTGACACTCAGGATGAATCGAGTGTTTTCAGTCTTGCGGCGGATCGAGCCACGGGCAAATTGAGCGTGCTGAACAGCGTCGCTTCAGGCGGCGGCGGTGCCACACACCTCACGTTCGATGCGAGCTCGAAGTCGATCTTCGTCGCTCACTTCCGCACGGGCCATGTGAGTTGGCTACCTGTCGCGAGTGACGGGCGTCTCGGCGAGCTTCATGCAAAGCAGGCCAACTACGGCACGGGTCCGCATCGTCGGCAGACGTCTCCGCACGCTCATGGTGTGGTCGTCGATCCTTCGCATCGATATGTGTTCGCAGCGGATCTCGGTGCCGATCGGGTGTTTGTCTATCGATTCGATTCAGCCACGCATCAGCTCACGCCGGGCGCACCGCCATTCGTGTCTGTGGCGCCTGGGTCCGGGCCGCGGCATCTGGCGTTTCATCCGGGCGGGGAGTTCGTGTTTCTCGTGACCGAGCTGAGCGCCGACGTCGTGTCGTATCGGTGGGATGCGAAGAGCGGCAGACTCGAGCAGGTGCAGATCGTATCGCTTGATGGGCCTTCGTTCACGGGGACGAGGAATGGAGCGCACATTCAGACGAGTCGTGATGGGCGCTTCCTTTATGCAGCCAATCGCGGCGCCCATGCCTTGCAGGTGTACGCGGTGAACGAGCAGAGCGGCAAGCTGACCGAAGTGCAGCGCATTGCGGCGACAGGCAAGACGCCGTGGGATTTCTCGCTCGATCCCACCGGACGCTGGCTGATCGTGGCGAACAACGGTTCCAACTCCATCAACGTATTCTCTGTGGACCCGGCGACTGGCAAGCTGGCAGCAGGTGAAGGGTGGCTGCCCGTGATGCAGCCGTCGAGCGTCACGTTCCTGTCTGCCTCCGAGTAGCCATCGTAGGGCATCGACTGGCGGGCAAAATGTCAGAGCATGATGTCGGCGGCCGTGGCTCTCGGTCGTCCTTGCCTCGAATGCTCGATTTTCGCCATTGATTCACAGGAGAGAGCCATGCCAGGCACTGTAAAACTGCACCGCGTGTTGCGTACCAAGCCCGAGCGCGTCTATCGCGCATTTCTCGACGCCCAGGCCTTTGCGAAATGGCTGCCGCCGTATGGCTTCACCTGCAAGGTCGACCAGCTGGATGCCAAGGTCGGCGGTAAGTATCGCGCGTCGTTCACCAACTTCACCAACGGCCAGGCGCACTCCTTCGGTGGCACGTACAAGGAGCTGGTGCCGAATGAGAAGATCAGTTACGTCAGCACTTTCGACGACCCGAATCTGCCGGGCGAGATGCCGACGAGCATCGTCATCACGCCGGTGTTGGTTGGCGTGGAGATCCACATCGTGCAGGAAGGCATTCCCGACGTGATCCCGGTGCACGCCTGTTACCTCGGCTGGCAGGAATCGCTCGAACAGCTGGCCAAGCTCGTCGAGCCGGAGATCCCTGGCTGAGCGATTGCGGATTGCCTCGGGCCATTGACGGCCCGGGGCGAGCCACAGCCGCTGTGGCAATATCGGCGGTGCATGTCAATCAAAGAACAGGTGACGGCAGGCATCGATGTCGGCGGGCGGCGCAAAGGGTTTCACGCAGTCGCCTTGCTGGCGGGAAAGTATTTCGCGCACACGGAATCGTGCGACTTCAACGCCATTGCTCGCTGGTGCCGGGATAACAAAGTGGAGGCTGTCGGGATCGATGCGCCTTGCTGCTGGAGCCGCGATGGCCGCCAGCGCTCAGCGGAGCGCGAGCTGGCCGCGAAGCGTCTATCGTGCTTCTCGACGCCAACGTTGAAGCAAGCCCAGGGGCATCCTACGGATTATTACGGCTGGATGTTGAACGGCGCCGACATGTACACGGCGCTGCTGCCGAGCTTTCGCTTGTTCGATGGCAAGGCCGTCATCAAGCCCGTCTGCTTCGAAACGTTTCCACACGCGATCGCGTGTGAGCTGGCGGGAGGGACGATTGGCAGGAAAGACAAAGTACGCCGGCGTCGCGAGCTGCTCGAAGAAGCGGGCATCGATACCAGGCCGCTCACCAATGTGGATTTGCGCGACGCTGCTCTGTGCGCATTGACGGCGCATGCGCTCCTTCTCGGGCGCGTCCGCACTTACGGAGATGCCGCCGACGGCATCATCGTCGTGCCGACGCGGTGAGCTCACGCCCTGGTCTTTACCATCATCCCTGCAATCTCCTTCACCATCTTGGCCGCCACCAGCGCGGTTTGATTGGAGATGTCGCAGCGAGGGTTGTACTCGACGAGGTCCGCCGCGATGATGGGTTGCTTGATCGACTGGATCAGATCGATGACCTGACGCGGTGAAGGCCCGCCGGGCTCGCGGTGTGATACGCCGGGGGCGAAGGCGGGGTCGAGGCCGTCGATATCCAGCGAAATATAGACCGGTGTCTCGAACTCCAGCCGCATGCAATCGCTCCAGCGCCCGGCTTCGATCACCTCGACGCCGAAGCGTTTGAACTGCTCGCGATGCTCGTCGCAGATGGTCCGCAGACCGACCTGGATCAGCCGATCCGCCAACTTCTCTTCCATGATTCGCGCGAACGGCGATGCATGCGAGCGAGGGTTGTTCTGGTACGCGTGATAGATGTCGGCGTGCGCATCGATATGGAGGATCGTCAGGCTCGGATGGTGACGGCGTACCGCACGCATGATGGGATACGTTACGGCATGATCGCCGCCGAGGCAGATGAGCGGATCGCCCGATCCCAGCGCGTTGTCGACGGATTGCTCGATGAGCTCCCACGGGTCGCGGTCGCCAGTGAACTGAATGTTCCCATGGTGCACCAGCCGCCCGGGCACACTCAGGTCGACGCCGGTTTCACTCCACAGACTGTACGCGTCATTGTGCAGCTCGCGACGGATCAGGTCCGGCGCCTCGGCCGGCCCTCTGAGATAGGAAGAGTTATCATCGTGCGGGACGCCGAGCAGTGCGATCTTGGTCATGGGGCGACGCTCCATGGGAACGAGCGAGCGATTGTGACATAGCTCACGTGCCGATCCCGTACGCACCGGTACTTTAGGGGCCTTGGCCTCCGTCGAGGGCAGACTTACATGCGAACGCTGAAAATCCCATCCATTGCCCGTGCAGGCGCCGCGATGCTGCTGCTCGCCATCGGTGGCTGCGCGACCATGGATCGGGAGGAGTGCCTGACCGTGGACTGGCGCACTGTCGGTTTCGAGGATGGCGCTGCTGGATATTCCGGCGATCGCATCGGCCAGCATCGCAAGGCATGCGCGAAGCATGGAGTGATTCCGGATCTCACGGCGTACCAGGCAGGCCGGGCCGAAGGGCTGCGCGAGTACTGCGTGCCGGCCAACGGGTTCAGGCTGGGCTCGCAGGGCGGTGGCTACAGTGGCATCTGTCCGTCCGATCTGGATCCGGCCTTTGCCGATGCCTATCACTCCGGCCGTCAGCTGTACACGCTCGAGTCCCGGCTGTCGAATGTTTCTTATCAGCTGGATTCGCGACGCGGCGATCTGCGTGCGGCCGAATCCGAGATCGTCAAACGCTCGGCGGTCGCGATCAGCAGTGACGCGACGGTGGAGGAGCGTGCGCAGGCCGTGGTGGACGTCAAACATCTCGGTGAGCGCGTCGGACAACTCAAATCAGAAATCCGGCAGCTGGAAGAAGAGCGCGTCCATTGCGAGCGCGACCTGCAGGACTATCGGGCGACCTTGCAGATTCCCTGATCCCGGGACGCCCCCCCGGCGGGCCAATCGCCGCGTTCAGATTGCTGTCGTCCCTGCGAACAGCCTACGATCACCAGCGCATCGCCGCCTGCCATGACGAGAGCGACTACGCTGGACGATGACAACTGAAAAATTTGCAGAATTTCTGGCTGTCCATCTCTGGGCCGTGCTGCTCGTCATCACGCTCGGCATGCTGCTGGGCGCGTGGCTGCTCTGGTATGTCCTGCAACGCTATGGCGCTCGGGTCATGGGGCGTCTGCAGGAATTGCTTGCTGGCATAGGCCCTCACGTCCGGCGGCTGCCAATCCCTGGCGCCGTGCACGGGGTCTGGCAACTCGCGCGCCGGCTGGGGGTGCAGGTCCTGCTAAGCATGACGATTGCGATCATGGCATGCGTCGGCTTCGTGGAGATCGCGGACGGAATCGGTGTCGACGAAGATCTCGAGCAGTTCGACACCGCCCTGAGTGCCGCGTTGAGTCAGCACGCGAGCGAGCAACAGCTGCGCATCTTCGCGGTCGTTACCCACTTAGGCGATAAAGGGTTCCTCATACCACTGGCCGCAATCGTCGCCGTGTTGATGCTGTTTCGACGCCGCTGGGTGCTGGCGATCACGTGGATCGTCGTGACTGCTGGCGGTGGGCTGCTGAACGTGGTGTTGAAAGCCATCTTCGAGCGCTCCCGGCCCGAGCATCTGCATGGATTTGCATCCGCGCACGGTTGGAGCTTTCCGAGCGGTCATTCGTCAGGTGCATTCATCGTCTACGGCCTGCTCGCATACTTGATCGTGATTCACTCCAAGCCGCGCTGGCATTTGCCGGTGGCGGCAATTGCCATGACAGTGATCGTTTGCGTGGGTTTCAGTCGAGTGATATTGCAGGTCCATTACTTCAGTGACGTACTCGGCGGGTACGCATTCGGCGCCGCTTGGTTGACGGCGTGGATTGCAGGTCTCGAAGCATTCCGCCGCAGGCAGCAGGACACAGGTTTGACAGGAACTAAGATTTCATAGCAGGAGCGGGGTATGTGGGCACAAAGTTACGATCCCTTCGGCAACGCCATTGTGTCCACGTTCATGGCCGCCGTGCCGGTCGTCGTGTTGCTGGGGTGTATCGGCTTTCTGAAAATGAAAGCGCATGCGGCGGCGTTGCTCGGCATCGCCAGCTCGCTTGCCATTGCGATTGTCGCGTTCGGGATGCCGACGGGCATGGCGACGCGGGCCGCAGCGTTCGGTGCAGCCTACGGCCTCATGCCCATCGGCTGGATCATTCTCAATGTGATCTTTCTCTATCGCCTGACGGAGCAACGCGGGCAGTTCCGCATTCTTCAAGACAGCATCGCCGGAATCACGCCTGATCGGCGGCTGCAGTTGCTGTTGATTGCCTTCGGGTTCGGCGCGTTCTTCGAGGGTGCCGCGGGATTCGGCACGCCGGTGGCGGTGACGGGCGCGATGTTGATCGGGCTGGGATTCTCGCCACTGGCTGCGTCGGGATTGTCGCTGATCGCGAATACCGCGCCGGTGGCGTTCGGCGCTTTGGGCACGCCGGTGCTGGCGCTCGCCAGTGTGACCGGTCTCGATGTGCACGAACTGAGCGGCATGATCGGGCGGCAGCTGCCGTTCTTCTCGGTGATCGTGCCGTTCTGGCTCATCTGCGCGTTCGCCGGGTGGCGCGGCATGTTGCAGGTGTGGCCTGCGATCCTGGTTGCCGGCGTGGCGTTTGCGATTCCGCAGTATCTCGTTGCTAACTTCCATGGGCCGTGGCTGGTCGATATCGTGGCCGCACTGTGCTCGATGGGCGCGCTCACGTTGTTTCTGCGGGTGTGGCGACCTGCCAGCATTTGGCGCTCGACGAAGCGCGGCGAACCCGAGAATGCCGTGGCGACAGAGTCGGCGGTGACGACTTATACGTCAGAGCAGGTATTCAAAGCCTGGTTGCCGTGGATCGTGCTCAGCGTGTGCGTCTTCTTGTGGGGCATCCCGCAAGTCAAAGCCTGGCTCGATTCGCTGTTCATCATCAAGCTGCCCGTGAGCGGGCTGCACGAGCTGATCCAGAAAGTCCCTCCGGTCGTTGCCACGCCGACCGCCGAAGGCGCTGTTTACAATTTCAATCTGCTGTCGATGACGGGCAGCGGAATCTTGGTCGCGTCAATCATCAGCAGCATGCTGATGAAATTCTCATTCCGCGAGTTCTTGCGGGAATATTTCCAGACGCTCGTGGTCGTGCGCTTATCGCTGCTCACCATCGCCGCCATGCTCGCGCTTGGCTACGTCACACGCTACTCGGGCGCTGACGCGACGATGGGTCTGGCGTTCGCTCAAACGGGTTGGCTGTATCCGCTGTTCGGCACCATGCTCGGCTGGCTGGGCGTCGCGCTCACAGGGTCGGATACTGCATCAAACGTTCTGTTCGGCGGCTTGCAAAGAATTACGTCTGAGCAGCTCGGGCTGAATCCCGTGTTGATGGCTGCAGCGAACAGTTCTGGCGGTGTGATGGGAAAGATGATCGATGCGCAGAGCATCGTCGTCGCCTCCACGGCCACGCGTTGGTACGGCCACGAAAGCGAGATCTTGCGCTACGTGTTCTTCCACAGCATCGCGCTCGCGTTGCTGGTCAGCTTGCTCGTGCTGGGTCAGGCGTATGTGTGGCCGTTAACTACTTTGGTCCATTAGACAGCCGACCCGCAATCGCCCGGGCGTAGCGCTGCTGGGCGCCCGGTGCGAGAGAGGTGAACAGGCAGGGCTCGACGATCTCGACTTCCTGCAGCCGCACGACGCCGTCATTGTTGGTGGCCAGGTCGACTCGTGCATACACCGGCGTTTCTTTGATCTTTTCCAGCACCTGAAGCGAAAGTTGCAGCTCAGGCTCGATCGGCGGCATCTGATGAGGCGCATCGAAGCCACGCGGTGCGGATTTCAGTGTCGGCGGGCGGCGAACTGCGTGGCTGAAGACGCCATCGAAGAAGACGTACGAACGCTCGCCTTCCGTTTCGAACGCGAGCAGATAGGGTTGCACCATGAGGTCCACTCGGGCGACGAGCCGATCCAGCGTTGCCTGCGCCAGCTCCATCGTGTCCAGATCGAAGATATGCGTCTCGGTTGCGCCAGCGGACACGACCGGCTTGATGATGAAGCGAGTCCAGCCGCGCTCCGATACTTCGCGACGCAAATCCACGGAGCGGCCGGTGGCTACCCACAGCGTGGGCGTGATCGGAACCCCGTGCTGTTCCAGCTCCCGCAGATAGCGCTTGTTGAGATTCCACTCGAGCAAATGCAGCGGATTGAACAGCGCAGTCTGCGCCTGCACCCGGCGCGCCCAGCTGATGAAGGCGAGCGGATCCAGATGACTGTCCCAGGTCGATTGCACGACCACGGCTGCAAACTGGTCCAGGCTGGTATTCGCATCCGTCCAGATCAGCGGCGTGGCGCGAATGCCGAGCTCGGCAAGCTCGGCGATCACGCCGCGGTCTTGGGGCGCCAGATCGGGGTGGTAAGAACAGGTGGCAATCGCGATATCGATCATTCAGCGTCTTCTTCGGGATCGTCCGTGGGCACCATCCGGTAACGCAGGATGGTGCGCTTAGACTGACACGAGTCACGACGCCGGTCTACGACTCGAAGCGATAGCTGAGCTTGACCAGCAACTGATCGTCATCGCGCAGGCTGAAAGTATCTCGCAGCAGGCGGCCGCGATCGTCACTCACGGCTTGCTCCTCATAGCCACCGCGCCCGTACACCACATAGAGAAACGACAGCGGCGCAATCTCGAAGCGATAACGGATTTGCAGGCCGAGGTTGCGTACGCTGAAGTCGTCGATGGTTTCATCGGTGGGCACGGCATTGCCGGTGAGACCGACGCGGTAGCCCTGGCGGAGTGCGGCGTTGACTGCGACGGCCTGCAGTTTCACGCGCAGCTCCTGTCGATTGGTCATGACCCAGTTGCAGCCGGCGCTGAAACGCGATTCCTCGCCGTCGAAGCTGCCGATCAGATTGTCCCGTTGCCACACCAGCCAGTCCGGCTTGCGGCTGGCAAACAAACCGAAGTACACATTCAACGCATCGTTGATGAAATACCTCGGCTCGAGGTTGATGCTGTAGCCCACTTTGTCATTGCCGGAGAGTCCGCCGCTATACGCTTCGACTTCCAGGTGAAGCGCCCAGTTGCCCTGTCGCGGGGTTTCGTACTCGAAATAGCTGTTGAAATTGGGCGGCAGGTTCACCACGCCGTTGCCGCGCGTCAGCAGGTCATCGACGCCCGCGCTGTTGATGTTCATGTTTCCGTACTCATAGCTGCCATTGCGCAGCCGGCTCTCACGGCTGATGCGGAACTGATGATTCAACAGCTGGCCGTGATCGTTGTAATCCGTGCTGATTCGCCAGCGCCAGTCTTTGGACAGGTAGCGCGACTCGGCAGGCAAATTGGTGAAGCGGCGATTGAGTTGCCAATGCGCGTAGTTGGTGCTGTTGCGCGACAGGAAGCCGGCATCATTGATTTCCAGGCCGTTGCTGAAATGCATGCCGATCCATTGCTGTCGCCAGCCATGATCCATCTCGTAGTCTGCCCAGATCGTGACGCCGTCGCCGCTGGTGCGCTGGCCGGATTGTTCGATGTCGCTGCCCATCAGGCGGGTGCGAACGTTCCAACGCGCGGTCGGTCGCCAGTTGTGATCGACGCCCACCACGCTGGCGGTTCGATCCAGATAGGGCCGCTCGACGCGAGTGGCGATCATTCCCAGATTTTGCTCCTTGAAGTCGCGTACCAGCCGGAGCGCGCCGAATGAGCGGCCGGCTGCGTCGGCTTCATCCGCAGCGAACACGCCGTACTTGGTCGCGCCGATGCTGCCATTCAATTTCACTGCGCCTGTGATGTCTGCCGACCCTTGGCCGTCGTCGGCCGGGCCGCCGATGCGGCGCGTGTAAAGAATCTGGCTGAAATCGGACGGGGTGGTGAACTCGAAGATGCCCTGGTTCTCGGTGAAGAACGGGCGCTTGTCGCTGATGAAGATTTCGGTGGCGTCGAAGTTCACGACCAGTTCGTCGGCCTCGACCTGACCAAAGTCCGGGTTGACGGTGGCGCTGAGTTGCAGCTGGCCATTCGGCTTCCAGAACAGGTCGACGCCGCCGTCGAGCTCATTCTCCGTCGCTTTGATGTCGTAAAGACTCGAAACATACGGCGTGATGGCCAGTAGCGATTGTTTGAAGCTGGTGACTTCCAGCGGCGCGAAGTCGGACAGGAAGCGCGGCCGTTCCCAGCTCGCCAACGGCCACGAGACCCGTTCGCCGGTAGAGCCGACGATGCGATCGAGATAGATGCCAATGGTGCGGACGTCGCCGCTGTTCTCGCGCATCGGAGCGATGTGCCACGGGATCAGCACTTCGACGGTCCAATGGTCCGCATCGCCGCCGACGGCATGCCGCCAGTTGCCGTCCCAGTCCGGATTGAACTGGGATTCGTTGGTGACGATGGCATCGTAGATGCCGGCGGTGGAGCTCACCTTGAAGTTATAACCGGTGCGGTGATCGCCATCGAAGTCGATCATCACATCGATGCGATCGACCAGGTCCTTGAAATCCCGCTGCACGCGTTGCTGGGTGCGGGGCACGGACGGCGGCTGAAAATTCCGGAACGCCACCGCGAGGCCGGCCGGCGTCGCCAGCACCCAGGCCTCGGTGGCGAGCGAGGCGGGCTCGCCATTCAACGGCTGGGTTTTACGGAAATCGGTGATATGTCGGGCTTCTCGCCATTCGTCGGCATCGATACGACCATCGATGTCGACGGCAAAGACTCGGGTAGCGAGCATGGCCAGCAGCAACCCAACGTAACGGGCACGGCTCGCGATCATGGTTGTTCCACGAATGGATGCGGTACCGTTGGGACGCGGCGGCCCTAGGAAAGGTTTAAAGCCGGTTCGGTGTGCACCCGCGCGTATATGGCGGCGGCGTGTCGCAAGGATGGAAGCGCCGGAACGGGCGATGGCGCTATGTGACTCAAGGAGAATCGCGCGTCGTGAGCGAGCGCCACCGATATGCAATCGGCGGCGCTCAGCGCCAACTCACTGCTCGCGATTTCTGAAAGCGGCCTCGCCGGCGTCGGACACTTCGACCCACTTTGGATCCGGCGCTGCACCCGGAACGTAGCTGTCATGCCAGTTCCACCATTTATAGGGGCGGCTCTGCGGATAGCCGTTCGGTGATTTTTCCCATGCTTCCTGACGGCCGAGCGCAGTCAGGTCCAGGAAGCTCCAGACCGTTCCGATCGCCTCGTCGCCGCGGTTGTTGATGAAGTAGGTGCGATAGATGCGCTCGCCATCGCGGATGAACGCGTTATGGCCGTGCCATTCATTCACGCCGAAGTCTGTGTCGAAGCTGTCGGTGATGGTGTACCAGGGCATGGTCCAGCCCATCTCCTTTTTCAGTCGCGTGATGTCGGCTTGCGGCGCACGTGAGGCATACGCCAGCGTCGTATCGCGTGCGTGCAGATGAGAGAGATGGGAGACCTGATCGGCCACCATCGAGCAGCCCACGCAGGCGTGCTTCGGCCAGCCGTGTACGCCGGGCTCGAAGAAGGCGCGATAGACGATCAGCTGACGACGATCCTCGAACAGATCGAGCAGGCTCACCTTGCCTCTGGGCCCCTCGAACGTATATTTATTTTCGACGGCAAGCCAGGGCATTCGACGTCGCTCGGCCATCAGCGCGTCACGAGCGCGGGTCAGCTCCTTTTCTTTGACGAGCAGCCTCTCGTGCGCGGCTGCCCACTCCTGCGGCGACACGACCGGCGGGGTGTCGAGCCCTTGCAGTTCTGTTCCGGTTTTTTCAGGTGACGCAGTCATCGCAACCTCCGAATCAATGCTTTCGCGTGTTCGGAGGGAAGTATTGCGCCCGACGCCGGCGGGGTGGGAGTAACAAGTGTGGCGGGAAGCTTCGTCTGGCTCCCCGTCCTCGATATCGGGCATTGCGCTGCCGGCGGCGGCGTACATCTGGCCGGCAGGAGGCCGTCACGTTACAATGCCGTTTCCGCGCCCGTAGCTCAGTTGGATAGAGTACTGCGCTTCGAACGCAGTGGTCGGGAGTTCGAGTCTCTCCGGGCGCGCCACTCTTCCCCTCACTCCTTCACGTGACTGTTCGCCGTGTAGCTCAAGCTCACCCGCCAGCCGCGGTCCTTGGACGGCTCGGCGACGGAGGCATGGGCCTCGGAGGCGGGGCCTTCCCAGAATGCGACCAGCGTGTCGACGCGAGACAGCGTGGCGCCGGCATCGGTCATTTTCTTGCGGTGAGCGGCGGACGCGAAGTCGTAGGACGGTGTGCCCCGCTCGCGGCTGACTTGTCTTTTGATCGTGGCGTAGAGCGCGGCGGCGTCGGCCTCATCTTTGGCGTCGAAGATGTAGCCGCCGCGGAATAGCTTGCCGCCGTCGCAGGAGTAAACCGCCAGGGCATCGCGATCCAGCTCGCGAATCCGGAAGGCGAATTGATAGCCGGAAGGCAGCTTGCCCTCGAACGACTGCGAGCCGCGGGCATCTTCCAGCACCGCGATCCGGTCACAGGGCGCGCCGAAATCCAGGACCCGAAAATCGGCGCCACCGGCCTGGCTGGCGGCCAGGGCAGCGCTGCAGAAAACGAAGCCGGTCGAAACAACAGAAGTCGCGATAGAGCTGAACCGCACGAACCACACTCGACTAAGCAGGGGGACGCGCGAATTTACCGCATTCAGCCGACGTTTCGCTCCCGGAATGTGCGCTCGATCACTCTCCAACCCTCCCTTAAGGGTGGGGTCGGGCACGGATGGCACTGGCCGGGCATACAATCCGGCCATGAATAAAGAAGCGGCGCTGGCCAGCCTGGGTCTGCAGGGAACGGAGGATCACGCCACAGTGGCGAGGGTCTATGGCGAGCGACTGGCCGTCGTGCAGGAGCGGCTGGTATCGGCGCAGACGGATGTCGAGCGCAATACGCAGGGCGCCAAGCTGGCCGAGCTGAGCGAGGCTTACGAATACCTGACGAGCACCGGCCGCTACACGAATTCCAGCGAAGCGAGCGCGACAGTGATGCGCTCCGCCACGATGCTGACACCGGCGCCGCCGGGTGACACGTTCGTTCGCATGGAGCCGGGCGCCGTCATCTCGGATCGTCTGGAGATTGGCGGTCTGCTTGGTCAGGGCGGCATGGGCAACGTGTATGCGGCGCGTGATCGTCTGAAGGATGAAGACGTGGCGATCAAGGTGCTGCGTCAGGACCTGCAGTTCAGCACCGCCGCCAAGGATCGGTTTCTCGCCGAGGCCAAAGTTTCCTGCAGCCTGTCCCATCCCAACATCGTGCGCGTGCACGACGTCGGCATCAGCGGCGGGCTCTACTACTTTTCCATGGAGCGGCTGAAAGGCCACACGCTGCGCCAGCGCATGGAGCAGTATCGCCAGAGCAATCGCGTGTTCAGCGTTGCTGAAGTCACCGACATCGCGCGTCAGCTCATCGACGCGCTGCGTTATGCGCACCGTTACATCGTGCATCGTGACATCAAGCCCGAGAACATCTGGCTGGCCGAGGATGGCACGCTCAAGCTGATGGATTTCGGTATCGCTCGCGCGTTCGCCAATTCACAGCTCACACAGACCGGCATGGCGCTCGGCACGGCTTATTACATGTCGCCCGAACAGCGCATCGGCTCGAAGGAAGTGGACTGGCGCACCGATCAATATGCGCTCGGTGTCGTGTTGTATGAATTGTTCGCGGGCACGTTGCCGACCGGCGCAGTGCAGCCCATCGAGAACATTCGTCGTGACCTGCCGAAGCGGTATGCGGCCGCGTTGATGCGCGCCATGGCGGTGATGCCGGAAGACCGCTTCCAGTCGTTGAATGAACTGCTCGCTGAGATCGAAGCGCCGCCGCCGAAAAAGTTTCGTTATGGCAGCCTGGTACTGATCGGCGCCGGACTCGCGGCGGCAGCGGCCGGTGCGTTCGTGATTGTGAGCAATCAAGGCCAGGCGCCGAAGCCGGTCGCGTCGGCCCCGGTCGCCAAATCGGCACCAGCGCCAGCCGCAGGCTCGACACAATCGTCGGGTGCTGCAGGAACGGATGGAGTTGCGCCAACCGACCCGCCACCGCCGGAAGAAACATCGGCACTGGCTGCAGCCGTACCCGAGCCTGAGTCCGAAAAGCCCACGTCGGCCCCGCAGCAATCGGCTGTCGACGCGATCAGCGCGACGCCTTTGCCCCCACCGGCGACATCACCGCCGCAGCGAGTGGCGAAGGCGACTCCATCTAGCGCACCGACTCCTTCGTCATCCGCCGGCGCCGGCATCGATGCACGACGTAAGCAATGTATCGCTCAGTGCGAGCGCGACGATGGCGAGTGTCGTAGTCTGGGTCGGCGCGGCAAGCAGGAATGCATGCGGGCGGTGGCGTTCGGCGCAACGCCGGGGCGAATCACGACGACCAATCCGGCTGCTACCAGTTGCGCCTTCTTCGGTCAGGCGCGTTGTGACTCCGCCTTCAATCGCGAGGCCTGTCTGGCGCGCATGACGACGAGATACCAAGCCTGCGTCGATGTGCTCGGCGGTACCGTCGCTTCACGCCGCCAGGATTGCGACGTCACCGCTCGCGAGTCCGACCAGCTGTGCCTGGACGAACTGCGAGATTGTCGCCAGTCGTGCGAATGACCCGAGCGCTTACTTCACCGGCACCATCAGGTGCTGATAGGGCGATCCAGCCCACATGATGTAGGGCACGGCGGTGTCCGGTGACGCGTCCTTGGGATAGATATCGTAGAAGCTCGAATCGCCGCCCACGATCATCACGTGCGGGCCGGTCTTGATCCAGTGATTCGTCGAGCTCGGCGCGGTCGCATACGGATCGGTGTTGCTGGCATCGGTACCGCCGGCGAGCATGTACATGAAGCCCACCTTGCCGGTCGGCGGGTCCTTGTGAGCGGCCCAGGCGTGCACCCATTCCATCGCATTCTTGTCCATGCACATCGGGTCGGGACCGGGCGTCTCAGGGTTGTCGCCCATGCAGGTGAAGCCGTTCGTTCCTTTGCGCAGCGTGCGCATCTTGCCGTTGGCGTCCATCGCGACGATCGTGGCGTGCTGTGAGACCTTCATCGGCGCAGCCGTCATGGCGCTCTTGATGATGTCGGCATCGCTTGCCGCCGGTTTGGCGGCGGAGTCCGCTGCTGTTGCCGTCATGCTCGAAGCGACAACGAGCATGGCCGTCGATAGCTGCATGAGGAATCTGTTCATGGCGCTCCCCTGAGAAACCACAGATGCGAGCGCGTGCGAGGATACGCCGTCGGGTCGACGTGAGAATACGTAACGTATGCCGTTGGATGCGGGGCGCGCCGCGACAATTGTTGCGGCGTGACGCGGCGTTAACCGATGACGCTTTTCAGATAACGAAACAACAGCGGATGCCCGGCTTGGAGCGCTTTGCGCTGAGCCAGTTCGTCATCTTTCTGCTGCGCGCGACGGGCTTCGAGCCAGCGATGCACGCTACGGTAGTGTTGTTCGCCCGGCGTGTCGGTGCGAGCGAGGTCGATGGTCATCTGTCTCGCGAGGCCAGGCTCGTGCAACAGCATCCATGCGGGGAAATCGCCGGGGGCGAGCGCCGGATCTTCCGCATCGTCATCGGCGAGATCATCTTCGGTCGCCAGGAATTCTTGCCACGCTTTGCCGACGCCTGCGTCGGGCTGTTGCGGCTTGCTCAATGCTTCGGCTGCGACAGCGGGTGCGTGCCAGCACAGAGCGAACCAGCCCGTGAGGGATTCGATACGGCGATGTTGAAACGCGCCGCTCTGCGCGACAGCCAAACAAAGAGCAGGCTGACGCCACCACTCAGGATCCTGCAAAACGCAGGCGTTCACGCCGGCCCAATCCTGCGCCTGACTCAGTGCATAGCTGCGATGAAGCTGCGGCTCATCGGCGGAGAAGGGCTGACCATTCAACACATCTGCAAGTTGCCGCCACAGGGGTGTCAGCAACTCGCGCCATTGCGAGCCGAGCAGTCGCTTGGCCGTCGGCGCGATGTCCTGCAGGAACGCGAGTTCCTCACGGGCATCGTCAACAGGATGGCCCAGACGAGCGAGCGCGCCGACCAATCGATCGTAACCGGCCAGATCTGAGTGAGTCGGCGCGATTTCGTACAGACGATCCAGCTGTCGTTGCGCGTCCGGGGCATTCATCGCAGCCAGTGCACGAGCGATGCCGTTGGTAAGCGTGGCAACAGGATTGTCGAAGAACAAATCCATCTGCGGCGCCAGCTTCGCCGGAATGAATCGCCCCGCGATGAGCCGATGCAAATCGGTTTGCGCGCTGATACGCAGCGGCTTGTTGCTGGCGGGGGCATCCGTGTGCCAGGCAGTGAAATCCTGCGGCTGTTCGACCAATCCGATGCTGCGAGCGTAGTTCACTGACTGTTCGATCTGCCCGCGGATCTTCTCCGGGCTGCCCATCAGTACGCTGTCGAGAAAGTCGATCTCCTGGCGACGCCAGCTCTCGTAGTCGCTGTAGGCCAGGCGTCCGGTCGCGAGCAACAGCTCCAGCACCGTGAACGCGCCTTGTTCCAACAATTGGTCGTCGACCTGCTTCTGCAGGCCAGGGTCGATTTTGATCATGGAGCGAACAACATTTCGAGATCGGCCGCATCCAGCTGCAGCGGTGCGGCGTTCTTTTCGGTGTACAGCTGGTTCGCCAGCTGATGTTTCTGTTCCTGCAGGCGCACGATACGTTCTTCGACGGTACCTTGCGCGATCAGCTTGTAGACGAACACGGGCTTGTGCTGTCCGATGCGGTGCGCGCGATCCGTGGCCTGCGCTTCGACGGCGGGATTCCACCAGGGGTCATAGTGAATGACCGTGTCGGCGGCCGTGAGATTCAAGCCTGTGCCGCCGGCCTTCAGGCTGATCAGAAACAAGGGCACCGCGCCACTCTGGAATCTCTCGATCAGCGGCATGCGGTCCTTGGTCTCGCCGGTCAGCAACAGATACGGAATGTTCAATTCCTGCATCTGCTCTTCGATCAAAGCGAGCATGGACGTGAACTGCGAGAACAGCAGGATGCGCCGGCCTTCTTCGATCATTTCCGGCAGGGCGTTGCTGAGCCAGTCCATTTTGGCTGAAGGAACGGCCTCTTCCGGCTGCTCCGCCGACGCGACCAGTCGCGGATCGCAGCAGGCCTGGCGCAACTTGAGCAGCGCATCGAGCACGGTGATCTGACTGCGGGCGAGGCCGCGTTCTTCGATCGTCTCGCGAACGCGACGATGCGACGCCAGGCGCACACCGTCGTAAAAGTCGCGCTGCTTCTCATCCAGCGCAATGGTTTCGATGATCTGAGTTTTCTCGGGCAGCTCCGGCGCGACGGCGTCTTTCGTCCGCCGCAGCACGAACGGAGCGATGCGCCGGCTGAGCGACAGTGCACGCTCGCGATCGTTGTTCTTTTCGATGGCAGTCCGGTACTGGCGCTGGAAGTCGCGTTCCTCGCCGAGCATGCCGGGTTGCAGGAAGTCGATGAGCGACCACAGCTCGCCCAGATGATTTTCCATCGGCGTGCCGGTGAGGCAGAGCCGATGTTCGGCGTTCAGTGCGCGCGCCGCTTGAGACACTTTGGCGCGAGGATTCTTGATCACTTGCGCTTCGTCCATCACGACCAGATAGAACTCGTGCGCCGTCAGTACCTCGCTATCGAGCTGCAGCAGCGGATACGCGGTGATAACGACATCGACGTTGCCAATCGAGGAGAACAGCTCTTTGCGGCGCGAGCCGTGCAGGGTCAGCTGTTTCAAATGCGGCGCGAACTGCTGGATCTCTCGCTGCCAGTTACCGATGACGCTCACCGGCGCGACGATGAGCGACGGCTTCGTCAGTCGGCCCTCTTCCTTTTCCAGCGCGAGATGGGCCAGCGTCTGCACGGTTTTGCCCAAGCCCATGTCGTCAGCGAGGATGCCGCCGAGATGGCAGCGTCGCAGGAACTGCAGCCAGCCCAGTCCTTCCTGCTGATACGGGCGCAGCGTCGCGTTGAAGCGCGCCGGCGGTTGCAGCGGCTTGATCGCGGAGAAGTTCTTGAGCTCGGCAACGGACTCCAGCAGTGCTGTGCTCTTCGATCGAAGCACCGGCGCTTCAGGCTCCGACGTGAGCTGCGCGAGACGGCTCGCTTGAGATGCCGGCAGCGCAAGCGCTTGCTGCTTGTTGAGCGCGTCGTGATCGAACAGCTCGACGAGCGTGTCGGCGATGCGCTTGATACGCTCGATCGGCACCGGTAGGTAACGCTTGTCCGGCAGCTGCACGAACAACTGCTCGCCGATGCGATGAACGCCCGCTTCACCGTTACCGAGCGCGCCTTGCAAATAATCGACGAGCGCCGGCAGCAAATTGATTTGCACGCCATCGACGACCAGGCCGAGTTTCAGATCGAACCATTCGCGGTCGCGGCTGCTGTCGGCATCCACATACCAGTCGCCGGCGGAGGCGAGGCGGTACGGGAAGTCATCGTTGATGACCACGTCCCAACCTTCGGCACGCAGCTTGGGAATGCCGTCGAGCACGAATGCCAACCAGAAGTCGCGGCCGTGCGAGCTGTTGGCGAGCGCGGCGTCGAAGCGTTGCTGGATCTTGCGCTCGGCCTCGCGATCTCTCGGGATCTCGTGAAGCTTGTTGTCCGCGACGATGCGCACGTGAGTCATGTCATCGCGCAGCGAGCGGCTATAGACAGGCAAGCCGTTGTAGACGAAGTACAGCGTCGCGATCGGGTCTTCCGACAGATACAGCTGCGCGCCAACGCTCTTGCGTGCGCGCCGTACAGCTTTCAGTTCGCGCAGCTTGGGCAGGGCGGCACAACTGTCCGCAATCTCTGCATTCAACTCTGCGACGTGTTCTGGCGCGACCGGCGGCGAGTTGAAGAAGCGACGGAAGTCTTCGATAGGGCAGGGCAGCGCGAGCGCACCGACCTCTTTGCTGGCCGGATCCACATACGTCGCGACGTCCAGATCGAAGAACGTGGTGACTGCATCGTCGCCGCGCTCGCTGACCTCACATTGCAAATACTGTTCGCCGTTTTCCAGCTGTTGCCACGACAGCTTGGACTGGCGCAGCTTGCCGGCTTTGAGCGAAGCAGTATCCAGTGTCTGCCAGCGGGCGCGACCGGTCGCGATGACATGATTGAGTACGGTCGTGCCCTCGGTATCGCGCAACAGCCAGGGACCGTCGGTTCGTTGCGAAAGTAACAACTGCAGAATCTGCCGATCTTCCGAATCGACATAGCGAGGGAAGTCGTTGCTTCGTGGCACGAAGATGCTCGAGCTGCCGCGAGCGAGGCGAGCGGAGCCGGGGGAGGTTTGACCAACCCAGGTCGAGAGTTGCAACTCGCCAGCGGAAGTCGATTGCAACAGATAGTACAGCCGCTGTTGTAACTGCGGCCCCGCCGGTGCGGAGGTCGCGCGTTGCAGTGAGGACGTCGGGCGCTGCGGCGTGGCAACGCTCGGTGCGTTGCTCACAGCCGCGATCGACACCGCCGCGATGTGCAAGCAGGGGCTGGGTTTACCGCAGCTGCATTCGGCTTCCGCGATCTGCTGATCGTTCGGCTTCGCGTGTCGAATATAGACACGCTGCCGCTTGCTCGCCGCGCTCTCGTCGGCGACCACGCCTGTAACGACCAGGCCGGCTTGCAGGATCCGCAGTTCGCTGACAGCGCCGCTGCGGACCACTTGTTGTGCGGCCAGGAACAGGTCATTGCCAAACCTGCCCTGCAACCCGCTCAAAGACACGGGCTTACTCCATCAAGCGAGCGTGTGATACACCTTCTGCACGTCCTCGTCCTGCTCGAGCTTGTCGATCATTTCCAGGACTTCGGTGGCTTGCTCTTCAGGCAGCTCGGTCGGCGTGAGACAGATGTATTCATGCTCGGCGGACAGCGGGTTGATGCCGCGATCTTCCAGTGCTTTTTGCATCTGGCCGAACTCGGGGAAGTTGCAGCGGGCCACGATCTGCGGCTCGCCTTTCTCGCCGGTGCTCTCGCCCATTTCCTCCAGGCCGTGGTCGATCAGGTACAGCTCCAGGTCGTCCTGGTCGACGCCTTCGGGGTTCAAGCGGAACACGCCCATTTTCTTGAACTGAAAGCTGACGCTGTTCGCCGTGCCCAGGTTGCCCTCGTGCTTGGTGAAAATGCTGCGCACGTTGGCGACGGTACGCGTCGGGTTGTCCGTAGCGGTTTCCACCAGCACGGCGACACCGTGCGGCGCATAGCCCTCGTACAGCACTTCGGTGAAGTTGGTCGCGTCCTTGCCGGAGGCGCGCTTGATCGCCGCTTCGACCTTGTCCTTGGGCATGTTGACGGCGCGCGAGTTCTGGATCACGCGACGCAGGGCCGGGTTGGAATTCGGGTCGGGGCCGCCGTTCCTCACGGCGATGGTGATGTCCTTGCCGATGCGGGCGAATTGCTTCGCCATCCGGTTCCAGCGCGCGAACATCGCGTGCTTTCTGACTTCGAAAATACGGCCCATGAACGGCTCCCCAAAAAACCAAGCGGGCCAGTTTAGCACCCGGTCAGCCGCGGGTGACCAGATGGCAGGGGGCGGGCGGAACTATTTACCTTTGGCTTCCCAGACAATCTCGGCGTTGGCGGCCGCCGCCCGCTTGAGGATGCTCAATAGCGGCACGGCGCGGGTCGCCAGGTCCACCGGCGCCTCGCGATCCTCGTCGTCCTCGTCCTCGTGCGTGGCGTCTTCGTTGTCGGCCGGGCGGGCCGGCGTCACATGGGTGCCGGCCTTGATCTGCTCAGTGGCATGTTCCAGCTGTCGCAAGGCCAGCGGTACGTCTTCCGGACCGAGCGCGCCGGGAATGCGCCCGGTCGCGCCCATGAGCTTCAGCAACTGGACCGCAACGTCCTCGAACATGGTGATGGATTCAGTCGCGGTGGAGCGAAAGATGACCAGCATGAGCGACGTTGCTCCGAGTAGGGAAAGATGAGCCCAGATGCAGTTGGGCTAGGTGCAGCCGCGGACCAGAAACAACACTAACAGGATCGGGATCGGCACACCCAGCGCCCACAGCAGAATCCAACCTACTTTACCCCGCTGGCGCCCGTAATTCAGCATTCGGTGCAGGCCCGGCGGCGGGCGTTTGGGCATATTTCCAGGCTCACGTGCCATTGGCAGTTCCCTCGTTCACTGCGATATGCAATGAACGACTGCCATCCGGGCACGGTTCCGGCGCTATTCCTCGGCCGCCTTGTGGGCGGCTTGCCAGATTTCCTGGGTGATCCGGCGCGTCAGACCTTGTTCCATCAGCAGCGTCTGTGCGCCTTCCTCGGAATAGGTGCCGCGCCTGGCGAGCAGCGTCAGGGCGCCAGACAGCTCGCCGAAATACACGGCCTGGCCGAGCGGGCTCATGTATCCCGGGGGCACCTTGTCCGTCTGTTCCTGCAAGGCGCGGATCGAAGGATCCGACAGCTCCCAGGTCGCCGCGATGAAGCCCGCGACATTCGGTGCCTGCATCTGCATGCCGCGAATGAACACCTCGGCGCGCGGCTCGAGGCCCGGGTACTCGCGATATGTTTCCATCGTCAGTCGAAACAGCACGATGCGCGCCAGCGGGCCGAGCAGGCCGATCAACTGCGCAATGAAAGGATCGGCGTTGCCGATCGATCGCGCACACGCTTCAGCTGCGGCGGCCGTGCGTTGTGCATGTTCCCAAGTGACGGTGGCGAAGTGATCGAAATGCCCTTTGGGTTGCCGGAACACCGGCTGCAGCAGTGCCGTCGCCAGTAAGCTGCGGAGCCCGTCGGTACCGAGCACGACGACGGCGCGATCGAGGCTGTCCACCGGCTCGGGCGAATAGCGATATGCGGCACTGTTGGCTCGTTGCAGAGCGCTGCCTGCCAGCGCGGGGTCTTCGAGGATGAGCTGCACCAACTCGCGCCGGGTGCTTTCATCGTCGTTCAGCGCCTGCATCAGCTTGGGCAGCAGCATCGGACGGCGCGGGAAATATTCTCGCTGGTGAACGGCGGCCGCAGCGTTTTGGTTGACCTTCTGCAGGATCTCGGCGTGCTGCCCCGAGATCGCGTAGTCGAAGCCGGGCACGCTGAAGGCCAGCTTGTAACATTCGGCGTAGGCGCTGGCGGTCGCTTCGGTTTCGAAGGGCGGGCCATCGCCGATGCGTGGGATTGCTATGGCGTGCGTTTCGCTGCGCGACTCGGCTGCGACCGAAGCACGCTTCGATGAGCTCGCTGAGCCGCGCATGCCAAACATGAATACGGCCAGACCGATCATGGCTGCAATCAGAATGATGGTGAGGGTCACGCTCGCCGTTGCTCCTGCCGCTTTGCGCCGGTACTGCTGCCCTGGCGCTGCAAACTATTCTGGAAGCTTCTGTGCCGGGCGCGATGATACCTCGTCGGCGCAGTTCGTGTGGGCTTGCGATCGTAAGCGGACCCCCGAGGCGCGCGATGCGGTCCGCAGGGTGATAATCTTGCGGTCATGTCGCTCAGCTCCGGACAACTCGACAACATCGCTCCCGGCGTGCGCCGGCTGGTGGCGCGCAATCCTGGTTTCATGACGGGGCCAGGGACCAACACGTATCTGCTCGGTCACGAGCGTTACCTGGTGATCGATCCCGGGCCGGAAGATCCGGTACACATCGAGCGCATCGTGCAGGAAACCGGCGGTCGTATCGACGCGGTGCTCGCCACTCACACGCATCCGGATCATTCGCCGGCCGCCAAGGCGCTGGCCGAGGCGACGGGCGCAAAAGTGATGGGCAAGCCGGCGCCGGTGCATGGTCGCCAGGATTCGGGCTTCACGCCGAGCAAACTGTTGAGCGATGGCGATCAGGTGACGATCGGCCCGCTCACACTGCGGGTCCTGCATACGCCCGGGCATGCGTCGAATCATCTTTGCTATCTGCTCGACGGCACCGGCCTGTTGTTCACCGGCGATCATCTGATGCAGGGATCGACGGTTGTGATCGGTCCGCCGGATGGCAGCATGGGTGACTATCTGCGCTCGCTCGCGCGGCTGCAGACGGAGCCGGTGACTCGCATCGCGCCGGGTCATGGCCTGACGATCGAGGACGCACAGGGCGAGATCGTTCGGATCATTGCGCATCGCCTGCAGCGCGAGGCCAAGGTTGCCGAAAGGCTCGGTCGCATCGGCACCGCGAACCTCGATACATTGGTCGTCAGTGTGTACGACGACGTCGATCCCCGTTTGCATCCGGTGGCGAAAGGCTCGCTGCTGGCTCATCTGCTGAAACTGGAGGAAGACGGTCGGGTCGTGCGCGACTCGCCGGACATCAACGCCCTGTGGTCGCTGCAAAACCCTCCAACGCCCCGCTGATCGAGCTCGTCAACTGTTCGCTGATCTTCGAGGCGCATCGCGCGCTCGACGAGGTCAGCTTCGCGTTGCGTAAGGGCGAGCGCTGGGCGCTGATCGGCGCCAACGGCTCCGGCAAGACCATGCTGCTCAAGATGCTTCGCGGCGAGATGTGGCCGACGCCGACCGGGCGTCAGCGCCGCACGTCGTCGCTTGCGAAAGAGCAGATCGCGTATGTGGGGCCGGAGCGGCAGGACAAATATGTTCGCTACGACTGGAATCTCACGGTTACGCAGGTTGTGACGACCGGGCTGTTCGATGAGGACATTCCGCTGACGCAGCCGACGCATGCCCAGAGAGAGCGGGTTGCGCGCGTCTTGAGGCGGTTTGGTTTGTGGGGGTTGAGACAGCGGCGCATTCTCACGTTGTCCTATGGCCAGCGCCGTTTGACCTTGGTCGCGCGCTTGTTTGCTGGCAACGCGCCGGTGTTGTTGCTGGATGAAGTGTTCAACGGCCTGGACGTGAGAGCCAAGGAGAAGCTGAAGCGGGCGCTCGAACAGCCCAGAGGCGGACATGATTGGGTGATCACATCGCATCGGCCGAAGGAGTTGCCGAAGAATGTGACGCACGTGGCGCACATCGAGCAGGGCAGGATCGTGTCGGCGGGGCCGGTCGGGCACGAGCAGAAGATTTCACACGATCGCAAAGAGCGGCAGGCGAAAGCGCGCGCTCTGGTGGCCGCAAAGCCACGAAAAAAGCCGCCGTCGACACCGCTCTTCATCATCCGCAACGCCGACATCTATCGCGACTACCGGCCGGTCATTCGCAATCTCGACTGGACTCTGGCGCGAGGTGAGAACTGGGCGATTCTCGGTGCGAACGGATCGGGTAAGAGCTCGCTGCTCAATGTGATCTACGGCGACCTGCATCCCGCGCTCGGCGGCACCATCGAGCGGCACGGCGTGCCCCGGGGTACTCACATCGCGGCCTGGAAACATCGCGTCGGTTGGGTATCGCCGGAGCTGCAGGCGGATCATTTTCTGGTCACGTCGATCGAAGAGATCGTCATCTCCGGCCGCTACTCCAGCGTCGGCCTGAATGACGCGCCGAGCGCGGCGGATCGCAAAGCCGCCGCTCGCTGGCTGAAGTTCTTCAACATCGAACATCTGCGCGGTCGCGGCCCGAGACAAGTGTCATACGGACAGATGCGGCTCGCATTGTTCGCACGAGCGCTGATCAACGATCCGGAGTTGTTACTCCTCGACGAGCCCTGCACGGGCCTCGATGGCGACGTGAGAGCGACTGTGCTGGGCTTTATCGAGCAGCTGGCTGAACGGGGAACGCAAATCGTCATGGCCGTGCACGATCCGGAAGACATCGTGCCAGCGGTGAAGCATGTGTTGCGCATCCACCGCGGCGGCAAAGTGCAGTTGGTCGACATCGATTAGTATCGGCTAGCATCATGCAACTGCAGTAGCGGTTGCCCAGGTGCGGACGATCGATGAGGCTCGCGGTGCTCAGAAAAATCAGTGGTTTGCTGGTATCACTCTGTTTCGGCCTCGCGCACGCCGAAGCGGCGCTCGAACCGGCCAAACAAATTGCCGCCGAGATCGATAGCGGCATTCATCCCGGCTTCGAATCCTTCATCATGCAGGTCGATGGCGTCGTCGTCGGACGCGCGGTGAACTCGACGCTGTCGAAGCGGGCGCCAGATCTGCGTTCCGCGACCAAATCCATCACTGCGCTGCTGATCGGCATCGCCATCGATCGAGGTGCGATTCCGTCGGTGCAAACCAAAGTCATGGACCTGCTGCCGAGTCGGCGCACGGTCTTTGAGCAGGATCCGCGCAAAGCGGCGATGACGCTCGAGGATCTGCTCACCATGCGCAGCGGCCTCGATTGCAACGATTGGGATCCGAAGTCGCCCGGTCACGAGGACAAGATGTACCGCACGCGCGACTGGGTCGCTTTCTGGAGCGAACAGAAGATGCGCACCGAGCCGGGCACGGAGTTTTCTTATTGCACCGGCAATGTCGTCGCGCTCGGTGAGATCCTCGCAGCGGCGGTGAGCATGTCGGCTGATGCGTTCGCGTTGAAATATTTGTTCGTGCCGATCGAAGTCAGGCGTGCCGAGTGGCGATACTTCGACGGCAAGCGCGGCGTCGACACCGGCGGTCACTTGCGGTTGGAGCCGGACGATCTACTCAAGATTGGCGAGCTGGTGCTGGCGCGCGGTACCTACAAAGGCAAGCGCATCGTGTCCGAAGCGTGGATCGAGGCGATGACCCAGGAACGCACCAATATTCCCAACATGAGTCAGCGCTATGGATATCTGTGGTGGCTGGATCACACCAAGGATCCGAAGCTGCCGCAAACGAAATTGTGGTGGGCCCAGGGCAATGGCGGCTCGTTGCTGATGGTCATGCCGCAGCTCAACGCCGTGATGGTCACCACCGGCACGCGCTTCAACCGTCCCGACATGCTGGAGCCGATGTTCTGGCTCAGAGATCGATTGTTGCCGGCCATGCAGCCGGACAAATAAAAAGGGCGGTGTCCGAAGACACCGCCCTTTGCTCATCATGAGCTGCGCGAGGCCGCCCGTCCAACCCATGCCCTACCTTGTGAGCGAGCATCTCGATTGAGTTGGTCTTGCGACCATCGAGATCGTCCCGCTCAGGGTAGTCGAGGTGTCCGGTGGCGGGTTTGTCGTCTTAGCCCTTCGGCGCCGAGCGCGCCTTGGCCGCTTCCTCGATGACCACGTCGGCGACGTTCTTCGGCACTGGATCGTAGTGCGAGAACTCCATCGTGTACGAGGCGCGACCCGAGGTCATGCCACGCAGATGGCCGATGTAGCCGAACATTTCCGACAGCGGCACGGTGGCCACGACGGCGATGTTGGCGCCACGCTCCAGCTGCTCCTGGATCATGCCGCGGCGGCGGTTGATGTCGCCGATCACGTCGCCCAGGTAGTCCTGCGGGGTCACGGTCTCGACCCTCATCACCGGCTCGAGCAGGATCGGACCGGCCTTGCGGATGGCTTCGCGGAAGCAGGCCTTCGCCGCGATTTCGAACGTCAGTGCGTTCGAGTCGACGTCGTGGTAGCTGCCGTCCGTGAGGCGGGCTCGGAAGTCCACCGTCGGGAACTGCGCGAGCACGCCCTGTTCCATCTGCATGCGCAGGCCTTTTTCCACCGACGGAACGTATTCACGCGGCACCGAGCCACCGACCGTTTCGTCGACGAACTCGAAGCCCTTGCCACGCTCCAGCGGCTCGAACGTGATCCACACTTCGGCGAACTGACCGGAGCCGCCGGTCTGTTTCTTGTGGACGTACTGCTCGGAGATCGTCTTCGTGAAGGCTTCGCGGTACGCCACCTGCGGCTGACCCATGACGCCTTCGACGTTGAACTCCGTGCGAATACGGTCGAGCGTCACTTCGAGGTGCAACTCGCCCATGCCGCGCAGAATGGTCTGGCCCGTTTCGCGATCGGTCTCCAGATACAGCGAAGGATCGGCGCGCACCATCTTGCCCAGGGCGGTGCCGAACTTCTCCTGGTCGGCCTTGTTCTTCGGCTTCACCGACACGCTGATGACGGGGTCCGGGAAGCGCATGCGCTCCAGGATCACCGGCGCGCTGGAATCGCACAGCGTGTCGCCAGTGTCGGTTTCGGCCAGCGAGACCAGCGCGATGATGTCGCCGGCGCGAGCCTCTTCGATCGGGTTGGCGTCCTTCGCGAACATTTCGACCATGCGGCCGATCTTCTCGCGCTTGCCGCGGGTGGAGTTCATCACCGACATGCCCTTGGTGAGCACGCCGGAGTACACGCGCACGAAGGTGAGCGCGCCGTAGGCGTCGTTGATCACCTTGAACGCGAGCGCCGCGAACGGCTCGTCGTCCGAGCTCTTGCGCTCGCCCACCGGGTTGCCGTCGGCATCCACGGTTTTGATGTTTTCGACGTCGGTCGGGGCCGGCAGGTAGTCGACGACGGCGTCGAGCACCATGGTCACGCCCTTGTTCTTGTACGAGGAGCCGCACAGCACCGGGTTGAACGCGGAAGCGAGCGTGCCTTTGCGCAGCGCCTTCCTCAGCGTCTCGACCGAAGGCGCGGTGCCGTCGTTCAAATAGGCTTCCATCGCCGCGTCGTCCTGCTCCAGGCAGGTGTCGACCAGGTCGGAGCGGTACTTCTCGATCTCGGCCAGGATCTTGCGATCGCTCGGCACGGTGATGCCCAGCTTGTCGGCCAGGTCCGGGGTGATGTCATGAGCGACCGGCTTGGCATCGCGGTCGTCGGACTCGAACACCATCGCCTTCATCTCGACCAGGTCGACCATGCCCTTGAAGTTGTCTTCCGAGCCGATCGGCAGTTGGATGGGCAGCGGACGGGCGCCGAGGCGCTTCTTGATCATGTCCACGCAGCGCAGGAAGTTCGCGCCGCTGCGGTCCATCTTGTTGACGTAGCAAATACGCGGCACGCCGTAGTTGTCGGCGAGACGCCAGTTCGTTTCAGACTGCGGCTCCACGCCGGCCACGCCGTCGAACACAACGACGGCACCGTCGAGCACGCGCAGGGAGCGGTTCACTTCGATGGTGAAGTCGACGTGACCCGGGGTGTCGATGACGTTGATCTTCTTGTTGCGCCAGAACGTCGAGACGGCGGCCGACTGAATCGTGATGCCGCGCTTCTGTTCCTGCTCCATGTAGTCCGTCGTGGTCGAGGACTTCAGATCCTTGGTGTCATGCACGTCCACGATCGTGTGCTTGCGGCCCGTGTAGTACAGGATGCGTTCGGTGGTCGTGGTCTTGCCGGCGTCGACGTGGGCGATGATGCCGATGTTTCGAACATCGGCAAGGGGAGTGGTACGGGGCATGTCAGATTTCCGTTACAAGGTCAGTGCGCAGCTAGGTTGTGGGTCATTTGGGCGGGCGCGGATTCTACTGGAAAACCACGCCAATACGATTACCCAGGCCGCTCCCATCCGAGGCGCCCAGGCGAAGGGCGCGCATTCTACCTGAAAAATCGGCCGAAGTTGTTGTAAGGCAAAGAAAATTTTCGGCAATTGCCGGAAATTTGACGGCGCCGGACTAGGGCCCCGCCGTAGCGGCGAGGGCCCAAATGTTCAGGAAACGGGCCGAGGTAGGGGATTTGCGGGCGCTTTCTGGCCGATCAAGCCTGAATATCCGCCTCGTACACGATCACGGCGTCGCCGACGATGCGGACCGACTGCGCGACCTTGCCGGACGACTCGATCTCCACCTCGACCATGCCGGGGCGGCGCATCCACATGCCCTGGCGGCCCTGGAACACGACCCGTCCGTCCTTCGGGGTCATGAGGCCGTGATTGACCAGATAGACGCCGAGCATGCCGTGGGCATTGCCGCTGACCGCGTCTTCGCGGATGCCGAGCGCCGGAACAAACATCCGCGACTCGGTGCCGACGACCCCGTCCTTCTCGGTCAGCGCGAACACGAAATAACCTTCGGCGCCGACATGCGAGGTGAGGCGGGCGAGCTCCTCGAAGTCCGGCTTGATGGGGCCGAGCAGCTCATTGGACTTCAAGCCCACCAGCAGCCGCGAGCCGCCTTTGGTCAACACCTGCAGCGGACAATCCACGTGCAGGCTCGGGCTGGAAATGCCGAGCGCGTTCAACACCTGGCGGCGGTGATGTTCCGGAATGACAGGACCCAGCGACGGCGGGTTCTGCGTGATCGCGATCCGCAGATCGCCATCGACTTCAGTGACCTCGATTTCGACGATGCCGGCACCCGTGCGCTGCCGCAGCTTGCCGCCCGGCTTGCCATCCTTTTTCGCTCTCACATATTGCGCGGCGACGGTGGCGTGGCCGACGAACGGCACTTCATGGCGGGGCGTGAAGAATCTCACGTGCATGTCGTGATCGTTGGCTTCGGCTTCCAGCACGAACGCGGTCTCGCCGTTCACCTCGGTGGCGATGGTCTGCATCTGCTCGTCGGTCAGGTGATCCGCGTCCAGCACCACGATGGCGGGATTGCCGGTATAGCGTTGGCGAGTGAACGCGTCGACGTGAAACAGCCGGCAATGTCGATTGGGCATGGTTGCAGCCATAGAAAAAACGAAAGCGCACTTATAGCGCTAGAAGCGATGGGGGGTCAAAAGGGGGCGCTTTGGACCCCCCGTACGCTCTTTGTTACAATCGCGTCCGCCTTAGGGGTGGCCCTGACTGGGGCCCGAGATGCCAACCGCCGTACGCCGGCTCATTGGTAAACCCGTTGAACCTGATCCGGTTAGTACCGGCGTAGGGAGCAGGTCGTGGACATCACGTCGGGTGTCCGTTCATTTCCCCGCTCTTTATCCCGTTCGCGCCGGATTCTTCTCGTTAGAGGATCTGGCCATGCTCATCGTCAAACAAAAAAGTCTCGGGACATGTACCCGGGCATCGATCGTTTCTCTCGCGTTGACCACCGTGCTGGCGGGCGCTGCCGGCGCCGCCGAGCAGGATGTGCTCGAAGAGGTGGTCGTCACCGCGACACTCCGTCAGCAATCTCTGGTCGAAGCGCCGGTCAGCGTGACCGTGCTCGACGCGACCACCTTGCGCGACGGCGGTCGCCAGCATTTCGAAGATGTGCTCGCGGCGGTGCCGAATCTGTCTTTTGCGAGCGGCACGTCACGTCCGCGTTTCTTCCAGATTCGCGGCATCGGTGAGCGCGAGGAGTGGCAGGGCGCACCGAATCCTTCGGTGGGATTTCTGATCGACGACATCGACTTCAGCGGCATGGGCATGCCCGCCACGACGTTCGATGTCGATCGCATCGAAGTGCTGCGTGGGCCGCAAGGCTTGCACTATGGCGCGAATGCGCTCGGCGGTCTCATCGTGATGCGCGGCCGCGATCCCGAAGACCAATTTGGTTTTTCCACGGAAGCCTCGATCGGTGAGTACAACAGCCAATCCATCGGCGCGGTCGCGACCGGGCCGGTCGAATCGCTGAATTCCGCCTGGCGCGTGTCGGTTCAGGAGTTTCGCAGCGACGGTTTCCGCAAGGATGGTTATCTAGGTCGGGATGACACGATGGATCGCGACGAGCTGACGGCGCGCGCTAAATGGCGCTGGCGTCCGAGCGAAGGCACGACTGTCGATCTGACCTGGCTGCACGCGAATCTGAATAACGGCTACGACGCGTGGTCGATCGACAATTCTCGCGTGTCACTCGCCGATCGACCGGGCAAGGATGCGCAGAGATCCGATGGCGCGGCGCTGCGCGTCGATACATCGGCCGGCCAGCTCGGACGTTTGACGCTGACTGCAACGCTGTCCGATAGCAAGACCGACTACAGCTTCGATGCCGATTGGGGCAACACGCAGAGCTGGGCGCCGTACACCTACGATTATTTCGATCTTCAGCAGCGCCAGCGTCGCGGCCGCAGCTTCGAGGCGCGCATCACTTCCGACGAGGCAGCATCGCCGCATGGGCTGACCTGGGTTGCCGGTGTTTATGGTCTCGACGTGGATGAGCAGCTCAACTACACGTCACAAGGCATCTACACCGATCCTTTCTTCCCCGAATACTCCGGCACCACCGACAAGGCGCTCAGGAGCGATTACGACGCACAGAATCTCGCTGTGTACGCGCAAGTCGGCGCACCGTTCAGCGAGCGATGGGGTTGGTCATTTGGCTTGCGCGGCGAGCAGCGCGATGCCGACTACACCGATCGTCGCCGCGACGACGAGGATGTGACTGCCCTTGATCTGTCCGCGAAGGACACCATGTGGGGCGGGCAGGCGACGATCTATTTCGATCCGCGCGATCATTTGCGCTGGTTCGCGACGGTGTCGCGTGGTTACAAGGCCGGTGGCTTCAATCTCGGTGAGGCCTCGCGGGTGCGGCCAGATTTCCTGCCCGAATATCTGGTCGGTCTCGACGTGGGCATGAAAGGCCAGTGGCTCGAGGGCCGGCTGTACGCGGATGTCACAGCCTTTTATATGAAGCGCAGCGACATGCAGGTGGCGATCAGCACCCAGCTCAATCCCGGCGATCCGAGCAGCTATCTGCTCTTCACCGACAATGCTTCCGGCGGCCGCAATATGGGCGTCGAGAGCAGCGTGCGCTGGCGTGCGGGCGAACAGTGGGAGCTCGGTGGTGCACTCGGTCTGTTGCGCACTCGCTATTCGGGCTTCCGTCCCGATGGTGTGACCGACCTGAGCGACCGCGATCAGGCGTATGCGCCCGAGTATTCAGCGTCGGTGAACGCGACGTGGCGTCATCCGCTGGGCTGGATGGCGCGCGTCGATGTGACGGCGACGGACAATTATTACTTCGACGTGCCCGACCTGGATGCGGAAAAGAACAATTATCGGTCCAACGCGTACACACTCGCGCACCTCAAAGCCGGCTACGAAGCCGAGACCTGGGCCATCTACGCCTGGGGCCGCAACGTGTTCGACGAGGACTACTACACGCGCGGCTTCTTCTTCGGCAATGAGCCGCCCGATTTCGCAAACCAACGCTACACGCAGCTCGGCGAGCCGCGGCAGTTTGGTGTCACTTTCCGTTGGGAGTTCAAGTAATGCGTACCGCCATCGAGATCAGTCTGTATCCGCTCGACGCCGACTACATTCCGCCGATCAAGGATTTCATCGAGCGGTTGAACAAGTACCCCGAGCTGCACATCACGACCAACGCCATGAGCACGCAGATCGCCGGCGAGCATGCGCGCTTGTTCGAAATTCTCGGCAAGGAGACCGCGGTCAGCTTCGCCGAGCACGGTCGTAAAGTGTTCGTGATGAAGGTGCTCGGCGGCACGGTGCCCGAGGCCTAAGAGAGTCTCGGTGCACACCATCATCGAACAGTTCCTGGCGACTTCGCCGTGGGAAACGGCGGGGTCGCTGCTCGGTCTGGCCTACTTGCTGCTGGCGGTCCGCCGCAACCTGCTGTGCTGGCTGTGCGCGTTCCTGAGCACCAGCATTTATCTGGTGCTGTTCGCGCAGGCGTCGCTGTACATGCAGTCGCTGTTGCAGGTGTTTTACCTGGTCATGGCCGTGTACGGCTTCATCGACTGGCGGCGCGGGCGGACCGAGTCGGGCGACGTGCGCATCGAGTCGTGGACTGTGAACCAGCACGTGACGGTGGCGGTGCTTGTCATAATCGCGAGCGCACTGAATGGCTGGGGCCTGTCGCGATGGACCGACTCGCCCGCGCCGTACCTCGATTCTTTCGTCACCTGGGGCAGCATTGTTACCACTTGGATGGTCGCGCGACGCATAATCGAGAACTGGTTGTATTGGATCGTGGTCGACGGCGTCGCTGCCTGGCTGTACTTCAGTCAGGGCCTGCTGGCCACCACGGTGTTGTTCATCATCTATCTCGGGATCGTGGTGCGTGGATATTTCGTGTGGCGACGGGAACAAGCGCTGCAGAGTAAAGCGGTGGCCGTTGCGCCATCGACGTGAGCTGGCATGACTCCCGCTGGCAACGAGGCCGGCGCGCTCGACATCGCCGCGCGGGTTCTCGGCATCACGGCCGAGGCGATTCTATCCTGCGAGCCCATCAAGCACGGGCTCACCAATGAAAGCTGGCTGGTGCGGACCAAGCGCGACGACATCGTCGTGCGCATCAGTAACGCGGCTGAGCACGATTTGCAGATCGACCGACAGAGCGAAGCCGCGGTACTCACTGCCGTCGGCGAGGCAGGCATCGGGCCGGAAGTGCTTTTGTGCGATCCGGCGCAGCGAGTACTGGTCACGCGCTATCTCGGCGATACGTGGACCGAAGCCGATGCTGTCCAGGAAGAAAATATCCAGCGGCTGGGACAGTTGTTTCGTCGCCTGCATCGGGTGCCGCCGCCGGCCGGTGTCCGGCGGGTCGAGCTGAACGACACGCTCGAAGGGTATTTCCGCACGCTGCAGGAGCGCGGCGTGCAACCGGCGTTGGTCACGAAATCATTGCGAGACCGGGCGCTGCAAGTCGCATTGAAGCTGCGCGAAAACTCCGCCGCCACGCTCTGCCATAACGACGTACACCACCTGAATGTCACCGATGATGGCAATCTGCGGCTGATCGATTGGGAATACGCGGGCGTCGGGCAGCGGCTGTTCGATCTGGCGTCGGTGTGCGTTTATCACAACTACGACAAGATGCAGCGGGAGCAGCTGCTGAGTGCGTACACCTCACTGACCGAGCTGACCACCTGGCATCGCCTGGAGCTGGCGTGCTGGTTGTTCGACTACGTGCGCGATCTCTGGATGGCGGTGCGCGAAGGCGGCTGATTCAAGCGCGCCCGGGCGCGCAATGTTTGAATGCCAGTGTCACCTGGCCTCGCAGCGTTCGTAACAATCCCAGTTGCTCGGCATCGATCTTGATGCCTTCGGGCTTGTCCGAGTCCGCGTACAGCAGGCCGATGGCCTGTCCCTTCAACATTACCGGCAACAAGATGAAGCTCTTGGCGCGGATCGCGCGCCGATGCCATTCCGGAATCCGCTGCGCGATGTTCTCGGCTTGAGCGTTCTCGATGACGATGTCGGCGCCTTTCTCGATCGACACATGGAAGGCGTCGGGTGCGAACGCCAACGGAAAGGTGCACTGAGGAATGATGCGCTCGATATCGGTGCCGAATCCGAAGCGCGCCCGCATCGTGTTCATGCGCCCGTCGCGAATGAAAATCAGCGTGCGCGTGAAGTCCATGCCGCGATAGATGGTTTCCAGCACCATGTGCAGCAGGTCGTTCAACGAGCAGTCCGACGTGAGCGCCTCGGTCACATCGCGAATGCCGGCGGAGAGCGCCTGCTGCGGAGTTTCGGTGGCTGCCGTCGCGACCTCGTGCTGTTCATCGATCGCGTCGACGGATTGAGTCAACGGATCGGGCTGCGGCGCGGCTTCCGCTTGCGTGGCTTCCGCATCGTCCGAAGTGCTGCCGTTCCAGGCGCGAATCGCTCTCAGTGTGGGGCTGTTCGCCGCCGGTAGATCGAGCGTTGCGGACCGTCCCGCCATTTCCTTGAGGCCCTGGTCGACGATATCCGTCAGTTCCTTCGTGTCCAATTTGACGGCTGCGCTGTAGCGTTGGCTGAGTGCGAGCAGAGCGGCGGATTTGTGTGCCGCCGGCGTGCGCAGCGCGATGTTGTAAAGATCGTTCGCGTAGTTGGCGGCGATCTTCAAGCGTTGAATGTCAGTGTCGGGTGCCTTGATCTCGCGCGTCGCCAGGATTTCCATGCCTTCGAGCAGGCGCGCAGGGAAATTCCACTCGCGGGCCATGCCGACGCCGAGATCGCGATAGGAAATGCCCAGCACGCGCTGGACGGCGGCATCTTCAGGCATGTCCTTATCCATGAGTGCGCGGATTTGCTGACGTTCCTCATAGAGAAAGAACGTCACCAGCAGCCGGCCCAGGCTCTGGAACATGGCGCACATCACGGCTTCTTCGCTGTTCGCAATGCCCAGGCGCTGGCCCAGCTTCTTGGATACGACGCCGGCGAAGAACGCGCCGATGAGCTCGTCCTGCATCGACTTTTCCTGCGGTCGGCCGCGCGAGAATTGCAGCATCGCCAGTGCCGTCGCCGTGTTGCTCACCTCATCGCAGCCCAGGATCATCACAGCTTTGGAAATGGTGCGGATCCGGCCGTGATACTGGCCGTAGATCGCGGAGTTCACCACCTGCAACAGCTTGGTGGTGAGCGAGGCATCGTTGAGGATGACTTGCGTGAGCTGGCGGTTGCTGTGCTGCTCGGAGCCGACCACCCGATTGATATCGACGATGGTGGTCGACAACGTCGGAAAGCCCGAGGCGCTGCGCAAGCGGCGCAGGATCGAGTCCAATGCTGTGGGCTGCGAATGGTCAATGCGCGTCGGCGTGCTCGTCATCGTCTGTGATGCCAGCGCGGCTGCGGCTGGTGAGCATTCTCGGCCCGCGTTGCTGATCCCGCTTTAGTCTTGCTGTAGCTTCAGTGCATCGACCCTGGGAGGCTTTCCTTGAGTGGGGAAGATACGTGACGCGCGCTGTCGGGAGCCCGAGTGAGACGCGCGTCGCATCGGGAAGGGAGGTGTCAGCCGATTACCTTCCGCTTCGCGCTCGCGCTTCCTGCACATAGAATACGGCGCTGGTACCGGGCACTCCTTCTCACATGACGCTCGCATTGGCCGCGCTGGCCGAAGCTTTGAACACACCCGCTCCGTGGCTGCTGCCGTATGTGCCAGCTGCGCGAACTGTGCTGGCGGCGGCGAAGTCGGATTCGGTGGCTGATGCTTTGAATGCCGCGCGTCAGGAAGGCGCTAGCGGCGTGCGTTTCGTCGAGCAGGCTGCGTTGCCTGAGGGCGAGCCCTACGAATCTTTCATCGCTCGCACTCACTGCGTCCCCACTCGGGACAACCTGCACGATCTGTTCAATGGGCTGATGTGGCTCAGCTACCCCAAGGCCAAGCGGCGCCTGAACGTGATCCATGCCGAGGAAATCACTGCGCGGGGTGGCGCTGCCGGTGCTCGTGGTCCTTTGCGGGACGCTCTGACCCTGTTCGATGAGAACGCTGCGCTACTGCAAGCACCGATCGAGTTGGTCGAAGCACTGCGTTCCCGCAATTGGAAAGCGCTCTTCGTGGAGCGCCGCTCCGAGTGGCAATCGGCACGGGTGGCGCTCTTCGGTCACGCGCTGCTCGAAAAGCTGATGCAGCCTCGCAAAGCCATCACGGCTCATGTCTGGCTGGTCGAGGACTCGAGCGACGATGCGATCGCATCGAGCCTGACGTCCGCGCGCCTGGCTGCGAAGGATTTCCTGCCTTTGCCGGTGCTCGGCGTGCCCGGCTGGTGGCCCGCCAATGAAAATCCTGCCTTCTACGACGATGCCGATGTGTTCCGAGCGCCCCGCGTTGCTGCGAGCCCGGATTCCCGTATAGCCTCCTGAGCCATGAATCTACGTGATGGTGTGTTGGTGCGGCGAAATGCCGTGGGGTCGGAAGATCTCGCGGAGCTGACCCGTTACTTGCGTCGTGCCGGCATGACCGATTCGCCGGTTTCGAATTTCGAGGACGACGTCGACGCGGGCGAAGTCGAGTGGGTTATCAACAAGCAGATCCGCGACACGCAACAGGTGAAGCTCACCAAAGCCATCGAGAAGAAACTGCACGCAATCGATGACGCCTGCATCGCGTCCATCATCAATCCGTTTTACAAAGTCGCAGTGCGCGACTGCGAGCCGTCGCAGATTCTCCACTACGGCGTCGGTGGCCATTACATCCCCCACGTCGATGCTGAAACGCTCTACAAGGACGACATCGGCCTGGAGCTGTGGGAAAAGACCTTGGACCGCGACCTGTCGGTGGTCTACTTCATCAACGACGACTATTCCGGCGGCGAATTATTCTTCCCCGCCCTCGATCTGGTCATCGAGCCGGAAGCGGGTACGCTGGTCTGTTTCCCTTCCGATCACAATTACATCCATGGCGTCCGCCCCGTTACTGCCGGTCACCGTTACACCATCGTCACCTGGATGCGCGTTGCGGGCATGCCCGCGCCAGAAGAAATCAACCAGATGTGGATGGACGAATATCACCGCCACTTCCCCAAGCAGATCGACCAGCCGCCTCGGTTGGGCAAAGGGAAGGGCGTGGCAATGGGTATTCCCTGAAACGAACTTTCTCGCCAACCGGGTGCCTCACGTAACGTTGCCCAAACTGTGACGGGAGCGGCACATGCGCATCCTGCGCCCTTTGAGAGCCCTTTCGACCCGCTGGCATACGCCGTTCGCGATGTTCTCGTGTGCGGTCATTCTGGCGCTGTGTGCGCATCGGGCTGAGGCTGTCAATCCGCTGGGTATTGCTTTCAAGGACACGAACAACGTGTCGCTGTACGGACATCCGACGGGAATGATCATTGCCGGTCGCTGCAATCGTAACGATGCCGTGTTCCAGGAGGTGCGGCGCGGCGGGGCTGAAGTCCTGCAGTATGTCAGCGCCGCTGAACGGCCCGACGAGCGCGTGTGCAAACTCGATAACGAGTTGTATATGAATGACCCGAAGCGCGTGCCGCTATGGCCGTACCCGAACAAAGGCGAGCGCGTCAGCTATCCCAAGACTCACATGACCGACATGCGGCCCGGCTCGGACTGGATCAAGCACGTCGTGGACTACGTGGAACAGATCATGCGCGACGGCAAGGTGGATGGCGTGTTTCTCGATTCCCTCGGCGCGCGACCTTGGAACAAGTTGGCTGACTGGGACGACTGGTCGCAGCAAGAGAAGGACACTTGGGCCGAGGGCAGCATCGACCTGGTGCGGCGCCTCGATGAGCGGCGGCGAGATATCAATCCGAACTTCATCATTGTTTCCAACGGCCCCTGGGATTTAGGCGATGGCAAATCAAAGGGGGCGGACGGCGAGCGTTATGTGGATGGCATCATGCTCGAGCATCCCAAAGTCGGCTCGGGCTATCAGGAGAAGCAAGCGGCCAAGAAGTTCGGCGACCTGGGGCATCGCCGCTTGCTGGTCATTGCTTCGGGGCCCGACGATGCGCGGGCCTGGGCGAAGGTCAAAGGCGTGACTCACGTCTCCAGTCAGGTCGGCAAGGGACAATACGACCATCCCACCGAACCGCCTGTGCCGTTCACGCCGTTGCGCGACCGGAAGAAGTCGGATTCGGACTCCGACTCCGACTCCGACTCGGACTCGGACTCGTCTGAGTGACTCGTTAACCCGGAAGTGTCGCGAACGCGCGCACCGGGAATGTTCCCATTCCTTTGACCTTCGGCGGCACGGCCGTGAACGTTGCGCCCGTCGCGGGCACCAGTTCCAGTCCTCGCATGTGCTCGATGATGGGAATACCTGCTCCGAGCAGCGTGGTATGAACCGGGCGATATCCGTCATCGGTGCCATCGATGTTGTATGAATCGATGCCGACGAGCTTCGCGCCTTCCTGCTTCAGATACTCGGCAGCGGCTGCAGTCAGGAACGGATGATTCTCGAAGTACTGATCCTTGCGCCAATGGCGCGACCAGCCCGTGTGAACCAGCACCGCTTTCCCACGCACATCAACCGCACCGAACGCTTCCGCCGGAATCTTGCGACCTGACATCCCATCAGCGTGCACAACCACCGCGTCCAACCCAACTAGCGTGTCCAACGTCAAACCTGCGATGTCGACGCCGTCGGCGAAGCGGTGAAACGGGCTGTCGATGTAGGTGCCCGTATTGGCAACCATGGTGATCTTGCCGATCTGAAACTCCGTGCCCGGTGCGTAGAGCTCCCTGGATTGCACGCGGCTGAGGTGATCGCAGATGAGTGGCGCCGGCAGTCCCTTGTACGTAATCATGCCGTCTTCGATCGTGTGACTGAGGTCGATGAGCGTGGTCGCGCTTGCCTGGTCCTCACCGGTGGCTGCCGCGCGTGAGCGCTTATGAGGCTCGACGATGATTGTCTTGTTCAAGATCGCGACCCGCCCGACCATCAGCAATCTCAGGTCCTGAATGATGTACTGAGCCAGCGCGCTGTCGTCGATGTCGTCACCCTCGATGTCCAGCCGGAACTCTTGTCCCTGGATGCCGCCGCCATTCAAAAACTCGACTTCGAAATCGAACTGCACACGCTTCTGCTGGCCCGGAGCACTCATCGAACAACCTCAATCGCAATTGTGTTGCGCAGTATCCCTGAGCAGTCGGCTCGGCACCATCGAAAAGAATTAAACGGAAATTAAGTTAGACTGCAGATAATGACGGACAGGCACAAGGCACAAAACGGACATGGCACAGATCATCCCCGATCCGAAAAAGATCAAAAGCTTTCGCTCGGCAGCCGAGTTCGAGAACTGGCTGAGCAAACATCACGACCGGGAGACCGAGTTGTGGCTGCGTGTCTATAAGAAGGACTCCGGCAAGCCGACGGTGACCTGTGCCGAAGTCTTGGATGTGGTGCTGTGCTGGGGCTGGATCGATGGAATTCGCAAGGCTTACGACGAAATCTCGTTCCTGCAGCGTTACTCGCCGCGCAAGCCGAAGAGCATTTGGAGTCACATCAATCGCGAAAACGTCGCTCGACTGACCGCGGCGGGACGCATGACACCGCATGGCCAGAAGCACATCGATGCAGCGAAAGCCGACGGCCGCTGGGACGCCGCCTACGCCCCGATTCGCAGCGCTTCCGCAGACACCATTCCCAAGGACCTGCGCGCCGCCATCGATGCAAACGCCCGCGCTCGCAAGACCTTTGAATCGCTCAACCGCCAGAATCTGTTCGCGCTCACGTTTCGCACCAACAACATGAAGACGCCAGCCGGGCGGGCGAAGAAAATCGCGATGCTGGCGAAAGGCGAGACGATCGTGCCTCAGCAGTTGAAGAAGCCGGGCGCGAAGCGGGCGAAGGCCAAAAAACCGACTCGCGCCTGACCTCGGCGGGCGCCTTGTCGAATCGCGACGGCTCTTAGCTCAGTGCGGCGGTTCCGCAAGGCGGCGTCGTGTCGTCGAAACGGCTCAGAACACCATATTGATCGCCGCGACCGGCGTGACCGTCGCGCTCGTGTTACGCCCCGCGGCGAACCATCGCGCGCCGGCGATGACGCCGACTCGACTGCTGAAGTTGTATTCGACTGCGGGCGCAACGCCGAAGCGCCAGGCGGCGCCGAAATCCTGCTCGATGTGTTCCGTGTCGCCGGTGATCGGGTCGATCTGATCGCCAGCGAGCCGGGTGCTCGCGTCGTGTTGGTAGATGAGGTCAAGCGCGAGTACCCACTCACGCGTCACACTGTATTCCCAGGCCGAGTTGATCGTGAGCACGTCGCCAGGATGCGCGGTGCCGCGAAAGCCCGCGTTCGTGCCGTAGACGCTCACGTCTTCAATATCCGCTGCTCCCGATAGCGCATAGGAGACGTTGAATCGGGTGCGCAGAATGCGGCCGTTCGGCATCCAGAGGTAATGTTGCGAGAACAGCGCCAGCGTCGTCGTATAGGCGCCGGCGCCGAGTCCATCGTTCACATTCGCGCCCAGTCGATCGTATTTTCCTGTGGGCAGCGTCTGCTGAACGACGAGCGACGTGGTCGGAATTGCACTTCCCGCGCGAAACTGTGTCAGGCGGTATTGTCCTTGCACCGAGATGTCGCCGACCTGAATCGCTGAGCTGTCGCGACCGTCGCTCACGTCGTTATAACCGAAGGTTGGAATCAGTCCGGCCGTGAATCGATCGGTCACGCCATACAGCATGTAGGTCAAGGACCCGTAAGAGTGCGTGCGAGACGCGCTTTGCTTGTCGCCGTGGTTGTCGTAACGCCCCTGGCGAACCACGTCGAAGATATAAGGCTGGATCAGCGCATGACCTTGCGGAAGCGTACTGGCGTTAGCGGCGAGGAGGGGGCCGGTCCACCACGCGTCGTCGAGCGATTGTTGCTCCACCGGCTGCTCATTCGCCGCGACGAAATGACTCAGCAGTGCGCTGAACGGGATGCACAGCCATCGAATGTTGTTGAGCGTCATGCTCGCAGCTCTGTGGGGCACAGTCCGGGTTGGGGCCGGGACGCTAACAGTAAACGCTGACTGAAACTGTCTTCATTCCTTGTCGAGCGTTTCCGCGGAAACGTTTAGGAAGGTCGCCGGAGAATAGGTTGCTTCGGTAATATTTCGAGCACAAGTCCGACCCCTGGAGTCGCGCCATGCCCAAAATCGATCTCTCCACCGTGCCGGTGCGGCAAGGTTGCCCGTATCCACCGCCGTTCGATGCGGCCTGCGCGGAACGCATTCGCCGCCGCTTGGGCGATGCGGGTGGGTTGCGAGACTTCGGCGTGAATCTGATGGCGCTGCCGCCCGGCAACTGGTCGAGCCAACGACATTGGCACAGCCACGAAGACGAATTCGTATATATCCTCGAAGGTGAGCTGACGCTGGTCGAGGATGATGGCGAAACGATCCTACGCAAAGGCGACTTCGCGGCGTTCCCGAAGGGCACCGGCAATGGGCATCACATGATTAACAAATCGTCGACGGTCGCCGTGTACTTGGAAGTGGGGTCGCGGCAGCGGGAGGATCTCACGACCTGCTCGGATATCGATGTGATGAGCTCGAATGCGGATGGGCGGTTCGTGCATAAGGATGGGACGCCGTACTAGAGCGTCTGTGGACATCTTGTCAACGCAGGCGTATCGCGTTTACGCTCGCTGCAAGGGACATGCTGTCATGTGACTGGAACGACGCCAGTCCTGGCACGCTCGTTATTTGTTCGACGGCACAACGGACTAAATACACATGCAAGTGAAGTCGTTGAAGTTGCGGGCTGTGGGAATGCTGGCGCTTCTCGCATCCAGCGTCACCTGTATTGCTGAGGGCCGGAGCTCCGGGGCACCCATTGAATGGCCCACCACGGCTTGGTCCGTGTCGTCTCCCGAAGCGCAGGGCATGAGCTCGGGAGATCTCGCTGATGGATTGCAGTTCGCTTTAGCGAACAACCTCAATGTCCATAGCGTCACGATCGTAAGACACGGAGTCATCGTTCTCGACGCGTACTTTTATCCTTTCAAGCCGAACACCAGACACGATGTTGCGTCGGTGACGAAAAGCGTTCTCTCCCTGTTGACCGGAATTGCTACGACGCATCGTTATCTGCGTGGGCCAGATCAAACGCTCGTCACGGCGCTCGATCCGCAGGACGCGGCAAATGCGGGCGCCGCGGTTGCAGGAATTCGTCTTAGCGACTTGCTGACGATGCGATCGGGGTTCGACTGCGGATTCAAAGGCGGTGAACCGGAGCTTCGGGACATGCGGAGCACGAACGACTGGGTTGCTCACGCTCTGCGCCTGCCGATGACCGTCGAGCCTGGAACACGCTTCGGATATTGCAGTCCGAACTTTCATTTGCTCTCGGCAGCGATCTCGTCGAGCACGCACACCTCGGCCCTCGGCTTCGCGCGTCAATACTTGTTCCAGCCGCTCGGCATCACCGACGTGTATTGGCCAGCAGATGGCAAAGGCATCACGCACGGATGGGGCGATCTGCAACTTCAGCCACGCGACATGGCCAAGATCGGCTTGTTGATGCTGCGCGAGGGTCGTTGGCAGGACAAACAGGTCGTCTCCAAAGCCTGGATCGACGCCTCCGTCAAGAATCACTTCCAAGCCAACGACAGTAACGACTATGGACTCGGATGGTGGATGCCTCGCCGAATACCGGGTTTGTTCGAGGCCACCGGCCGCGGCGGACAACGAATCAGCATCACGCCCGAAAAGGACATCGTAGTCGTCATCACCGGTGGCGGATTCGAACCCTACGACATTGGCCAGTTCATTTTGAAAGCGGTGCGCTCGAATGGGCCGCTGCCTGCAGATCCGGCCAACCAAAGGAAACTCGCCGATGCTCTGGATGGAATTGCGGCGGCACCGGCGCGCCGAGTCGCTGCGAAACCTACCGCTCTCAGGCAAGTCTCCGGCCGGGTGTACAACCTCGAGAAGAATCCGTTGGGTGTGCGCGCAATTGCAGTCGACTTCGCGGATCCGAACGCAAGCTCTCTCAACATCGAGTTGGAAAACGGCGAGAAGCTCGTGCAACCGCTCGGCATGAACGGGCAGTACCGCGCGAAGAATGAGAACGGTGCAGCGATTTTGGCTGGGCGGGCGGAGTGGTTCGAGGATGGACGCCTGCGCGTCGAATACAATCGCTTGAGCCTCATCAACCGATTTGTATTCGACTTCGCGTTCATGGATCGGGATCTGGATCTCGTCGTCTCGGAGCCAACTGAGTTCGGCACACTTAGGGTACGAGGCGTCGCACAGAAGTAGCGCGTTCGAGGGAATGAGAGGACGCTGCCGGTCGGACCATGAATCTAGAGCCCTTTGTCGAACGCCACGCAGTGCGCCTCGTTCTCTTGGATGCAGAGGGCAGCGTGTTGCTGCTTCATACCCGAGACTTGAGCGCTGCGAACTTTCGGAGCGTATGGGAGTTGCCCGGTGGTGGGGTTGAGCAAGGCGAATCCTTCCTTGCCGCAGCTTGTCGAGAAATCAAAGAGGAAACCGGCATCGATCTCGACCAAGCCAGCGTCGCAGCGCCTCGCTGGCGCCGAGACGTGCTCTACACGTACCGTGGCGAAAGACGGTTGCAGCACGAATCCATCGGCGTAGCTCGAATCGCGCGCGTAGCGCCGCCGATCTCGTCGAGTCTGCGAGTTGCGTTCGAGGGAGACGATCTCTTTGAGCATCGTTGGTGGCCGCTGCAAGACATCGCTCGGTCCGATGCGTTGTTCTATCCACGCAGCTTGCCGATGCAGTTGTCTCGGTTGCTGAGTGGGGAGGAGATCGTCGAAGCCCTTGAGTTGTGGCCGTGACGGCTCAGTGGATGCCGGCTCACGATGCGGGAGTATGCATTTCCGCTTCCTGCCAGAGACAGGTATCTCGGATGTCTTTGCGAGGCATCTCATGTATGCCTTAGAATTCTGCCATGAATTCTCTCGAAAACCTCCGCCCACAGATCGAGAATGCCATTCTTTTTGAATGCATCGCGGGCAGTCGTGCGTATGGAACGACGACAAGCACGAGCGATGAGGATATCCGCGGAATCTTTGCCGTGCCTGCGAGTTCGTACTTGAGCTTGGTCAGGCCTCCCGATCAGATTGGTGACGAGAAAGGGAACACCGTTTACTACAGCTTGCGACGGATCATCGAGCTGCTCGCGCAGGCGAATCCAAACATCCTCGAGTTGTTGTTCATGCCGCAGGATTGCGTGCTGAAGAGCGCGCCGGAAATGCAGCAACTCATCGAGCATCGGCAGGTTTTCATCTCGAAACAATGTGCGGACACGCATGCAGGGTATGCGATGTCACAAATCAAGAAAGCCCGCGGCCAAAACAAGTGGGTCAACAATCCTAGATCCGAGGCGCCGCCGCTAAAAGAAGACTACTGCCATGTCATACCGTGGAATGGTGCGGGCGCGGACAGCCCGCCGGCTCGCGCCGTTCCGTTGAACAAGCTCGGCTGGGCGTTGGCCGAATACCACGCGGCCAAGCTTGAGCATGCGCGTGACACGTATCGCCTTTATCACTATGGCCAAAGCGCGCGAGGCGTGTTTCGCGGAGAGGTGATTGCGTGCGAGTCGATCCCTCTCGCGGACGAAGCTTCTCGATTTGCTGGACTGTTGCTGTACAACGAGGCGGGGTGGCGGCAAGCCTTGATCGATCATAAGAACTATTGGAAATGGCGTCGCGAGCGCAACGAGGCTCGCTGGCAGCAGCAGGAACGAGGTGAGCTCGACTTCGATGCCAAGAACATGATGCACACCGTCAGGTTGCTTTTGTCCGGACGGTCGCTTATGGAACGCGGCGAGCCCATCGTTCGGTTCGAGGGCGAGCAGCTGGCGCTCTTGATGTCGATCCGACAGGGGGCGCTGATGTTCGATGAGATCATGTCGATCGCTGAAGGAATCCTCGAGGACTGCGAGCGGCTCAAGCAGAGTGCCGACCTGCCTGATGTATGTGACAGCAATCGTCTCAGTGAGCTGCTGACGTCCATAACAGAGACGTGGGAGGCACGTAACTCATGAAGGAGCGTGTGCGCCAGGAACTGGCGCGAATCGAGCGGGAGTTTCGCGTCAAAGTTTTGCTCGCAGTTGAGTCCGGTAGCCGTGCCTGGGGTTTTGCCTCGCCGGACAGCGATTATGATGTCCGTTTCGTCTATGTGCACGAGCGCGACTGGTATCTCTCAATTTACGAGCAACGTGACGTCATCGAGGCAATGCTTCCTGGCGATCTCGATGTCAGCGGATGGGAGCTGCGCAAGGCGCTGCGGCTCTTCGCCAAGTGCAACCTGGCGCTAAACGAGTGGCTGCTGTCACCAGAGACTTATTCGGAGGTGCCCGCGTTTCGTGAGGAGTTGGGCCGATCGATTCCACACTTCTTTAACGCGATTTCGGGCATTCATCACTATCGCAGTACCGCCGAAGCGGCCTTCAACGACAACTTCGCCGACGGGCGGATCAAGATCAAGAAGCTGTTCTACGTGCTGCGTCCGCTGCTTGCTTGTCGTTGGATCGAAGAGAGCGGATCGCAACCGCCGACGGAATTCGGGAAACTTGTCGCCGCGGACTGGATCACGGAAGACGAGAGGCGTTGGATCGCAGAGCTGCTCCGTCAGAAATCCGAATCACGAGAAGCCGAGCCGATCGCACTCGATGCACGCCGCGCGAGCTCGATCCGCATGGAGCTGGATAGGTTCTCCCGACCGACCGATCTCGTTCCGCCGCCAACGAAACAACCGAGCGACGCGCTCGATCGCATATTGCGAAAATGGATCGTCCCATTCGGAAAGGAATAGGTCGGTTTCCGGCTGATGCATTTCTTGGTGGCTCATGCTTCTGCTCCTGGTCGGGAGCTGACTTTCGCTGCCGACCCGAAGTGGACGCTAGTCGCCGTTCGGCCTCGGTCTACTCGTCTGCACGGTGACGGGTCGTAAGATTCATTCACGACATGAACTAACTTGTCTTCATGTAGACCAGGCCGACGAACCAAATGAACCCGATGGCCGTAACTCCGAGCCCCCACCATGCCAGCGCGAGCAGTCTCTGGTGCCGGCGGGCCAGGCACAGGAGTTTTTCATAGATCGTTCGATCCGCCTGCAACTGCCAGTCCTTGGGTACCATGCGTAGCAGATATACATGCGCGTTCACGCCCGGACTCCTCCAGTCGGTCATAGCATCGGTGAATCTACTGGCCAGCCTCGGCAGCTGCAGCCGCCTCGTGAGGACATGCTCGATCCACCCCAGATGCAAGAAGGTTAGGAAGGACGGATAGATGCCCGCAAGGATCAGCACTGAAGAGTAGCCGACCATGCCGCCTGACCAACTGAATCCGCAACCCAAAGCGGACGTAACAACGTCGTTGGATTGGTGTTGTGCAACCTTTCCCTCATGGATCGCGTGCCGTGCATGATCTGCCCACGCACGATCGCGACGACTTTGTTACTCCCTCGTGCGATGACGCCGGATCTAGGATGACAGCGTAGTTTCAAACGTGCGGCTAGTTGCCGATCCAGAGGTCACCATGAAGGAAACGTCTACAACTGCGTCTGAGACAATTCCACCCATAGTTGATCGCAGCACTTTCCAATCGCAAATAGATTCACTACGAGTTCGCGAGAAGCAGCACAAGAAGGCGGGCGATGCGATTGCTGCTGCCCGCCGGCGGTTACCCATGGTCGAAGTCGACGGCAGCACGTCGCTGATTGGAGAGCGAGGCGAGGTGACGCTGCTGGACGCGTTCGAAGGTCGCCGAATGCTGATCGCTTACTACTTCATGTGGCACCACGGGCATTCTGCCGCAGATCAATGCGAGGGCTGCGCGCTCTACACGACACAGGTCCGAGAGGTTACCTTCCTACAGTCGCGCGACATTACTTATGCGACGTTCTGCCAAGGGCCCTATGAAGCGAGTCAGCGCTATCGCAAGTTCATGGGCTGGGAGTTGCCCTGGTACTCGATTCAAGGGAAATCGATCGAGGCGCTTTTGGCCGGTCGGCGCGCGAATACGATGTATCTCATCTCCTATCTGCGACAAGGCTCGAAGGTGTTCGAGACGTACTGGACGACCGGTCGCGGCGTGGAGGTGGTCGGCAACAACTATTCGTTGATGGACTTGACGGTCTACGGACGCCAGGAGTGGTGGGAGGATTCGCCCGATGGCTGGCCGCAACCATGGAAGGACGACGACAAGAACAATCCGTACCGGATCGGAGAGCGTCCGATCGTTCAATGGCCGCGCGTTCGCGCTGGGCACTCCGACGATCTCGGATCGTGAGGGGGGGCGTGACGGCCTCGTCCGCTCCTGGCCGATAGCCGATAGCAGCCATCGCACCAGATCGCCAATATCCTCTGCTCCGCGCCCAAGTTTGGTCCACCGCGCTAAGATCGACCTCGTGCTCGTAACCAACCACGAGCCCACCCGACCACCGCCCGAAACCTCCCCCAATCTTTCGAGCGGCCCCACCGAAACATCTCATCGAGAGAGAGTGCATTGCATGAAACGCGGCGCTCGACGGCGCTACTAACACCGCCGAACGCCTAACCAAGCCACCTGACATGGCTAACCAAGATGATACCGCCAAGCGCACCCGTGGACGTCGCAATCAATGCAACCCCACGGCAGACACGCGCGCAGTCGCTGCAGCATCCGACTTCGCGCCGCTGCCACAACAACAACAACCGCAGACATTAGAAGAAGCCATCGAGCGCGTGCGTACCCTCCTGCTGGAGGTGCGCGGGATGCTTCATTGCTTGTCCGAGGTGCTGCAGTACTCGGACGACGATGACGGTGTGATGCACGCGGAGGTTGCGCACGCAGCGGCGCGATGGGTTAACGATTCCGCGGCGGATCTGGATATGGTGAAGCTGCGGCCGTTGATCGAGGCGTACCGGAAGCGCGAGGATGAATCAGGCTCGGGCAATTCCGGTCTGTATCAGGTGAGGGAACAAACGGCGGTCTACCGCGTAGCTTAAAAATGGTTGCGCCCTCTGTCGCTGCGAGAAGGAATGAAAGAGCGGCAGAGGGTGCATCGGAAACGCCGCGTTTCCGCGGAAACGTCGAATGTTAAATTGCCGGCGGTTTTTTGATATGAAGCGGCCCAGCGCAATGGCACAATCCCGCGGAAGGGAGCACGACACATGAGCCTGATCCTTTCCTGGTTGATCCTCTCCCTGGCAGTCTGGGTCACCAGCCTCATCCTGCCGGGCTTTCACATCAAGAGTCCGAAGAGCGCATTGCTCATCGCCGCAATCTTCGGTGTGCTCAACTTTCTGTTGGGCTGGCTGCTGTTCGGCATTTTCACCGTGGCGACGCTCGGCATCGCCTGGTTGCTCGCATTCATCACGCGCTGGATCATCAACGCCATCTTGCTCGTCATCACGGACAAGCTGACGGATCACCTGAAGATCGACAGCTTCGGTTGGGCGCTGCTGGGCGCGCTCGTGATGTCGTTAGTCGGTACGCTGGGCGAGTGGGTCGTGCGCTCAGCGTTCTGGCACTAGCCTACGGCAGCGCGCTCGCCTCAGCCGTGGCTCCGTCACGCGTGTAGTTGAACTTCACCAACATCGTCCGCCGATCCGCCAACGTCGCGGGCGTGAAGGTCCATTTCTTTGCTGCGTCCACGGACAGCCGCTCGAAGTAGCGGCTCGGGCCGCGATCGGCTGCGGCGGCGCCGACCACTGTGCCTTGTTTGTCGAGGGTCACGCGAACGGACACTCTGACCGTGCCACGAATGGTCTTCAGAGCACTTTGCGGAACGTCCGGAAGTACTTCGTTGAGCGCTGAAGGCGGAGCATCCGATTCCGGCGGCCGCACAGCTGCGGGCTCGGCCGGTTGTGTCACGGCTGCTTCGACCGCCGGCTTCGCTGGAGGCTCAGCACTAACGACAGCGGCAACAGACGGAGGCGTCGGATCAGATCTGAACGCCTTGATCCCAACGAAGCTCAGCACGACTGCAGCCGCTCCAGCAATCAGCAACAGCGTACTTCTGCTCAAGCGTGGAGAAGTCGAAGTCGGCGCCTGCGCTGGTTCTTCCGCGACCTCCGAAGCCTCTTGCGGGACGATCTTGATGCGGATGGTCAGCTGGCGAGTCTCTGCCTCTTCCATCACCACGACTCTCCTGCGTACGCGACCCAGCCACGGAACGAGAAGCCGGCGTAGAACAGGCTGACATCCGTGAAGCCGTTGTCTCGCAGCAGGGCCTCGTCCTGTTCGGGCGCGAGGATGGGCAATTGCGCGTTGATGGCGTTACGAGCGTTCGCTGCTTTATCGGGGTCGACGCCCGAGGCCACCGCAAAGCTTACATACCGCGAGAGCCACACAGCGCGCTCGGCCTCGCTTTGCGGGAAGCTGAAATGCGCGACGACCAAGGGTGCACCGGGCTTGAGCCGGCGCCGAATCTCCCGGAGGGTGCGAGCCCGTTCCTCGGGTTGGACGAAATGCAGCGTCAGCAGACACGCCGCCGCATCGAAGGGGCCTTCGGGCGCGACGTCGATGAGGCCTTCGTGTAGGCGCACGCGTGAGATCAGTGGGCCGAGCGTGGCCTCGGCCAATTCCAGCATCTCGGCGGAGGGGTCGACGCCAGTGAGCTGCCAGTCCGGATGCGCTTCCGCAAACACCTTCAATTCCAGGCCGCCGCCCGCGCCGAGCACCAAGATTTGTGCATTCGGTGGCGCGCGCTCTGCGAGCAGCAGCGTGGTCATGCGCTGCAGATCGGCAAATCCGGGCACGAGACGAGGCGGCCCCTCCGCATACTTGGCTACGGTTTGGGGATCCGAATAGACATCGCTGGGCTGGGTCATCGCAATCAATCTCCGTCAGCCGCGGAGGCTAACATGCGCTAGGATGGCTCGGCGCACCTCATTGACCGGAGGCAAAATGCTCATTCGTACATTTTGCATTGTTCTCGTGGGATGCATTGCGGCGTTCGGCGCATCCGCGGACGAGTCCGGCCTGTCGGGAACCTATAAATCGGTGTCCGAGCGGGGCACCGATATCTCGCAGGCGATCGAGAAAGCCGTCGAGAAGCTGAACTTCATCAAGCGGCCGATCGCGCGCGGTCGTCTAAGCAGGACCAATTTCGCCTACAAGGAGATTCGTATCGAGATCGGCGCCAGCGAGGCCGAGATCACGTACGACACGCAGGCGCCGATTCGCATGCCGCTGAGCGGCGAGCAGATCAAATGGAAGCGGGCCGATGGCGAGGTTTTCGAGGTGTCCGCGAAGCTGGCGGACGGCAAGCTCAGCCAGACTTACCGGGCGGAAGACGGCGCGCGCGTCAATTCATTCTCCAAGGACGAGCACGGCACGTTGCATCTGGACGTTGAGGTGTCGAGTCCGCAGTTGCCGGAGCCGGTAAAGTACACGCTACTTTACCGGCCGGCCTCCTGACTGCGGACCGTTACGGATACTTCACGTTCTTGCCGAACGGGTAGAAGTTCTCGATCTTGAGATGCTTGTAGTCGAGCGCTTCCAGACGCACCGTGCCCACGAACGGTTGATCGGGCTCCACCAGCAGGATCTCTTTCGCCCAGCCGCTGTCGTAGTAGCCGCGGCGGAAGTGGACGCGGGACTTGATGGCGATGACTTTGAAGTCCGCCGCGTTGATGCCGATTTCGGAGAACGCAGCCGGCGCGGTGTTTTGATGCAGGTACGGGCTGATGATGAGCTCGTTGCCATCGCCGAACTTCACGCTGACCCAGAGCTGCGCGCCACCGCCACCGCCGAAGCGCGACATGCCGCCGCTGACCGTGTTCACCGTGCCCACCACGCGCACCGGCTCACCGGCTGATTCGTCCACGCGTCCACCGATCATCATGTCGAACTTGTCGCCGGGCCGGACGCCTTTCTTGCGCAAGGCTTCGATGGCGTCCTTGTCCGCGACGGTGCCGATCAAGGTGTTGCTGAGCTTCTGGTCGATGACTTCCTTGAGCAGCCAGGTGGCGGCGCCCGAACGGTCGCTGTGATCGGCGAGCACCACCGGCACCTGCTTCTTGGCGAGCGACTCCTTGGCCAGCTTCACGCCTTCCTTCATCGAGTAGACCTTGGTGCCGTAGTACAGCTGCTCCCGCAGGCGCCAGGCGGTGTTCGCCATGTCATCGGCGATGTGATTGGCGAGCTCGGGATTGCCGTTGGTCATGACTTGAAACGCCATGCCCGCTTCGTTCGAGTCCATGAACGCGAAGCCGTAGTAGAAGTTCACATACACGTCCGGCTCGCGCGCTTCCCAGACCAGGGCGCGCTGCACGAGATCCATCCAGGGCGAACGGCCGGTCCACTGCAGCACCGACGGCGTGAGGATGGGGGGCTTGCGGGTCGCCGTGGTGGGCTTGTAGTCGCCACGGATCGAACGAATCAACGTCCGCGCGGCGCGCTCGCCTTGCAGATAAGTATCGTAGTGAGGGTAGTACTTCGTGCAGAAGGCGAGGTTCGCATAGCGCAGGAAGTCCTCGTCCTCATTGCCGTGCGGATCGAAGGTTCCGACAATGAAGGCCTTTGGGCCAACTACCTGGCGCACGCGTCGGGCGAGCTCCGCTTCGGGCTTGGCGACATTCCGTACGCCCATCGCGCCGTGAACCGCGAGATAGACGCCGTCGAATGGGCCCTGTGCCTTGAGCTCCGAGATCATCTTGTTGACGAAATGATCGTAGGTCGACTTGTCGATCCACCCCGAGCCGGTGCCGGTTTTGGGAAACAGCGGCGACTCGATGCCGATCACTTCGACGTTGGCGTGCTCGCGGGCGACTTTCACGAAGCCGCCCATGTAGCCGTTGGGATCCGAGCCGAGCAGCGCTTCGCCGCGTGCCGGGGAGCCCTCGTAGATGAAGTCCGAGAGCTGCGTGTCGTACGGCAGGAACGTTACCGTCTCGTGCATGAAGAAGATCGCAGCGATGCGGATCGGCTTCGTGTTGTTGGGAGCCTTCTGCGCGTGCGCGACGCCCGAGGCAATGGCTAGTACGAGAGCGCTCCAGATCGAGAGGAGGGCGCGGCGGGACATCTTCATGCTGGACCTTACGCTGAGGAAGACCAGCTTCAACCTTAAGCGCCGCGGGTGCGCTCAACCGATGAAAAGAACAGCGGCGTGCATAACCTCAAGGAATGGTGGCGGACCGCTGCAGGCCGCCGTATCAGCGCCGGCGAGGCAGCCGGCGCCGATACGTTCCCATAGCGCGTTAGAACACGCTCCAGCGCAGCGAAATCCCGGCGACCTGTGCGTCAAAACGGCGGATGTCGCGGTTGCTGTTGCGGTCGATGCCGCGATAGCTCAGCTCGATGGCCAGCGGATCGCGCGGCTTGTAGGTGAGCGTGAACAAGCCGGTCAGTAGCTCGTCCTGCCGCTGGCCGCCGATCAGCTCGATGTCGCGCGTGTTCAGGTATTCCTGATCTTCGTACGACGCCGTGAGCGCGAAGCTGACCTTCTCGGTCGGGCTCCAGGTCGGCGAGATGCTGTAGCCGTCGCTGATGAAGTAATCGGATTCGACGTCGGTAAAGGCTTTCAGCTCGCTCCAGGCGGCGAACAACAGCGAGAATTTCTCGCGCGGTTTCCAGTCGATCTCGGCGCGCCAGGTGTCACCCGAGTAGCGGCCCCGTGGATCGGCGGGACGCTCGCGCTCGATGTAGCCGGCGCTCACACGGAACTGAGTGCGAACAGTCGCGGTGTAGGTGAAGCGGGCCTGCATGGAGTTTTCTTCGAAATCGCTGTTCGAGGCGCTGGCACCCGGCGCGACGACAGCGTTCGGAAACTTCGCGTCCATATAACGGTACTCGACACCGAACGAATGAAACGAGGGTGTGGCGTAGTCGATGCTGACGCGACCGACGTCGGCCTCGAGGTTTTCGGCCCGGCGTCGGTTCAGGCTGTGCTCGGTGCCGATGCGACTGCCGCCGGCGGTCACCGACCAGCGCGGGCCGATCGCCCAACGCACCAGCGCCGAGTAATTGGTGGTCTCGATGATGTCTTGATCCGAGCCCAGCGTGTTGGCGAAGTCCGCCAGTGTGCGGGTGTAGGCGCCGGACAGGCGGCCGGACAACGCGGTGAGCGCATGAAAGTCGAACGCTGCCGATGCGTCACCGCCGGTGTAGTTGAGATAGTCGTTCTCCCGATAGCGGGCATCGTAGACGCGCCCCTTGAGCCGCAATGTTTGCTGGCCCATATGGAAGTCGTTGCCGGCGCCGACCGTGATCCGATTGACGTAGTCTTCAGTCGACACCGCCTGGCGTGGCACCGTCGCATCGGGATCGATGGGACTGCCCGGGATCACATCGCCAGTCTCGCCCCTGCGGAACAGATTGCTGTCGTAGAGGAACTGTTCGGAGAAGTAGAGGTGCTCCTCCTTCTTCTCGTTCGGCTGCGCCGCCAGCGCGGCATGACAAAGCACCGAGCTGACCGCGGCCAGGCACAGAGTGTTTCGACCAAGGGATCCCTTTGCAGTCATTGTTCCCCTCCTAAGCTTTTTTCATAAATAAACGCAGCACGTCACGATCGGCGGGCATCAGATGGATGCGCGTGAGTGCCAGGAAGATGACGCCGCCGCCGGCGCTCAGCGCCAGCAGGCGAACCAGCGCCGGATATTCCATGGCCCGCAGCTCGATGTCGGCGAAATACAGCAGGATGGCCATGATCAGTGCCTTGGCGATGGCAGGCAAGATCGCGCCGAGCAGCCGGGGCACGGTCTGTTGCAGCAAGTTCAGCAGCACGCCGAGCGACACCACGGCATTGATCAGTGTGACGATGAAGTAAGCGGCCGCCAGGCCGAGCAGCCCCCACTGAATACCGGTGATGAAACCCGTGACGTGCAGGATGCTGCTGAAGATACCGAGGCGGAGCAGCAGGTCGGTGCGTCCCAATGCCTGGTACACGACACCGCCGGCGCTCACCAGCGACTGGATGAAACCGATCGGGGCGAGCCACATGATCAGCGCGGCGACCATGCCCCACGAATCACCCAGCGCCACATCGACGAATGGCTCGCGCAACACGAACAGCCCCGCCATCATCGGCGCCGTAAAGAACGAGATCACCGACAGCAGGCGCATCTGCATGGCGCCCAGCTCCTGCGGCGAGTGCTGGTGACGGCTCATCATCGGGAACAGCGCGCGCGTCGCGACGAACGTGAGGTTCTGCAACGGGAACAACATCACGCGATACGCCAGCGAGTAGGGGCCGAGCGCGGCCGGGCCGAGTATGCGGCCGATAATCATCGTGTCGGCATTGCGCGAGAAGTAATTCACCACGTTGAAACCAAACAGGCTGCCGCTGTAGCTCCACAAGCCTCTGGCATGTTCGCGACTCCAGCCCCATCTCATCTTCGTGTCGGATGCGATCCAGAACTGAATGGCCGAGAGCACCGCGACCGTCAGCGTCTGCAGCACCAGGCTGTACGGGCCGGCGCCGAGATAAGCGGACACCACCGCAACCGTGAATCCCGTCAGCAGCGCGACGATTTCGATGCGCGCCACGGTGGAGAACTTCGAGCCGCGCTCCAGCAGCGCCTGATGCACGGTCGAGCCGCTGAGGAACGGAAACGACAGCGCGCTCAGCTGCACCAGCGGCGCGAGTCCCGGCGCCTTGAACACATGATCGGCGAACAACGAGAAAATCAGCAGGCACGCCGCCAGCCCCAGACCGATGAAACAATTGGTCCAATGCGCCGTCAGTACGGTCTCTTCATCGAGTGTGTCGCGCTGAATGATCGCGGACGCCATGCCCATGTCCCGCAACAGCAGCGCGAAATTGTTGATCGCGAAGACGATGGCGACCAGACCGAAGTCGGCGGGCGTCAGCAGCCGCGACAGCACCAGCAGCCCCAGCAGCTGCACGCTGATACGCGTGACCTGGATCATGCCGACCCAGCGCACATTACGAACGGCGGACATCAGCGCTCCTGCCGGCTGCCGGCAATCAGATCGACCGCGATCGGAGCGGTTTGCACGTCGCCTCGCGGTGCCAGGGCGCGCTCAAATTTGGGACGCAGCCAGTGGCCCACGATTCGATAGTGTCGTTCGAAAGTCAGATACAACAGATAGGCGCAACCATGGGCAGCGACCACAGCGACGGTCACAGTGGCCCAGGTGCGCTCGAAATTTACATGTTCGAGCACGATGATTAAGACGGTGTTGTGGATCAAATACAAACTGTAGCTATATGACGCCAGGAATTTCACCGACCCGCGCAGCGCGGGCGGCACGCGCTTGACGCTGATCAGCAGCGCCAGCACGGAAAACATGATCATGGCCATCAGGATGGCGCTCTGCACGTCGAACGGCTGAAAACCGATCTTGCCGGCGCGTCCGAGCAGCGCCAGGGCACTGAACGCGCCCACGGCCGTGGCGACGCCGCGAATATTGGCGTAACCGTTGGCGCGCCACAAATGAAACAGATAACCGGCGACGGCGCCCAGCAGCCAGATCAAGCTCAGCGACTTGCCGCCGCCCGCGGCGGCGTTCCAGATCATCACCGGTGCTGCGACTGCCACCAGCGCCACGCCCAGCCAGCGATTGATGGACTCGCGCTTGAGCACACAGAAAAAGAACAAGCCCATGGATACATAGATCCACGTCTCGATCGCCACGGTCCAGAACGGCTCGGCGGAGTTGTAATTGCGCGTGCGCCATGACAAGTCGATGCCCGCGAACTCCAGCCCCTGGAAGATTGCATGGTCCTGCAGCATCAGCAGGTTGCCCACGAAGGTGAGCACGCCGGTGTTCACGCCGCCCTGGCTGTGATTGGTCTCGATGAGCGTCACGTTGAAAAACGCGATCAGCACCAATGCCGGCACATACGGCGTCATGATGCGGGCGACGCGATCGGCGAGGAAGCCGGCCAGGCGCGGCTCTGGCTTGTTCAGCCAGTTGATCATCGACTGCATGATCAGAAAGCCGGACAACAAGAAGAACACCGCCACGCCGAGGTTACCCAGCCTGTAGGTGTCGCCGACGCCGAAGTACAGCGCCAAGACATGCGAAGCGATAACGAGATTGGCACCGGCTGCGCGCAAGGCGTCGAGGTAGGTCGACGCCATTTCGCTCATGGGGTGGCCGTCAGCGGCTTTGCCGATGCTCTCGCTCATGGTTCACACCACTCCTGCGCACCGATCGCGGGCGCGTTTCACGATCTCGCTCCGAGACGCGCACGTAGTGCGCCGTAGTTGCGCATCCCAAGGCTGTGTTTCAACAGCATGCTCACCGCATTCGGCGGCGGGAGCGCGCCGGAGAACACGGACAAAGCCAGTCGCCATGACCAGCGCAATGCACCGGCCGCACCGGGCGCCGGGCCGACACTGCGAATCTCCAGCCCGAGCTTTTGTGCCCGAGTCAGTCGCGGGTGCTGATTCAGAAACGTTTGCATGACCGCCGGATCGGGATTCGAGCTGACGCGCTTCGGGTTGCCGACATTGCGCCACTCCACCAGCGGCTCGTGACAAAACACGGCGGCAATCCCGGCTTCGCCCAGCGTGAGCACGAAGTCCAGATCCTGAAAGCGTCGCAGCCGTTCGTTGAAGCGGCTCTTGCCCAGCAGATAGCGCGGCACCAGCAGGGTGCTGGTCTGCATGATGTTGCCCGACTTGAGCATGTAATCCGCCAGGCCCTCACCGGGCAGCGGCTCGCGCTTGGGCAGGATGTGCTTCTCGCCGTACTCGTTGACCTGCTCGACGGCAGTGAAACAAAACGCTTCGCGGGTCTGGGTACGCAACAGCGCCATTTGATTGGCGAGTTTGTTCGGCGCCCACAGATCGTCGGCGTCGAGAAAGGCGACCACATCGCAGGTCGAGTGATCGATGCCAAGATTGCGTGCCGCGCCGCCGCCGCCGTTCTTCGGGCTGCGCACGACCAGCAAGTCGGGGCCGGCAACGGCTTCGGCTTTTTCGATCGTGTCGTCTTTGGAGCAGTCGTCGACCACGACGATCTGCGTCGGACGCAGGGTCTGCGCGCGTGCCGTGGCAATGGCTTGTTGAATCGTGTTGCTCGCGTTGTACGCGGGAATCACGACCGAAACGGTTTTGAGCGAGTGGTAACTCATGGTCATGCGGCCAGGTGCTGTTGCATCGCTGGGTAAGTGAGGGAAGTTGCGAACGATCCGCCGCTCAGATGCGCCACTTCATAGGGCCGATCCTTGCGCGGGCCCGCCAGATGAATGACGGAAAGCGGACGATGCGGCGCGGTCGGCTCGCACAGTAATTTCGTTTCGGCATTCCAGACCGGACAGCTCAGATGCGGCAGCCAGTTGAAACGCGCGGGCAGGAATGCGGTCGGCAGATTTTCGAGATGAATCGCTGCGAACAGCGCATGCTGATCCATGTTCACCTTGCCGGTGCGCTCCAACGCCTTCGTGTAATAGCGCTGCCACTGTTGCCAGTGTGGAGCCGTGTCTTTGAGACAGAGCACGCCGATGTTGATGCTGGTGGCGAATGAGCAGCGCAGACCGTCGAGTACGCCGAACGAGGCGACCATGTTGCCGGCCCACCACTTCCAGTCGGTGAAGGTCTTGCGATAGCCCGGGCCGTTTTCAGTCACAACGGCGGCGCCACGGGCACGCGCACCTTCCGCATATGCAGTGACGAACTCTGGCGTCTGCATCCAGGCGTCAGCGTCGAACCACAAATAAACTTCGTAGCCGGTGAAGTAATCGCGCAGAGCGGTGCGTGCGACGAGGCCGATGTTTCGCAACGAGCGCGCCTCTTGCGGAACCGGTAGCGTCCATTGCGGCTCGACGATCTTGCAGCCGAGCGCGCTCAGCTGGGCGCGCTGCGCCTCGGTCAGCCCTTGATCGATGATGCCCATGTCGAGCGCTCTGGTGGCCGCGTGCGCGCGCAGAGAGCTGATCGCCGCAATGATCCAGGGAAAGAAATGAGCGTCGCCGCCCGTGATGATGATTTCCCTGCTCAAACGCATGCTCCTATTGCCAGTCGGCGGCTAGATCGTGAAGATGGCCGTGAATCAGTCGAGAGGTGAAGATGAGCATCATTGCTCTTGCAGCGGCGACGGCCACGGCCTGTACCGCATTGTTGGGCCAGCCGATCGATCCGGCGCGTCCTTACAAACAAACGGGACAGTTCGAACTGGTCAAGGATTACACGTTCGGTCGCCAGCGTCCGGATGCAACGGTGCAGTCGCGCGCCAAGCTCGATCAGGAATTTTTCTATCGCTACATCTACGAGAACGGCAAGCTCGACGGCCTCAAGACGTACTGGTCGTACCATCGTGATTATCCCGACGGCGACGCTCGCTCGCTGCATGTGTTCGACGACTGCACGCTCACATTGAAAGGGCGCATTCCGCCGGGCGGTGGCCTGAAGCCTCGCGGCATCGAGTCCGGCATGTTGCGTGGAAAGCTGCCGATCACCGAGGGCATGTATATCGAGATGCGGGCGAAGCTGCCGACGGGCATTGGCGCATGGCCGGCGTTCTGGTTGAACCCGGGCGTGCAATATCCCGACGGCAAATTCTCCGAGCTGCCCTGGCCGCCGGAAATCGACATCTTCGAATTCTTCAACTGGCAGGGCCGCCCCGAAACGCGCGTCATGACCGGATACGTCCAGTCGCACAAAAACCCCGAGCGCTACGGTCCGCCGAAAGATATCTGGACCAAGTTCAAGCGCAACGAGTACGTGCCCGGCTTCGATTTCTCGGCCGACTTTCACGTGTTCTCGCTCGACTGGGTCAAAGACAAGCCGATCTGGCTGCTGGACGGCGAGCCGATCAAACAGACCTATTACATCTGGAGCAAGCCCGTGCCGGCGCACCTGCTGGTGACCAATCAGCTTGGAATGATCTTGAAGGGCGTCGACGTTTCCGCGATGAAAGCCGACGAGGCGCAGTGGAACTACGTGATCGATTACATCCGTGTGTGGCGTCGCAAGGAGTGAGGGGTTGAGAGATAGCACGTCCGTACTCACGACCCACTGACGGGGGTTCTGGACGAACGTATCTGCTGTTTGACCCAGCCTTTCGCACGCCCCAAGGGCGAGCGCAATCTCCACAGCGCGCTCTTGGCTGTCGCCGCGATGTGAGTAGCACCCGGCATCACCATGGTCATGGCATCGATGCACAACACCGGCTTGCCTGAGCCGGTGGCGATCTCGTGAGATTGGCCGATTTCGCTTTCATAGAACAGCGTCGCGCCCGTCTCACGATACACGCGAATCTTGTGCGAGCAGTGCGCGCCCAGCCGGATGCGCTCGGCGCGGCTCGGCAGGTCGACCAGGTGCAGGTGGCCGTAAGAAATATTGTTGGCCGCCAGCCAGTCCTCGGTGAGGCTACGATACTTCTCAAGGCGGGCAGTCACGATGTGGCCGATCTTCAAGGTCGGGCGAAACAGCGGCCGCGCGGTGGCGAGGAATTTCTCGTAGCGCGGACCATCGTCGTTCTCGTGGGCCGTCGGGTCGACGCACAACACCCCATCCATGTCGAAGCAGGCAGTCTCGACGCAGGTGTGATGAAACGCGTTCCATTCGAACAGCCGGGGCTGCGGCAGGGTGAGGAAGGAAACGTTTACGCTGCTCTTGTGCGACGGCGCCACAATTGCGGCGCAGGTCGAGATGCGGCCCGTGTACCCGGCTTCCTGGATGCGCTCGAGTGCTTTCTGCATCGATCCACCAGTCGCGATGCTGTCATCGACCAGCAGGATGTGCTGTGCCTGGTGCAGCGAGTCCAGTGCGACGCCGAGCTTGCGCGTATGGCCGTGGCTGATGGCGCCGTCGGCAATGAAGGTGTCGATGTCACAAACCTGGCGATTCAGAAACAGTCCGATCTGATAAGCGGGCACCATGCCGCTGCGTGGGATGCCGACGATCAGATCGACGTCTGCCGGAATTTCATACAGTCGCGACCGGATGGCGTTGGACAGCTGGGCAAATGAAACATAACCAAACATTCGGCGCTCCTGCTTAGGCGTTTGCAGCGGCGGCAGTGGCCGCCGATTGCGCGAGGGAATTCGCGCGCGCCTTCTGTAACTCCGCGATGCGCTGCTGCAGCTGCAGCCCGCGGTCTTCCCATCGATATAAGGTCTTGGCCTGCTCGAACGCGCTCGTTTGCAAGCGATTCAGCAGTTCCAGACGATCGATGTGCTCGATGATGGCCGACGTCAGGCCTTCGAAATCGGTGCTGGTGATCAAATCTTCGCGCAGCTTGGCGGGCAGGCCAGCAGCTGCGGCGTCCACGGTCGCGACCGGGACGCGGCCGAAGATGTAGTCCAAGAACTTCAGCTTGAAGCCGCCGCCGATCAGCTCGGGGACGACGGCGATGCGCGCCTGCGCGAGGAATGGCGCGAGGTCCGTGACGAAGCCCTCGAAACGCGTCGCGCGACTGGTCGCGAGCAACGTTTGTTTCAAGTCATCGGGCACGTCACCGGCGACGACCAGCTCGATGCCGTTGGCGGCGAACTTGGCGTCGGCATGCTCGACGAAGCGGGCGAGATTCTCGCGCTTCACGACCCATTGGAACGAGCCGACGATCACGGCACGACGCGGTACTGACGCGTCGATGACTCGCTCGGGCGCCACGCCGCCGTCGTAGCCGGGCGTCAACGTGAGCGTGTTGTTGTCGCTGCGATGAGCGCGCAATGCCTGCTCATCCTCGATGGTGATGGCCGAAACCAGATCGACCTCACGCAGTAACCGTCGCTCCAAGCCGCGAACTTTGTAGTAGTTCTGCCAGAGCGCCAGCCGCTTGGGCAAACCCGCTTCGGCCTGCCGGGCCATGGCATGCCACAGCACTTCCTCATGATTGTGAGAAACGTGCACCAGGATGGTCTTGGCGCCGAGTTTGGTGGCGCGATACGCCTTGCAGCGATCCAGCGCCCAGCCGGTGCCATAGCTATCGAAGACGATCGCGTCCCACGGCTCACGCAGCTGCTCTTCGAGCAGCGCACGATATGCGCTCGTCGAATCAACGGCTGCGGTCAAAGGAAAGCGATTCAACAATGCGACGGCGGTGCTTCTGCGCGCGCCTGGCACCGACACCCATTCCATGCGCGCGCGATTCTTCGGCGTGGCTTCAGTGCCGCCAAAACCGAGCACGCGCACGAACGCACCGGCCTGCGCCAGCGCTTCGGAAAGCTTTGCCGAGTACACCTTCAACCCCTCGTTCATGGGGTAGGGCACATGCCGGCTGATCCACAAACATCTCATTCGGCGACCTTGCGTAACGAGGCGACGGGCGTCCAGGTCTGGAACCGTTCGCCACGCACCGATTTCCAAACACCCAATCCCGCGCCCGCCATGCTGGTGATGATGTCGACGATCTGCGAGAACGGCTTGATCGCGTAGCGGGCACCGAGAATGAAACCAATGATGGCGGCCGCGACCAGCACGACAGCGGCCCATGTGTATCCGGCCACGGCCAGCGCCGCGATCGCGAAGATGCCGCTGAGCGCGAGGAAGTAGATGCACAGCCAGCGCAGCAGCTTGTGCGACACGTATTTGTAGACGGTGATGAAGTTCAGCTTGCGGATGTGCGGCCAGATCAGCCGATGCACGTTGAACGCCTGGCAGGCGATGCGCGCCTTGCGGCCGAACTCGTCGGACGCGTTGCTCGCCGATTCTTCATAAGCGCGCGCGTCCTTCGATTGCACGATGCGATAGCCCTGGATCAGCACCCAGAACGACACGAACATGTCGTCGATGATGTGATCCGGCGGGGTCTTGTGCAGCGAGCGGCGCACGGCAAACAAGGAGCCGTCGGCGCCCATCACCGAGCCGGTCTGCTGTTCCAGTCGCTTGATGCTTTCTTCCAGACGCCAGTACAGCGAGCCCGTCGATGCCGTGACCGACTCGCCCTCATTCGTATAGATCAGGTTGCCGCAGACGCAGCCAATCTCGGGATCGGCGAACGACTCGCGCAGCTTGTCGAGCACTTCCATGTCCAGCATGACGTTGGCGTCCGTAAACAGGATCACGTCGCCGGTCGCGCGGCTCGCCAGCAGGTTCATGCCATAGGTCTTGCCATGCCGGGCGGGCGAAACGTGGAAGCTGATGTGCGGGGCATAAGCGCGCAGACGCTTGGCGGTCTGATCGCTGGCCGCGTCCACATAAATGAGAATCTCCAGCCCGGGCTCCCGCTGCTTCAGCGCCAGCAGGTTCTGCAGCTTCTCGCGGATCACGCCTTCCTCGTTGTAGGCGCACATGCAGATCGTGAAGTCGAGGTGCGGCTTGCGGGCCGGCAACGGCTTCGCTCGGTGCGGCCACACTTTCTTCATCAGTGTCAGCGACAGCGGGTAGGTGACGAACGGATGCTGGGCCAAGCCCAGACAGAGCACCGCCAGCAGCAGCAGGACGAGTTCCAGTGACATGATCATTCCTCAGATCCGCTTGGGCAGCGTGGTCTTCGAGGCCACGTTCGGCGCGACCAACGGCACTTTCCGTGTGGAAGTCAGCACCAGCAGGCCAAGCGCCAGGCCATGCGAGAACGGCACATACATGCCGTTGAGCAGGAAGGTGAGCGCGATGGCCACGCTCAGCATGCGCGGCAGCGGCGAAGCAAACAGGCTGCTGGCGATGAACGCGAAGTAGGTGAACGCGCCGACCAGCCCGAATTCGAAGATCATCTTGGTGACCGGCATGTCGGCCACTTCGATGGTGAACAGGTGCACGTAGTTCATGAACGCGCCGGCACCGTAGCCGAACAGCGCGCGTGACAGATTGGGCCACAGCATGTCTTCGAACATGTAGAAGCCGCCGACGAAGCGCGCGAAGCCGCTCGAGTTCGGATCGTCGAACTCGCCGGCGCGATTGCTGATGAAGTCCAGGCCCAATATCTCGCCGAACACCACGACCAGCACGAGGGCGCCGATGCCCAGCGCCAGCAGGTCCCAACGGCGGTGAATGAAGACCACGAAGGGCATGCAGACCAGCAGGATCAGGATGCCGGTGCCGGCATGCGCCATGATGATGCCGACGGTGTACAGACCGAGCGGCCAGAGACGTCGATTCGTCACCGACTCCGCGATGATGGCAACGGCCAGGAACTGCGCCAGGAAGGACGGCTCCAGCATGAACATGCCGGTGGCGCGGACCTGCGTCGAGGCGTAACTGATCGTGCCCTGGGCATTGAAGCCCTGCACCACGAACTGTTGCGGAATCAGGTTGTCGATCGGGTACAGAAAGGCGTTATCGATGAAGCCCTGCAGGAAATATTGAGCGATCGCGAGACAAGCGAGCAGCCGGGCGACATAGAAGAAGAAGGTGAGTGCCTTCGGCACGAGCTCGTCGCCGCGGACCACGACCAGCACGTAAGGGATGTGCAGCAGCGCCAGCATCATCAGCGAGTCCAGCGAGAACGTGCCGGCCTGTAACAGCTGCGGCAGGATCAGCACCGACAGAGTGATGCAGTAGAACCCGAGGCGCCGCGGCTCGATGCGCACGCAGTTGTTCACTACGCCGTATGCGATCACCAGCATCATCACAGGAATGGCGATGCCGATGCCCAGGACGGCGTAACCGGGAATACCGAACTTCGACAACAGGCTGGCGCACGCAATCGGCGTGCACAGCAGGAGCAGGGGCACGAAATCGCGGTGCTGTTGTGCTCGCGGCGCGACGTGGACGCCGCTAATGTTGCCGATTGCCGTCGTTTCAGCCACTGATCACAGTGCCCAACACGTGGGTCAGGTTGGGATCGAGCTGCGCCTTCATGCGGGCGATGTCGATCAGGCGCGTGCTGTCCCTGCGCGTGCCGAGCAGGCAGCCGCGAGCGCGGGTTGCGATGATCTGGCCATCGGCGAACTCGAGCAGCGGCGGCGTGTCGAGGATGATCACGTCGTAACGACCGGCCATTTCATCCAGCAGCTGAGCGAACGGCAGGCGGCTCAACAGCTCCTGCGGATTCGGCGGCGGCGTGCCGGCCGTCAACACATTCAAACTTTCGAACTGCGCGACCTTGCGCAGGGCTTTCTCGGTGCGCGAGGCGCCTTTGATCAGGTCGGTCAGGCCATCGCATTCGCCGAGGCCGAACAGATGATGCTGGACCGGGTTGCGCAGGTTGGCGTCGATCAGCAGCGTGCGCTCGCCGAGCTGGGCAAACACGATCGCGAGATTCGCGGCCAGCACGCTGCAGCCTTCGCCGCTGCGCGCCGAGCAAACAGCGAGCGTGCAGTCATGCTCGCCCATCCAGCGCATCAGCAGCTGACTGCGCAGCGTGCGCAATCCTTCAGCGTACTGACCGAAAGGCTCGTAGGCCGCCGCCAGCAGTGGCGACAGCGCCGACTCGCCAATGCGAGCGATCGGATAACTGAACTGCTGGGCCAGGGCCGAGCGCAGCTCGCCCTCGGTGATCAGTTTCATGGCGACGGCCACTTTGCCGAAGGGCTCGCCGCGATCCAGGTGCGCGGCCAGCACCTTTTGCAGATCGGCTTCCGAGAGCGCACCCATGTTCAGCAGGATCTCGCCAATACGGATCCGCGGGCGGGTGACCCGGGGCAGGCGGGATCTGGGTTCGACAGCGGCGTCCATCACGGGCGTCCTCAATGACTCGATCTCAGTGGAGCGTTCAGTTCGCTGGGGCAACGCCGGGCTGCAGCTTCAGCTGGCGGCGCACTTCACGTTGGCGATGACGACGCGCAGCCGCCGGCAACGCCGGCAGTTCCGCGAGCACGGGCAAATCGGTGAAGTCGGCCAGGTCCTCGGCGGAGCGCAACCGGCGGTTGCAGACTTCCAGCGTGAGGATCAGGCCGATGGCGAGCGCGATGCCGGCGAACAAGCCGACGGCCAGGTTGAGCATGATCCGGGGCGATGCCGGCAGCAGCGGCGGCGTGGCCGGATTGAGGATGGCGACGTTGGTGCGATCGACGCGGCTTTCCAGCTTGGTCTTGTTGGCCTGCGCGAGTGCGGCGTCGTAAGCGGTGCGGGCGCTCTCGATATCGCGGGTCAACACGACCAGCTCGTCCTGCTGGCGCTTGAGCGCGATGATGCGGTCCTTTTGTTCTTCCAGCGCCTTCTGCACGGCGCCGACCTGACGACGGGCCGTTTCCGCGCTCTGCCGCAGCGAGCCGCGAGTCACGCCGATTTCGACGTTGAGCTTGGACTTGAGCGCGGCCACTTCGGCATTGGTCGCGATGTACTGCGGGTGATTCACGCCGTAACGCTCGCTGACCTCGGCGAACCGGGTCTCGGCGCGGGCCAGCTCCGACTTCAGGCTCTGGATGGTCGGGTTCTTCATCAGATCCGGCAGCGAGTCGAGCTCCTCGCTGGACGTGATCTGCTGGGAGCGTGCGTTGGCATCGAACATCTGCGCCTGCACGGAGACCAGCTGATTGGAGATCTCCTGCAGACGTGCATTTTCCACGTCCATGCGCGCGGCATCGACGCCGAGCACGCCGTGATCCGACTGATACTTGGACAGCCGGACTTGAGCGGCGACCAACTCCTCGCGCAGCTGCGAAACCTGCTGTTCGTACCAGGTCACCTGGCGGCGGGCCGGGTCGACCTTCAGCTCCAGGCTGGTCTGGATATAGGCGTCGGCGAAGGCGTTGGTCATAGCCGCCGACTGCACCGGATCCGAGCTGCTATAGGAGATGCGGATGATGTTGCTGCTGCGCGCGGTCTTCGCGTCCACGTTACGCAGCAGGTTGTCGACCAGCCAGGAATTCAGATCGGTGTCGGTGCCGCTGTCGCGGAAGCTGGCAACCACTTCGGGGTTGGTGGCCAGGCCCATCTTCTCGATGACCTTCAGCGCCACGTTGCGGCTGCGGATGATCTCGGTCTGGGTGGACAGGTGCGTGGGCACCAGCATCGGCGCCAGCGCCTGCTCCTTCATCGGGTCGCTGCCCTGCAGATCGACCACCAGCGCCAGTTCCGCCACGTATTTCTTCGGGGACAGGAAGCTGATCACGGCCACCCCGGTCACGACGACCAGGACAATGGTCGTGAACAGCAGTGCGCGTCCACGCAGAACTCTCAACATTTGAGCGAGGCCCATCATAGTGCTTCGTTCCCAGTAACCGTTTCGATCATTTCAGGCGCCAATTCAAAACAAGCCTTCCTTGACCATCAACACGTCGTCGGCTTGCAGCAGGTCAGGGCCCTTCGCCGAGTAGTGTTGTTCCTTACCGTCCTTGTCCTTGCGCTTGATTACCACCCGGCGTTCCGAGCCGCGTGTCGTCAGGCCGCCACCGGCCGAGATTGCGCGTGACACCGTCATGCCGCGCTCGAGCTTGTACATGCCGGGTCTCTGCACCTCGCCATACACATAAAACTGCGGGGCGCGCGGCACATACAAAGTGTCGCCGCCAGCGACCTCGTGGTTCTGGGCGGGGTCGCCCATGAACAGCGCGGACAAGTCGACCGGGGTCTTGCTGCCGTCCTTGCGCATCAGGGTCGCCACGTCGGCCGCCTCGCCATTGACCGGACCGCCGGCCTCGGCGAGCAAATCCAGCACCCGGCTGCTCGATTGCAGCGAATACTGGCCGGGCTTGCTGACGTGCCCCATCACCGACACCTTCTGGCTGCGGTACTCCACCACCAGGACCGACACCTGCGGCTGCTTCAAATAGCCGCCCTCGACGAACGCGCTCACCAACTGCGCTTCGACCTGCGCTGGCGACTTGCCGGTCACCTGCGCCTGGCCGATCAGCGGATAGGTGATGTTGCCGGACTCGCTGACCCGCACCTCGCCGGACAGCTCCGGTGAGCCGAACACGTTGACCCGCAACAGATCGCCAGGTCCCAAGCGATAGTCCGAATCCGCCGCAAAGCTCGCACTGCTCAGCATCGAGCAGATCATCAGCAGCACCGCGCTCAGCGTTGAGGCAAATCGGCGCGCCATCGGACTAATAAGCATGTCTGTCGTTCCAAACCACCATAGCTGTCTTGAGGATGATCATCAGGTCGAGCGTCAGCGACCAGTGCTGGAGGTATTCCAGATCATGTTCGATGCGCGAACGCATGGAGCCGATGTCATCGCCGCCACGGAAACCGTTGACCTGCGCCCAACCGGTAATACCCGGTTTAACTTTGTGCCGGAGCATGTAGCCGGGGATCAACCGCCGGTACTGCTCGTTGACCGCGACCGCGTGCGGGCGCGGGCCGACGATACTCATGGTTCCTTCCAGGACATTGAACAGCTGCGGGAGTTCATCCAGCGACGTGGCGCGAATGAATGCCCCAACTGAAGTGACGCGCGCGTCGTTGCGCGTGACCTGCGTATAACTCTTATTGCCGTCTTCGGTGACGGTCATTGAGCGGAACTTATAAACCACGATCTCCTTGCCGTCCAAGCCATAGCGCTTCTGGCGGAAGATCACCGGGCCCGGCGAGGTGAGGCGGATGGCCGCCGAGACCGCCAGCATCACCGGCGACAGCAAGGCGATGGCCACCGCGGAGATCGCGATGTCGCTGAGGCGCTTGGCGATACCGCGCCCGCCGTAGAACGGCGATTCGCACACCGCCACCACCGGCACCCCGTTAACCAGGTCGAAGCGCGGCTGCACCAGGTCGCACATGGTCAGGTCGGGCACGAAATACACCGAGGCCGTCGAATCTTTTAACGATTGCAACAGCTCGGTGATGCGCGGATGACGGGTCATCGGCAGCGTTATGTAGACCACGTCGATCGAGTTGCGAGCGATGTAGTCGCGCATCCAGCCCAGCTTGCCCAGCACGCGATGCGCGCACTCCTCGGGCAACCGTCCGGAATCGCGGTCGTCGAAGTAACCCACCACTTCCATGTTCAGCCAGGGCGATTCCTGCAGATTGCTCGCCAGCTTCGCGCCGAGCCGGTTGGCGCCGGCGATCACGACCCTGCGAGGTGCGCCGCTGTTGCTGGCCCGCATGAACAAATGCGGCGCGTACAGCCGACCGACCCACAGCACCAGGGGCGTGGAGACAGCCCAGCTAACCAGCACTTCCCAGCGCAGTTGGTTGGCAATGCCCGCGATTTCCAGCAGCGCCCAGATGAAAGCGATCACCAGGGACCAGCGGAAGATGATGCCCATCAGCGAAGCAATGGCCATCGAGCGTCGGCGCGGTGGCGCAATCGGCAGGGCGTCGAGCACGTCGGCGGCGCCGAAGAAAGCCAGCACCGCCATCAGGAAGTACGGGCCCTGCAGCAGGTTTTCGCGCCACACCAGCATGCACAGGCCCAGTGTGAGCACCGGCATCACCGGATACAGCAGTGACTTCAGGACGAACAGCGAGGTCGGCTCCGACGCGCTGACGGCGGCCGACCGGTCGTACGACCTCAAGGGTTGACGTTGATTGAGCATCTTACTTCGCGCCCGTGCGGCAGCGGTTCAGCAATCAGAGGTCGCTGAAGCGCTGGGGACGCAGGAAACGATGCTTGCGGCGCAGTTGATGGCCGATCAGCAACACCGTCACCAGAGCCATCAGCCAGCCGCGCGACATCGAGTCGTCCATGCTGCCGGGCGCCGAACCGGAGCTCGCCCGGACATCGTTGCTCAAGTTGCTGGTCAGGTTGCCGCTCAGGCCGTTGCCATCGAGGCGCACCTGGGCCGGACCGGCGACCATTTGAGTGGTGGCCGCCGCCGGGACGGCGATCGAGCCACTCACAGTGCTGTTGATAGCCGGGGTCGCACTGGCGACCCAGCTAGTACTCACGGCTACGAAAGCCAGCGCGAGTTTGATCAGACGCATGCATCACTCCTCAATCAATGACGCACACGCGGACAGGCTCGGTCGCATATCGTTGTGTGCGTTTGCGCCCCCGTCCCCACGGCTCGCAATTAAACATTTCGCAAGACTCATTACGTCTTGCCCCATTTACGCTTGCTTTCAACGAAGCAAGTTCTATTCCAATGTAATTCTTGCCGTCGCTGAACGGCGAAACAACGCAACGCGCACCGAAATGCATCAAATACAACCTTGGCAGGCTAATTAGACCAATCTCGTTTGCTGCGCAAGTACAACATTCGAACACGACGAGCAGATGACATGCGTCATGCGTGAACAGTTCAATTGCAGCTGTGCATCAATGTGGAACGTTGATTTCAAGTGTTAAATTGCCGCCCGTCCAAGTCACTGCTGACAACACAACAGCGTTACAAACATCTGTTGTTTTACTGCACGAGTCGCAATCCGCCCGCTGCGCTGTTCGCGAATAGCGACAGCGCAGATTCAATCCTTCCGTTCCTTCGTTAACCCGATTTCTTTTCGGTCTGTCGCGCGACGGCTTCAGCTGCGGCCTTGATGGCCTCGGGATCGCCCAGAAAGCGACGCGAGGTGGGCTTGAGCGCCTGGTCCAACTGGTAATGGATGGGGACCCCAGTCGGAATGTTGAACTCGACGATTTCTGAATCGGACATACCGTCGAGCATCTTTACAAGCGCGCGCAAACTATTGCCGTGTGCGACGACTAATACATTTCGTCCGGCGTTTAACTCCGGAGCGAGGCGGTTGTTCCAGTACGGCAGCACTCGATCGAGGGTAGTCTTCAAAGATTCGGTGGTTGGCAGCTCTTGCGGCTGCAAAGAGGCGTAGCGCAGGTCGAAACGCGGATGGCGTTCGTCGTCCAGCGACAGGGCCGGCGGCGGAATGTCATAGCTGCGGCGCCAGATCTTCACCTGGTCGGCGCCAAATTTTTCGACAGTCTCGGCCTTGTTCAGCCCCTGCAGGGCGCCGTAGTGGCGCTCGTTCAGGCGCCAGCTGCGCTCCACCGGCAGCCACATGCGGTCCATCTCATCGAGCGCGATCCACATGGTGCGGATGGCGCGCTTGAGCACCGAGGTGAACACCTGCTGAAACTCGAAGCCTTCTTGTTTGAGCAATCTGCCAGCGGCACGCGCTTCATTGCGGCCCTGTTCGGTCAGATCCACGTCCACCCAGCCGGTGAACAGGTTTTCCAGATTCCAGGTGCTTTGTCCGTGACGCAGAAGTACGAGTTGGCCGGGCATAACTAAAGTGAGGGTGGAGCAGGGACGACTTTATATCAGACATCACCCCTAAGCCGCAGGTGTCGCTTCGTTCATTCATAGTGTCCTGGGAAGCAGCAATGGCTGTCGCCAGTTGCCGTCAGTTGCGGCGCTAACAACACGTGCTCAGCGTGTTAATAAAATCGTCATTGCGGTGTTAATAAAACCGGCATTTTTTTGTTATTCGAGCCGACTTTCATTCCTTGGGAGCGCCTGCGGCGCTCCCAAGGCATTGGCGGACGGTCATTCCGTCATGCGGCGGACGGCCTGTAGCGCAACCGACAGTGTTGCGAAGTCCATTGCTGGCAAGGCGCGCATGTCGCTGACCGTCTGTCGCAGATAATCGACAGCGGCGCGATGGCGCGTGATCCAGCCTTCCAGCAACTCGGTGGGGACGGTCTTGCCTTCCTTGCTGGCGCGCTTGGACTCCGCGATGACCTGCAAGCACAGCGCTCGCTGCAGGTTGTAGACGTTGTCCCGCAAGGTCGTGCGTGCCACCGCCTGCCAGTGACCTTCCACGCCGAGCACTTCGACCTGCTCCCGGATCCAGTCCAAAGACAGCGCCGTGCCCACGCCGAAGTACAGCGCGGCCACCCGATCCAGCGGCAGGCTGCTTGCTTCGGAGATCTCGATCAGATCCGGGCCGGAGCGCAACGCCATCAGGCTGGCCATGCGCCGGGCGAGCTTGTCCGGCACGTTGGCGCCGGCGTAGCGAGTATGGCGATTGTTGTAGACCGCGAGGTCATCGCCACTGAGCGTCTTGGGCAACAGGCTGTCGAGGTCCTTCATGCCACGGCGGAAGCGTGAGACTTGGCGCTCGATGTCGAGCTGCCCACTCTGGCGATGAATCAGCCAGTAGGTGCAGAACCGCAGCATGCGAGTGGTCTCGAACATCATCTCGTACTGAACCGACGCGGCAATCTTCGTATCGAGCGCCTCGATGTCGGCCCAGGTGTCGCGCATGGCGACGAACTCGCGGGCAATGGCGTAAGCGCGGGCGACAGTGCCGGCGTTGGCGCCGGTGTCTTCCTGGATCCGACGAGCAAACGTCGGGCCCATGCGGTTGACGATGCTGTTGGTGGTCGCGGTGGCGATGATCTCCCGGCGCAAGCGGTGCTCGGGCAGATACTTGTTGAACCGCTTCTGCATCAACGCCGGGAAGTAACGTTCCAGCTCGTGACCCAGGAACGGATCCTCGGGCACATCCGAATCGATGAGCTTCGAGTACAGCGCCATCTTGGCGTACGCCAGCAGGATGGCGAGCTCGGGCCGCGTCAGGCCCTTGTTCGCCTGCTGCCGCTCGCTGATTTCTTCGCTGGCCGGCAGGAATTCGAGCCCGCGATCCAGCAGCCCCGACACTTCGAGACGACGGATCGAATGCGCATGCTCGAGCAAGTCCTTGCTCGCGCGGGCCTCCAGCATCGACAGCGCCTGGCTCTGTAGATAGTTGTCACGCAGCACCAGGGAGGCGACCTCATCGGTCATGTCGACCAGCAGCGCGTTGCGCTTGTCCAGCGTCAGGCCGGCGCGCTTGGGCAGGTTGTTGAGCAGGATCTTGATGTTGACTTCATGATCCGAGCAATCGACGCCACCGGAGTTGTCGACGAAGTCGGTGTTGATGCGCCCGCCGCCGAGCGCGTATTCGATGCGCCCTCGTTGCGAGAAGCCGAGATTGCCGCCTTCGCCGACGACTTTGCAGCGCAGATCGCGGCCATTGACGCGCAAGGCGTCGTTGGCGCGGTCACCCACGTCGATATGAGTTTCGTCGGTGGCTTTTACGTAGGTGCCGATGCCGCCGTTCCACAGCAGGTCGACCGGCATGCACAGAATTGCGCGGATCAGCTCGATCGGCGTGAACGTGTCGCGCTTGATGCCGAGCATGGCCTGCACCTGCGGCGACACCTTGATCGATTTGACATTGCGCGCGTAGACGCCGCCGCCCTTGGAAATCAGCTTGCGGTTGTAGTCCTCCCAGCTGGAGCGCGGCAGGTTGAACATACGCTGGCGCTCTTTATAAGAGGCGGCCGCATCCGGATCCGGGTCCAGGAAGATGTGCTGATGGTTGAACGCCGCCAGCAGCCGGGTGTGCGGCGACTGGAGCATGCCGTTGCCGAACACGTCACCGGCCATGTCGCCGATCCCGATGGCGGTGAAGTCCTGCGACTGGGTATCGACGCCCATCTCGCGGAAGTGGCGCTTCACGCATTCCCAGCCGCCGCGTGCCGTGATGCCCATCTTCTTGTGGTCATAACCGGCCGAGCCGCCCGAGGCGAAGGCGTCGCCGAGCCAGAAGTTGTAGTCGGCCGCCAGCCGATTGGCGATGTCGGAGAAGGTTGCCGTGCCTTTGTCGGCTGCCACCACCAGATAAGGGTCGTCGCCATCGCGACGGACCACCTGCGGCGGCGGCACGATCTTGCCTTCGACGATATTGTCGGTGATGTCGAGCAGCGCCGAGATGTAGGTGCGATAGCACTCGACACCTTCACGCTGCACGTCTTCGCGGCTCGCACCGGCGGGCATGCGCTTGGGCACGAAGCCACCCTTCGCGCCGACCGGCACGATCAAGGTGTTCTTCACGTTCTGCGCCTTCATCAGGCCCAGCACTTCGGTGCGGAAGTCCTCGCGACGATCGGACCAGCGCAGGCCGCCGCGGGCAACCTGACCCATGCGCAGATGGACGCCTTCGACGCGCGGTGAGTAAACGAAAATCTCGAATGCCGGGCGCGGCTGCGGCACTTCCGGAATGCTGCGCGAATCGAGCTTGAACGACAGCCACTGCTTGGGCGCGCCGCTCGAGTCCGTCTGGAAGTAGTTGGTGCGCAGCGTCGCCTGAATGGCGTGCGCGAAGCGACGCAGGATGCGGTCTTCATCGAGACTGCGCACCGAGTCGAGCAGATCGGCCAGCTCTTGTTTGAGCCGATCCACGTCGGCGCTGCGCTTGGCCGGCTTGTGCGCCGGATCGAACTGCGCTTCGAACAGCTGCGACAGGATGGTCGCGATCCTGGCGTTCGAAGTCAGCACCTGCTCCATGTACGCCTGGCTGAAGCTCGCTCCGGTTTGAATCGCGTAACGGCAGTAAGCGCGCAGCACGCTGGCCTGACGCCAGGTGAGGTCGGTGACCACGATGAGTTGATTGAAGCCGTCATTCTCGGCGCGGCCGGTCCACACGGCCGAGAACGTGTCGGTGAACCGTTCGCCCAAAGCCGCGGGACTGATCGTGCTGCCGTCGCGACGCTGCATCTCGAAATCCTGCAGCCAGATCGGGCGGCCGCCGGATACAGCGATGCGATAGGGGCGCTCGCTGACGATCATGAAGCCCATGTTTTCGAGAATGGGCAATGCCTGCGACAAGGCGATTGGCGCGGCCGCTCGGAGCAGCCGCAGGTGCACTGTCTTGCCTTCGCCGTTCGCCAGGCGCATGGCGATCTTGTCGGTGTCGGCGATGACTTCGTCGAGCTGGCGAATGTCGTCGATCGCCACCTCGGCGCTCGTGTCCTCTTCGTACGCGGCCGGGAAGGCGTTGTGGAACTTCTCCGCCAGCAGGCGGCCATCCAGCTCGCCATGCTTGTCGATCAAGGCATCGCGCAGCTTGTCGCTCCAGGTGAGCACGGTCTCGGCGATCGCCTGCTCCAGCTCTTCGGCATCGATGCGTGGGCCGCCGACGATCGGCAGGCGAATGATCATGTGCACCCGAGCCAGCGCCGATTCGGACAGCTGGATCTGCGATTCGATGGCGGTGGCTTTGAGCTTGTCGTTGAGCACCGCTTCCATCTTCTGCCGGACCTGCGTGTTGTAGCGGTCACGCGGCACGAAGATCAGGGCGGAATAGAAACGACCGAAGGTGTCCCGACGCAGGAACACGCGCACGCGCTGACGCTCGTACAGATTGACGATGCCCCGGACGGTGCGGATCAGGTCGGTGACGCTGGCCTGGAACAGCTCGTCGCGCGGATAGGTTTCCAGCACGTGCACGACCGCTTTGCCGTCGTGGCTGGCCGGGTCCAGGCCGAAGTGTCCGACCACGCGCTCGATCTTGTGACGGAGCATCGGAATTTCGCGCGGGCTGCGGTTGTAAACCGCGGAGGTGAACAAGCCGAGGAAACGTTTCTCGCCGGTGACGCGGCCTTGCGCATCGACGGTCTTCACGCCGACGTAGTCGAGATAGGTCGAGCGATGGACGGTGGAGACGGAGTTCGCCTTGGTGATCTGCATCAACTCGGGCTGACGCGCGTGTTCGCGCAGCTCGCCGGTGAGCACGGTCGGCTCGGCGCGATAACCTTTGCGGGTGCGCAGGATGCCAAGGCCGGTTTCCGGCATGGGCACCAGCAGGTCCTCGCTGCGGCCTCGTTTCAATTGATACTGGCGATAACCGAGGAAGGTGAAATGATTGGCGGCCATCCAGTCGAGCAGCGCTTTGGCTTCGCGCGCTTCGTTGGGCTGTACGCCGGGGTTGTCGCGCTCGATCTCGTTGGCCAGCTCGGTGGCGCGCTGGCGCATTTCATTCCAATCGCCGACGGCCAGACGCACGTCTTCGAGCGTGCGTAACAACTTCTGCTCGATTTCCTGCAGCCGCTCCGGCGCGCCGATGCGATCGATCTCAATGTGCTGCCACGACTCCTGCGTGAACTTCTTCGCGTCGCCGTTCTCGCCGAGTGCTTCAAGCTTTCCTGCGCGATCGCGCCGGACCGGCAGCACCGGGTGAACCATCATGTGAATCGTGAGACCCGCCTGGGTCAGCACCATGCCGAGCGAGTCCACCAGGAACGGCATATCTTCGTTGGTCACTTCGACGATGGTGTGCGTCGTGCTCCAGCCATCGCGCGCTTCATCCGTATTGAATACACGCACCAGCGGACGGTTGGGCTTGCGCACGCTGGCGCTGCGCAGATGTGCCAGGGCGATCGCCGCGAGCGTGTCGGGCCGGTATTCAGCCAAATCCTCTTCGCCGACGCCGCGGTAGTACTGGCGGACGAACTCCTGAACATCCAGTGGATCACCGCGCTTCTTCAGCGTGCGGGCGGACTGAGCGATGCGCTCGATCAGTTTCTGACGTGCAGCGGGAATGGTCGTGGTCATGATGCGACGATGCTGAGCCTCTCTCGTGACGACTGAACCTATAGGGTAATAGAACCCCCTGGTGCCGGGTGCACCAAAATGGAATAACGACGCGCTCGCGAGCTTCTTGGCGGTTAGCTCGGCAACTGCAGATCAGTGATGACCGCAGCGAGAAAACGCAGTGCCTCGCCGCCGGTTACGCAACGGTGGTCGAACGTTAATGACAACGGCAGACGAACGTGTATTTCCGGGGCATTTGCGCCGGCAACGACGTCTCTTTGCAGCTTGCCCGCGCCCAGAATTGCAACTGTCGGTGGCACTACTAGCGGAGTTGCATACCGTCCGGCGACCGTACCAAAGTTTGAAAGTGTGAACGTGTAGTCACGCATTTCTTCTGGCGTGATGGTACGGGCGCGCGTTCGCTGCTTGATGTCGTCCAGTTGAGTGCGCAATTGCGCGGCCGACTGCGAAGTGACATCACGCAGAACCGGAACGATCAGGCCCTCGTTTGTATCCACTGCGATCGCCAGATGAACCTGTTCCATCAATTTGCGCGACGGGCCGGCAGGATCGAACAACGCGTTAAGTGCCGGTTCCGCTTGGATACCGGCGACGATGGCACGGACCAGCCGGACCGTGATGTCACCGCGATCCTTCCAAACATCGATATCGGCGTCGTCGAAGATTGTGCACATCGCGATCTCGTCGCGAGACAGCGCCATGCTCTGTGCCATGGCTTTGCGCGGGCCGCGCAGCTTGTCGGCATCGGTAAGCCCGGGGACGGCCGGCGCGCGTTGTTGTGACTTGCTCAGATTTGCCCGAGCGAGCACATCGTCGACGCTCACCAATCCATGCCGGCCGGTCGCCTGGCACGCGGACAGCTCGACGCCCAGGCGCTTCGCCAGCATGCGAACGGCCGGCGCCGCACGCACGCGCTCGCGATCCCTGTATGCACGACGACCGCGACCGACAATGGCGTGATCGACGAGCTCTTCGTTGCGCGTGGCCATGTGGCCGACGACCATGCCCTGATTCGAAGGTGCGGCGGTGGCGCTGGCCTGCGGCGGCAGATCGAAATCCACCAGCGGCTTGCCGGTCTGCACAGTATCGCCGGGCTTTGCATGCAGGCGAACGATGTTGCCGGAGTACGGGCTCGGCACATCGACAACGGCCTTGGCCGTCTCCACCGACAGCAGCGGTTGATCGACTTCGACGTGCTGGCCCTCTTGGACGTGCCACGACACGATTTCCGCTTCGGGCAAGCCTTCGCCGAGGTCCGGGAGGTTGAAGGTCACGCTCATAGTCTTCTTCCTAGCCGGCCAGGGTCGCTTGGGCCGCATCGACGATGCGGGCCACGCTCGGGATGTAGTCGTTCTCGAGCCGATACAACGGCACCACGGTATCGAAACCGGTGACGCGTTGAATCGGTGCCAGCAAATCATGCAGGCCGTGCTCGGCCACGATCGCAGCGATCTCGGCGCCGACGCCGCAATTGCGCGCGGCTTCGTGCACGATTACCAGCCGTCCGGTTTTCGCCACGGATTCGAGAATGGTCTCGGCGTCGATGGGACTCACAGTTGCGAGATCGAGCACTTCGGCACTGATGCCTTGAGCTGCGAGTTGCTCGGCCGCTTGCAACACGTCGGTCGTGATCGCGCCCCAGGTCACGATGGTGACGTCTTCGCCTTCGCGCAGGATGTAACAAACATCCAGCGGCGCGGCGACGCCGTCATCCGCCACTTCCTGCTTCGCCAGTCGATAGATGCGCGTCGGCTCGAGGAACAACACCGGGTCCGGATCGCGTATCGACGCCAGCAACAAGCCATACGCTCGCGCCGGCGAGGAGGGGCAGACCACGCGAATGCCAGGCACGTGCGCGATCATCGATTCCACCGACTCGGAATGATGTTCCGGCGCATGAATGCCGCCGCCGTGCGGCGTTCTGATGACCACCGGACATGACAAACGTCCGCGCGTGCGATGGCGCAACCGGCTCATGTGGTTGACGATCTGATCGATGGCCGGATACAGGAATCCCATGAACTGGATCTCGGCGACCGGCCGCATGCCTTGCGCGGCCATGCCGACGCACATGCCGGCGATCATGTTCTCGGCGAGCGGTGTGTCTTGCACGCGATCGGCGCCGAAGCGCTCGAACAAGCCGGAGGTGGCGCGAAACACGCCGCCGCTCTTGCCGACGTCCTCACCGAGCACGACCACGCTGGGATCGTTTGCCAGCTCCCACGCCTGCGCCATTGCGATGGCTTCGACCATTGTGACTTTGGGCATGGAAGGCTTCAGTGAGAAGGCCGGCCCGTGCCGGCGTAACGACGCGCGAGTTCCTTTTGCTCTTCCACGTACGGCGGTGGATTGGCGTAAAGGTGGTCGAACATCGCGTCGGTGGATTGACGCGGAGTGTTCAGGTACTCCTGAACGGACGCATCGACCTCACGGGTGAACTGCGCTTTCATCGCTTGCTCGCGCGCTTCATCTAGCACGCCGCGAGACTCGAGCAACTTGCGCAGCCGGATCATTGGCTCGACTTTCCAGGCTTCGGCGACTTCACCCTCATCGCGATAGCGGCTCGCATCGTCGGCGGTGGTGTGATCGCTCAAGCGATAGCTGATGGCTTCTACGACCGTCGGTCCGCCGCCGTTGCGCGCTTTTTCCAGGGCGCGGGACATGCAATCGCGAACTGCGATCACGTCATTGCCATCGACCTGAACGCCGGGGATGCCCGCAGCAATGCCTTTCTGCGCCAGGGTTTCAGCCGCGGTCTGCTGTTCGATGGGAACGGAGATCGCCCACTTGTTGTTGACGACCACGAACACGATGGGCAGCTGGCGCGCGCCGGCCAGGTTCATCGCTTCGTAGAACGTGCCTTCCGACGTGCCGCCGTCGCCGATATACGCAACGGCGCAGCGGGGCTCCTTGCGAATCTTGAATGCCATGGCAGCGCCGGCGGCGTGCAGCGTCTGGGTCGCGATGGGCACGCACCAGGGGAAGTCGTGGCGAGGCACGGCGAAGTTGTTGCCGCGTTCATCGCCGCCCCAGTACAGCAGCACCTCGGTCATGCTGACGCCACGCCAGAACAGGGTGCCGATCTCGCGATAAACGATGGCCAGGCAGTCTTCGGGGCGCATCGCCGCGCCGACGCCGACATGAGCGGCTTCCTGGCCGAGGCAGGGCGCGTAGGTGCCGAGCTTGCCGGTGCGTTGCAGATTGACGGCCTTGGCGTCGAAGGTGCGAGCTCGCAGCATGGCCGCGAACATCTTCAGCAACTCGTCATTGTCGGCTGCGAACGCCGGCAACTCGTCGAGCGGACGGCCCTGCGGGCTCAGCTGCCGCAGATACTCGATCCGAAACTCCGCCACTGTTCTCACTCGTCGCCGCTCCTTCGATCGCGATCGCGGTAGCGATCATGCAAGCGGCGCGAATTATAGCGACTCCTTCCTAAACGTCGCGACTCACTTGCATTGATTTGGCTTGCTCCATGAGCCGGGCCAGCAGCCGGTCGAGCGTGCGCCGGTCATTTGGACTCAGTGCGCTCAGCAACTCCGCCTCGTAGCGCAGGGCCATGGGAGCCACGCGCGTGTAAACGGCCTGTCCAGCGGCGGACAGGCGCAGGATGGAGCGGCGCCGGTCGCCCTTGTCGAAGGCCCGCAGGACGCGTTTCGCATCGAGCAACCCTTGTAGCGCCCGGCTGACGGCAACTTTGTCCATGGCCGTGCGTTCCGCGACCTCGATGGCCGACAAATCGGGGTAGCGGGCCAGCACCGCCATCACGCGCCACTGCGGGATGGTCAGGCCGAATTCGCGCTCGTAGGCGCTGGCGATCACCATGCTGACCGTGTTGGTCAGCACCGACAGCCGGTAGGGAATGAAGCGATCGAGCTGCAACGGGACCGGCTCGAGCTGCGGCTCGGCAACTTTTTCCTTAGTCCCATTCATGGCTTGCGCGCACTCCCCTTGACGGGTCCGGAAGATATAGTTTCAATTGTAACCATTAGTTTCGAAGCAGGGGATCCGTATGAGCAGCGCCGCCCAGGACAGTCACAACCCGTTGGGCACCGACGGGTTCGAGTTCGTCGAATACACCGCCGAAGATCCCGAGCTGTTGCGTACTTTGTTCGAGCGGCTCGGCTTTCCGGCCACCGCCCGACATCGCAGCAAGAATGTCACGTTGCATCGGCAGGGTGATATCAATTTCATCATCAACGCCGAGCCGGACAGTTTCGGTCAGCGGTTCGCGCGCGAGCATGGCCCGTCGGCCTGCGCGATGGCGTTCCGCGTGCAGGATGCGGCGTATGCGTTGAAGCGCTGCATCGAGCTGGGTGCCAAGCCCGTCGAAACGCGCGTCGGCCCGATGGAGCTGCACATTCCCGCCATCGAGGGCATCGGCGGCAGCCTGGTCTATCTGGTCGATCGTTATGGCGAGCACACGATTTATGACGTCGACTTCGTGCCGGTCAAAGGCGCTGCGTTGAATCGCACGGCCGGGCTCACCTACATCGATCATCTGACTCACAACGTGGCTCGCGGCAACATGGACAAGTGGGCCGGCTTCTACGAGAAGCTGTTCAACTTCCGCGAGATTCGTTACTTCGACATCGAAGGCAAGAAGACCGGCTTGTTCAGCCGCGCGATGACCAGCCCGTGCGGCAAGATTCGCATTCCCATCAACGAGTCTCAGGACGACAAGTCGCAAATCGAAGAATACCTGCGCGAATACAAAGGCGAAGGCATTCAGCATATCGCACTTGGCACCTCGGACATCCAGCGCACCGTCGATGTACTGCGCGAGCAGGGCGTGCAGTTCCAGGACACGCCGGACACCTATTACGAAGGCGTCGACGCGCGCGTCAGCGGCCATCGCGAGAACCTGGAAGAGCTGCGCAAGCGTCGCATCCTGCTCGATGGCAATCCGGACAAGGGCGAGGGCCTGCTGTTGCAGATCTTCACCCAGAACGTCATCGGCCCGATCTTCTTCGAGATCATCCAGCGCAAGGGCAACGAAGGATTCGGCGAAGGCAACTTCAAGGCGCTGTTCGAGTCGATCGAGCTCGATCAGATGCGCAGAGGCGTGATTTAACCACTGAGGTGTGCCATGAAACGTCCCATCATTCCATCGCGGGTCGAGGGCACGGCATCGCGACAGGCGCATGCCGACCTGCCGCAAGGGACGTTCGAGCGCGAGATCAGTAAGGAAGGCTTTTTCGGCCCGGCCGCGTTCTTTCATCATCGGCATCCGCCGACCGGCTGGGTCGAGTTCGAAGGGCCGCTGCGTCCGCATGCCTTCGATTTGACTCAGCTGGATCGGGATCAAACATCGCCCTGGCAGGCGGCGGAGATTCTGCGCAACGCGAATGTCCGCGTGCGCGTGTGGAATGCCAGTCAGTCAATGGATCATCTGGCGCGCAACGCCGACGGCGACGATCTGCTGTTCGTGCATCGGGGCGCAGGTGAGTTCCATTGTGACTACGGTCATCTGACGCTCGCCGCGGGCGACTACGTCGTGATTCCTCGCGGCACGATGTGGCGCATCGACTTGCAGGAGCCGATGTTTGCGTTGCTGATCGAGGCGACCAACTCGAGCTACTCGCTGCCGGATAAGGGCCTGTTGGGTGCGCATGCGATTTTCGATCCGGCGATGTTGGATGTGCCGCAGATGGACGCCGCATTCGTCGCTCAACAGAGCGACGATCGTCAGTGGCAGGTACGGGTCAAGCGCAACAACGCGATCTCGAAGGTCACGTACCCGTTCAATCCATTGGATGCGACGGGCTGGCACGGCGATCTTTCGGTCGTACGTATCAACGTGAAGGACATCCGGCCGGTCGCGAGCCACCGGTATCACTTGCCGCCCTCCGCGCACACCACGTTCGTCGGCAATCGCTTCGTGGTCTGCACGTTCGTGCCGCGGCCGTTCGAAACCGATCCGGGCGCGTTGAAGGTGCCGTTCTTCCATAACAACGACGACTACGACGAAGTGTTGTTCTATCACGCCGGCGATTTCTTCTCCCGCGACAACATCAAGCCGGGAATGATGACGCTGCATCCTTGCGGCTTCACGCATGGCCCGCATCCGAAGGCGTTGAAGAACATGCTGGTGCAGTCGAAGCCGGCGACGGATGAGTACGCAGTGATGATCGATACACGCGATGCGCTTGAGGTGACGGAGTCCGCCGCAGCCGTTGAATGGTCTGGATACGTTGACAGTTGGAAAACTAAATGAAGCTTGCAACCCTTCGTAGCTCGTCCCGTGACGGTCAGCTGGTCCTCGTCAGCCGCGATCTGAGCAAGGCCGTTGCGGTCGCGCACATCGCGCCGACGCTGCAAGCGGCACTCGACGATTGGTCGAGCCTTGCGCCGAAGCTGGCTGAAGTCGCTGCTGCGCTCGAGCAGGGCGGCGTCAAGGACTCGTTCTCCTTCGATCCGGCGCGCGCAATGGCGCCGCTGCCGCGTGCGTATCACTGGGTCGACGGTTCCGCTTACGTCAATCACGTCGAGCTGGTGCGCAAGGCACGCGGGGCGCAGATGCCGGAGAGTTTCTGGACCGATCCGCTGGTGTATCAAGGCGGCTCGGATGACTTCCTCGGCGCACGCGATGACGTGCCGGTGCCCAGCGAGGAATACGGCATCGACCTTGAGGGCGAGGTCGCTGTGATTACGGACGACGTGCCGATGGGCACGAAGCGCGAGGGCGCGTTCGATCACATCAAGCTGGTCATGCTGGTGAACGATTGGTCGCTGCGCAATTTGATTCCCGGCGAGCTGGCGAAGAGCTTTGGTTTCTATCAATCCAAACCGGCGACGGCGTTCTCACCGGTCGCGGTGACGCCCGATGAATTGGGCACGTCGTGGGCGGAAGCAAAGGTGCATCTGCCGCTGGTCGTGCATGTCAACGGCAAGCCTTTCGGTCAGCCGAACGCGGGCGTCGATATGACGTTCGACTTCGCACGCTTGATCGAGCACATCACGCTCACGCGCAACGCCCGCGCCGGCACGGTGCTGGGGTCGGGCACGATTTCCAACTACGACCGTTCGCTGGGGTCCGCGTGCATCGCCGAGCGTCGTACGCTGGAACAGATCGAGCAGGGCAAGCCGGTGACGTCGTTCCTGAAGTTCGGCGACTCGGTGCGCATCGAGATGTTCGACCCCCACGGCCGCAGCATCTTCGGTGCGATCGAGCAGAAAGTCGTGCGTCGTTGACGCTCAGGATTTCTTCTTCTTCGCCCGCTTGGGCGGTGGCGGATCGAGTTGCTGCAACAGGCCAACGCCGCCCAGGCCGCGCATCTGTCCCAGGATCCACTGCTGTCGCGACAGCACATAGCGTGACGGCGAGCTGACCTTCATCCGTTTCGGGTTCGGGAGCACGGCCGCGAGCAGGGCTGCCTCGGGAGCGTTGAGGCGCGCTGCGGGCTTCCTGAAAAAAGTCTCGGCCGCTGCGCCCACGCCGAACACGCCACTGCCGAATTCCGCGATGTTCACGTATACCTCGAGAATGCGCTGCTTCGGCCACAGCGCCTCGATCAGCACCGTGAAGTACGCCTCCAGCCCTTTGCGGACCCAGCTCTGGCCCGGCCAAAGAAACAGGTTCTTTGCGACTTGCTGCGTTAGCGTGCTGGCGCCGCGCACGCGACGACCGCGCTCGCGATCTGCCAGCGCGTCATTGATGGAATCGAGATCGAAGCCGTAGTGCCCCAGGAATTTCTGGTCCTCGGCAGCAATCACCGCTACCTTGATGTGCGGCGAGATCTGGTCCCAATCCACCCAGCGGTGCTGCACCGACTGCGGCCTGCCGGGCTCGCCGGCGGCGAGGCGCTCACGAACGATGAAAGCGGTGGTGGGTGGGTCGACCCATCTCAATAGCACGACCGAGCCGATGCTCAGCGCGAGTAACGAGGCGAGTAGCCAGGCGATGAAACGAAACATTCGTCCTGCAAACGTTGATGAGGCAAAGCAAGCGGACCTAGCTCACGAAAGCAGGTCGCGCGCCGGGTAAGTGTGATGTAGTCGCTGGTTGATTGCACATAATCGTCTAGTATCGGCGCCCGGAAATTCGGGTTGGGCTGTCCCGCAACAATAATGTCACGGACTTACGGAGAACTTGGGAGATGAACCACAAGACGCGTGTGCTGGCTGGGCTGGCGCTGGGCTGCATGCTGTCGACCCCGGCAGCGTTCGCCGAGCAGAACCGCGGATTCTATTTCGGTGTCTGGGGCGGTACCGGCGACGTCGACCTGGGCTCCAAGCGCAGTCTGGACGAAGACTTCAGCGCCATGCTCAACCCGCAGCTGGCGATCGTGCCGATCCAGCCGGGTACCAACCTGAGCGCCGCCCCCGTGAGCTCCACGTTGGATGACACCGTGACTCCGTGGGGAGCGCAGGTGGGTTATCGCTTCAACGACTGGGTGGCGGTGGAAGTGGGTTACGTGGACCTGGGTGAGGCGTCCTACACCTTGACCGGTCCGATCAGCGGCGACCTTGCGTACTTCGACGGTACGAATGTGGTCACCACCCCGTTGAACGGCGACTTCGAAAGTGGTGTCGACTTCACCAGCGCAGGCATCACTGCCAGCGTGCTCGGCATGTTGCCGCTCGGTCAGCATTTCGATCTGCACGTGCGCGGCGGCATCTATTATGCGGAAACGCGCGTGACTCAGCGGTTGCGCTACATCGACCAGGTCCAGCAAGCCGATGTTTTCAATCTGCTCCATCGCCGCACGGATGTCAGCCAGACCGAATTGTTCGCCGGACTGGGCGGCGCCTGGAACATCAACGACGCATTTACGCTGCGCCTGGAATATCAGCGGTTTTTCGACGTGGGCGATAAGGACAAGGGCTTCGAGAGCGACGTCAACGTCTTCAACTTCACAGTTCTGTTCAAGTAACAGCGCTGCAACAGCGTGCCGGGTCGATGCCCGGCACGCCGGTCGAGCTTATTCCTGCTTCGGTTCGATGCGGCGAACCGACTCGATCGTGATCGTTTCCGTCGGCACATCCTGATAGCCGCTACGGCTGCCGGTCTTCACGGCGACGATGGCATCGACCACCTCCATGCCCGAATCCACGCGACCGAACACGGCATAGCCGTAGTTGCTCGCGCCTTTGTGATCCAGGAAGTCGTTGTCGACGACGTTGATGAAGAACTGCGACGTCGCGCTGTTGATGTCGTTGGTGCGCGCCATGGACAGCGTGCCGCGCTTGTTCTTCAAGCCGTTGTTGGCTTCGTTCTGGATCGGGTCATGGCCCTTCTTGTTCTTCAGATCCGCGGTCAGCCCGCCGCCCTGGACCATGAAGTTCGGAATGACGCGATGGAAAATCGTGCCGTCGAAAAAACCTTCATCGGCGTAACGATAAAAGTTCTCCACCGTGATCGGCGCCTGCTTGTCGAACAGCTGGACGGTGAAGGTGCCTTTGGAAGTCTTGAATTCGAGCATGGACGCTATCCTCGTTGAGGGCCGGGCCACTGGCCTTCGGTGACGCGTTCGTGGCCGGCCAGATCGGCGTGCGAGCGTACGTGAACGAAGCCTTGGCGCACAAGCCGCTGACGGACCCCTTCGGCCTGCTTCCAGCCGTGCTCCAGCACCAGCCATCCTTCAGGTTCCAGGTGTGTCGGCGCATCGCGGATGAGGGCATCCAGTGCTTCGAAACCGCTACGCCCCGAGATCAGCGCCATGATGGGCTCGAACTTGCGAACCTCGGGCGCGAGGTCGGGATCGTCCTGCGCGATGTAGGGCGGATTGGACGCGATCGCGTGGAATTTCTGCCCGGCCACGGGCGTGAACCAGCTGCCGTGTAATAGCGAGAGGTTGGTCAGCTGCAATCGCCCGATATTGCGACTGGCGAGTTCCAGGGCATCCTTCGACGCGTCGATGGCAGTGACCTGCGCCTGCGGCCGCTCGGATGCGATGGCGACCGCGATCGCGCCACTCCCGGTGCCCAAGTCGGCAACTCGGACCGGGTCTTCTTTATTTATATGTGCCAGCACCCGCTCGACGACCAATTCGGTCTCCGGGCGCGGAATCAGCACCGCCGGACTCACTTCCAGCAGCAGTGACCAGAACTCGTGCTGCTGGCGGATGTATGCAACCGGCTCGCCTTGCGAGCGGCGCTTGACCAGTTGCTGGTACGACCAGCCGGCATTGGCAGGCAGCTCGCGCTCCGGGTTCGCGCGGAAATTGGTCCGTGACAGCCCGGTCACATACTCCAGAAGCAGCTCGGCATCGAGGCGCGCAGAGGGCGAGGACCGCGACAACAGCATGGTTGCGGTATGCAGGGCATCGGAGACGGTTTGCGAGGATTTGACGGCAGGCATGAATGACGTTGGACTACTACGACTGAATTGCTGACGGAGTCTTCCATGCACGTTTACCAGAACGCGATCGAGATGATTGGCCGCACGCCCATGTTGCGGCTGAATCGGCTCGATACGGGTCCCTGCGAGCTGTTCCTGAAGCTCGAGTACATGAATCCGGGCGGTTCCATCAAGGATCGCATCGGCCTGTCCATGATCGAGGAGGCCGAGCGCCGCGGCGATCTGAAGCCCGGCAGCGTCATTGTCGAGGCCACTGCCGGCAACACCGGCCTGGGCCTCGCGCTGGTCGCCGCGCAGAAGGGCTACAGGCTCATTTTGGTGTTACCGGACAAAATGAGCCAGGAAAAAATCTTCAACCTGCGGGCGCTGGGCGCCGAGGTGGTGCTGACCCGCTCCGACGTGGGTAAGGGTCATCCCGAGTACTACCAGGACCTGGGCGCGGCGATTGCCAAGCGCCAGAACGCTTACTTCATCAATCAGTTCGCCAATCCCGACAATCCCAAGGCGCATGAGCTCACCACCGCGCCGGAGATCTGGGAGCAGATGGGGCAGCAGCTGGACGCAGTGGTCGTCGGCGTCGGATCGAGCGGCACGATTGCCGGTCTGGCGGCGTTCTTCAAGAAGCACGCGCCCCATGTCGAGCTGGTGCTCGCGGATCCGCAGGGCTCCATCCTCGCGGAGTTCATCGCGACCGGCAAAATGACTCAGAAGTCGTCCTGGCTGGTCGAAGGCATCGGCGAGGACTTCATTCCCGACATCGCCGACTTCTCCATGACCAAGCGCGCTTACAGCATTTCGGACGGCGAGTCGTTCTCGGTGGCGCGCGAGTTGTTGCAGAAGGAAGGCGTGCTTGCTGGCTCTTCGACCGGCACCCTGCTCGCGTCGGCCTTGCGCTATTGCCGCGAGCAGAAAACGCCGAAGCGCGTCGTGACTTTGGCGTGCGACACGGGCGCGCGCTACCTGTCGAAGTTGTACAACGACTTCTGGATGGAGGATCAAGGCTTCATCCAGCGCGAGACGTATGGCGACTTGCGCGACTTGATCGGCCGCCCGCACGGCCAGCGCGCCACCATTACGGTCGGGCCGAACGATGTGCTCACGACCGCGCACAATCGCCTGCGCAACGCCGGCTTCTCGCAATTGCCGGTGATGGATGGAGAGCAGCTCATCGGTGTCGTCACCGAAGACGACATCCTGCGTTTCGCTTTCGGCCATCCGGGGCGTTTCAACGAGCCGGTGCACAAGGCCATGACCAGCAGCTTCCTGCGGGTCGACAAGAGTCAGACGCTCAACAATCTCGTGGCCATGCTCGAAGTGCGCTCGTCCGCGGCCGTGATGGATGGCGAGAGGTTCCTCGGCCTGGTGACGCGCTCGGACGTGCTGAATTACCTGCGCCGTCAGGTGAAATAGTGCACGATTTATTCACTATGTTGGCCGCAGAATCCTCGCGGCCCACGTTACGACACGATCAGCAGGACACGTATCCATCATGAGTTCATCTTCGTCGCTGCGTTTCGGCACTCGCTGCATTCACGCCGGTCAGGCTCCCGACCCGAGCACGGGTGCGGTGATGCCGCCGATCTACGCTACCTCGACATACGCGCAAAGCAGCCCTGGCGTTCACAAGGGTTACGACTACTCGCGCACCTCGAACCCCACTCGCACTGCTTGGGAGAAGTGCATCGCCGATCTCGAAGCGGGCGTGCGCGGCTTCGCGTTCGCATCGGGCATGGCGGCGACCAGCACGCTACTGGAATTGCTCGACTCCGGCAGTCACATCGTCGCGATGGATGACTTGTACGGCGGCACGTTCCGATTGTTTGAGCGCGTGCGCAAGCGTTCGGCAGGCCTGGATATCACGTTTGCAGATCTGACCCAGCAAAAGGCGCTGGAGGCCGCCGTTCGGCCGACGACCAAGATGATCTGGATCGAAACGCCGACCAATCCGACGCTGCGCCTGGTCGATATCGCGCAGGTCGCGGAGTTCGCGCGCAAGCGAAACATTCTCACGGTCGTCGACAACACGTTTGCCAGTCCGTGGGTACAGCGACCGATCGAGTTGGGCGCCGACATCACCATGCACTCGGCGACCAAATACTTGAATGGCCATTCCGATATGGTCGGCGGCGTCGCGATAGCGGCCAACGAGGAGCTGGCGGACAAGATCGGGTTCCTGCAGAACGCCGTCGGTGCAGTCAGCGGGCCGTTCGATAGTTTCCTGGCGTTGCGCGGCCTGAAAACATTGGCGCTGCGCATGCGGCAGTCGAGCGAGAGTGCGTTACGAATTGCGGGCTGGCTGGAGAAGCATCCGCGCGTGGCGAAGGTGTTGTATCCGGGGCTCGCGAGCCATCCGCAACATCAGCTGGCCCGGCGTCAGATGCAGAATGGCTTCAGCGGCATCGTCACCTTCTTCGTGAAGGGCGGTCTCGGCGAGGCGAAACATTTCCTCGAGCGCTGCCGGATATTCACGATCGCCGAAAGTCTGGGCGGCGTGGAGAGTCTGGTCGATCATCCCGGCCTGATGACGCACGCGTCGATCCCGCCGGAAAAGCGCCGCGAGCTCGGCATCGACGACTCGTTGATTCGTCTGTCGGTGGGTATCGAAGATGTCGAAGACCTGCTCGCAGATCTGGAGCAGGCGCTCGCCGGCTAAGAGCCTTCCGTGTCCTCGCCGCCTTCGACCGGCGGCGGGGACGTTGAGGAACTGATTCGCCCCGCCTTGCGAAGCGCGTCGCGCAGGACGTACTCGATCTGCGCGTTCACGCTGCGCAGCTCGTCCTGCGCCCAGCGTTGTACGGCGTCGAGTACGTCGCTGCTGATGCGCAGCGGATAAGCTTTTTTCTCCGCCAACGGTTTCGCTCAGCCGTTATATAAAGTGCCCGTGTTGACGACCGGCTGCGTGCCGCGCTCGCCGCACAACACCACCAGCAGATTCGACACCATCGCTGCTTTGCGCTCTTCGTCGAGGTGCACGACGTCCTTTCTCGCGAGCTGTTCGAGCGCCATGTGCACCATGGTCACGGCACCTTCGACGATGCGCGTGCGAGCCGCAATGATCGCGGCGGCTTGCTGACGCTGCAACATCGCTTGCGCGATCTCGGGCGCGTAAGCCAGATGGCTGACGCGAGCTTCGATCACCGTCAGTCCGGCCTGTGCCAGGCGGTCCTGCACTTCGTTACGAAGGTGCTCGTTGATTTCGTGGGCGTGCGAGCGCAACGCGATCTTGTGTTCTTCGTGCAGGTCATACGGATAAGAGGTTGCCATCTGGCGCAACGCCGCTTCGCTCTGCACCTGCACGAAGTTCTCGTAATCGTCGACGTTGAACACGGCCTCGGCGGCATCGTGCACCTGCCAGACCACGACCGCGGCGATCTCGATCGGCGAGCCTTCCAGATCGTTGACCTTCAACTTGCTGGACTCGAAGTTGCGCACGCGTAAGGTCACGGCCTTCTTGGTGTAGAACGGGTTGGCCCAGCGCAGCCCGCTGGTGCGCTCGGAGCCGACGTACTTGCCAAAGAACTGCATCACTGCGGCCTGGTTCGGCTGCACCATGAAAAACCCCATGGCGCAAAAGCTCACCAGCCCGCCTGCCACGAGCGGCGGCAGAGGTGAGACGAACGCCTCCACCGACTTGAACAGCCACCAGGCGCACAGCGCCAATAGCACCAATAAGATCAAGACCATGGGCACGCCGGGCAGGGTCAGCACTTGTCGTTCTTTCATGACCTTCTCCTTAGTATGGACGCCACCATAGCATGCTCAGATATCAAAGTGATATCAGTTTGCGCGTGGCCCAGTGGCCGCAGTTAAGTCTGTGATTTTGCGAAAGGGATATTTGCCATTGGCCCGGAGCGCCGCGATGATCTGCGCCGTCGCTGCGCCTAACACACAATGGAGATTCGTGATGGCCATTCAGCCCACTCAGCCGCAGGGCATCGGCGGCGTTCTGGACACCGCATTTCATCTGTACAAGTCGTCGTTCGGCGTGGTCTGGCCCATTGGCCTGCTACTGGCGATCGTGAACGTGCTGCCGGTGGTTTACTTGTTGTTCGTCGGCATGCCGAGCTTCGATCCGGTCGCCGTCGCCGGCAATCCGTTTGGGATCTACGGCGATCATCCCATGGCCCTGGTCATCGCTTTGCTCAGCGGGGTGCTGAGCATGTGGGTCACGAGCGCTCTGCTGCTGAAACAATACGCCATCGGCATCGGTGAGGAGATGAGCACGGGCGGCGCATTTCAGGCTGCGCTGGCGCGCCTGCTGCCGTTGTTCGGCGCGAGCATCCTGTTCGGATTGGCCGTCCTGGTGGGTCTGCTGCTGCTGATCGTGCCGGGCCTGATCCTGATGGTCAGCCTGGTCCTGTACATGACGCTGCTGCTGTTCGAGAACAAAGGCCCGATCGAGTCGCTGACCGGCAGTCACAAGCTGGTCTGGGGCAACTGGTGGCGCAGCTGCGCGGTGCTCACGCTGCTGTCGATCCTGCTTTTCGTCATTCTGATTGCGTTGGGCTTCGTCGCCGCGCTGGTGATTCCTTTTGCCGGACTGGCGGTCGCGGATGCGTTCATGGTCGGGATGGTCATGCAGGCGCTCTCGAACTTCGCGTTCTATATCTTCTTGGGACCGTTCGGCAGCGCGGCGTTCATCGCGCTCTACTGGGATCTGAAACTGCGCAAGGAAGGCGGCGATCTCGCCGCGCGTGTGAATGCGTTGAGCGCTGCCTGATTGCGTTCGACGTTTCTCGCTGCGATGTTTCTGGCCGCGTCCGCGGCCTTCGCGCAAAGCGAGGGCCCGGCGCGGCAGGTCCTCGAAAACTGTGTCGATGCGCTCGGGCCCGATGTCATCGGTCTGGAAGAGATCGAGACGACCTGCCCCGACGTGAGGCTGGCGCTGGAGCAGCTCGGGCTCACCGATCTGGTAGGCACGAGTCAGCTCAGCCTGCTGAACCGCGATGGTCTGAACAGCCTGCGCGCGCTCGTCAGTCGTTATGAGAACGAGCCGGAGCGCGCCACGATCGGCGTCGATACTCTGGCGCCGGTGCTCGACTCGCTGCGCAAGCCGCCGGTGCCGGAGCAGTCGCTCTCCTGGTACGAAAAATTCAAGCGCTGGCTGCGGCAGATCTTCGACCAGAACCAGCCGCAGTCCGGCAAGGACTCCTGGTTGAGTCGCTGGCTCGACGAGCATCCGCTGCCGGAACTGGTGCGCTTGGGCTTGATCTACGGCTCGGTGGCGCTCGTAGTCCTGCTCGGGGTGGGAATCGTCATCAACGAAGTCCGGACCGCGCTGCAAGGGCGTCGACCGAGGTCCGCATCCGCAGCTGCGAATGCCGCTGACGTTCCGGGCATGCATGGATCTGCGGCGGCGGATGTCGATGTCAGCGGCGACCGGCCGTCGACGCTGCTGAGAATGTTGATCGCAACGCTCGTCAGAACCGGGCGCTTGCATGACGCGCAAAGTCTGACTCATCGCGAGCTGACGAAACGCGCGCGCTTCGACGACTCGACGCAGCGTGAATCTTTCCAACAGATCGCGCAGCTCGCCGAGCGTGAAGTGTTCGGCGGCAAGGAGATTGCGGGCGACGATCTGGGCGAGGTGCAGCGAGCAGGCCACACTCTGGATTCGCAATTGAAAGGAGCGGCGACATGAAGGATCGCCTGCTCACATTGGCGCTCGCCATCGGCGCATTCATCGCATTCTATGCAGTGATGGCGCCGAAGCCGCAAGCGCCGCAGCAGCACGCCACGCGCCCCACCAGCACCGAAGGCGGTCCAAACGGTTATCTTGGCCTGGTGACCTGGCTGCAGTCGGAGCGTGTGCCGGTGCTGTCGCTGCGCGAACGCTTCACGAAGTTGAGCGACGTGCCTGGTCTGGAGGCGCACACCGGCAATCTATTGATCACTGCCGCGCCCCATTTATATCCGGTGCGAGATTCCGAAATCGTGCCGTTGCATTCCTGGGTGCAGCGGGGCAACACCTTGCTGATCGTCGCCGGGCTGTCCGATACCCCGGACTGGTCCATGGAACCGGGCGGTGACAATAAGTTTCTGCAGCACCTGCAATCGATCACGCGAATGCATTTTGCAGAGCGTTCGAGGGATGCCGCAGCAGATGAGGAAGACGAAAACGAGGCGGAGCAGGACGAAGCTGAGCAGCCGACCGCAGCGGCAGTGATCGCCGCCCAGACCAAGTTGCCCGAGCCGTTGCATTTGGAGATGCGACCGGCGGGTGCGCATCCGCTGCTCGAAGCGGTGAACAAGGTGAGCGCGTCGTCGGAGTATCCGACCGCGAAGTGGGATGGCTGGGCGAAGGATTCTGGCGCGCTGGAGCTGGCGCACGATCCCGACTCGGGCGTGCCGGTGCTGTGGCTGCTGTCGGAGGGCAATGGGCAGATCATCGTCAGTGCTTACGGCAGCATCCTTGGCAACAAGCTGCTCGGCGAGGACGACAATGCGCGTCTGATTGCGAACATCGTGCGCTGGTCGTTGCGAGGCGCTGGCAAGGTGATCGTGGACGACGCGCATCAGGGGTTGGTGTCGTTCTACGATCCCGATGCCTTCTTCGGCGATTCGCGGCTGCATGCGACGCTGTGGTGGCTGTTGGGCCTGTGGTTGCTGTTCGTCCTCGGTTCGCAGCGGCTGCGGCCTGCGCAGTCCAGCTGGAGTCCGGTGGACATTACAGCGTTCGTCCGTGCCACGGGTGGATTCATGGCACGCGTGATGCGGCCCGCGACCGTCGGTCAGCAAATGATCGCGAATTTCTTCAACGATGCGCGCCGGCGCAGCGGGCTGCCCGCGGACGGCACGCCGATGTGGGACTGGTTGAGCGCGCAAACGGTCGTGTCCGAGCAGGATGTCGAGCGCTTGCAGGCGCTGCACGCGAAAGTACAACAAGGCCATCGGGTCAATTTGTCTCAGCTTCACAACCTGCTGATACGATTGCGCGCGGCTTTGAATTAGACGATGGCCCCGAAAGGAAAAAAATGAACGTGCTCGTAGCCTTCGAACAACGTTTGCAACAGGAGTTGGGCTCGGTGGTGCTCGGCTTGCAGCCGGTGATCCGTGCGCTGGCCATTGCCGTCGTCGCCCGGGGGCACGTGCTGCTGCAAGGTGCGCCTGGCCTGGGCAAGACATTGCTCAGCAAGTCGCTGGCCGCATCCCTGCAAGGGGTGTTCAAGCGAGTGCAGGGCACGTCGGATTTGATGCCCGCCGACATCACGGGTGTGCACGCGTACGACGCCGAGCAGCGTCAGTTCGTGTTTCGTCCCGGCCCGGTGTTCGCCGATGTGCTGCTGGTCGATGAAATCAATCGCGCCGGACCCAAGACCCAGTCGGCGCTGCTCGAAGCGATGGAAGAGCGCCAGGTCACTGTCGATCGGCAGAACTACCCGCTCCCCGAAAATTTTCTGGTGATCGCGACCCAGAATCCTCGCGAGTTCGAGGGCACGTTCCCGTTGCCCGAGTCGCAGCTCGATCGTTTCATGCTGCGCGTCGATCTTACTTATCCGAGCCGCGAGCACGAGCTGGATATCGTCGCCCGCTACGGCAACACGGATGCGCATGCGCGTGTCGATCGACAAGAGCAATCGCCGCCTATCGATCTCACTGCCGTCCGCCAGGCTGTCGAGCAAGTTCATATCGCGCCCGAGTTGTCGGGCTATGTGATCGATCTCGCGGCGGCGTCGCGTTCGCATGCTCACGTCAGCCTGGGTCTGTCCACGCGTGGCGTGCTGGCGCTGGTGCGCGCGGCGCGCATCGCCGCGGGCATGCGCGATGGCGAATTCGTCACGCCGGATGATGTGAAACAAGTTGCACCGCTGGTGATTCCGCACCGGTTGATGCTGGCGCCCGAAGCGCTGCTCGAAGGCGTGACCGAGCAAACGATTACGCAGCAGTTGCTCGATCGCACGCCGGTGCCTCGCTGAGCCATGCACCTTCGTATCAACGGCCTCGTGTTTGCGGTGCTCACCGCGCTCGTGGCCATTCTCGGCACATGGAGCGGTGAGGCGAATCTGCAGCGCCTGTGGCTGTTGCCGCTCGCGCTGTTGCTGCTGGGCCTGGCATACGAAGGAATGATGGTCTCTCGCGCGCGGCCGAACGTTACGGTCGAGGCTGCGGGCCAGGGAATATTGGGCCGCCCGATGTCGCTGCAGCTGTTGTTCCGACATGCGCTGGGGCGGGCCTTGCACCTGCAGGTTGCGCCTGCCGCGCCCGAAGCGATCGAGATCAACAGTGAAATCCGACTGCTGACCGTGCCGCCGGGTGAGGCAGCAGCAATCGAGGTGCGTGCCACACCGCGACGCCTCGGGCAACACGATTGGCCAAGCATGCAGGTGCGCGTCGGCGGTCCGCTCGGATTGGCGTGGTGGTCGCGTCGCTTCGAGCCGGACTACTCGTTCAAAGTCATGCCAGAGCTGTTGCGCGACTCAGCAGGCCGCATCAGCGCTATCGGCGGCGGCACCCGGGCTCACCTGAATCAAGGCGCCGGTGCGGAGATTTTCCAGCTGCGTGAGTACCGTGCCGGCGATCCGCAGAACGCCATTGACTGGAAGGCGACTGCGCGGCGCGGTCGGCTGATCAGCCGGGACTACACCGAGGATCAGCATCTCGACATCGTCATCGCCATCGATGCCGGACGCACCAGCGCGCTGCGCGCGGGCGAGCTGGATCGTCTGGGTCATTACATCAATCTCGCTGCCCGCTTCGCCGAGCATGCGGTTGCGCAGGACGATCGGGTCGGCGTCATGTTGTTCGCCGATCAACCGCTCGCGACGCTGGCGCCAGGTCGCGGCATCGGCAGCGTGCTGCGGATTCGTCAGATGCTATCGGCGGCGACGCCGAAGCTGGCCGAGTCGAATCCATTGAACGCGGCGCTACGCATTCGCACGCTGGTGCGACATCGCAGCCTGATCGTGATGCTGACCGATGTGGACGACGCGACCGTGGCCGGTCAGCTGGCATCGGCGGCGCGTCTGTTGTTACCGAAACATCTGCCGCTGATCGCGGGCATCTCCAGTCCGGAGGCGGAAGCGATGCGCGGTGCGCCGGCGCTTACCTGGCTCGATCCCTATCAGTCGCTGGCCGCGCAGGAATATCTGTCGAGACTTGAGAGAAACGCTCGGGCGTTGCGTGCCTTGGGCGCGCCGGCATTGGTGACGCGCCCGGAGCATATGGAACGCGCCGTGTTCGACGCGTATCTCGAATTCAGGCAGCGACGGCGGGTTTGACGCGCTTGCGTCCGAACAAATGACCGGTGAGCGCAGCGATCATCACGACCCCATAGCCAAAGCCGACGACGACGCGGCTGATCATGGGGAAATCCGGATCGGGCGACAGATAGCCCTCGATGAAGCCGCAGCCTACCAGCAGCAGCGCGAGCAGCACTAACAACCGCGAAGCTTTGGCTGCGGCGTGCTGAAACGATTCTCGACGCGTCGCATGCGTCGGCCGGATCAGTGCTTCACCGAGCATCGTGCCCGCAGCGCCGGCAAGACAAATAACCGACAGCTCGACGACGCCGTGCGCAGTGACGAACTTCAGCAGTTCACCCCCCAAGCCATGCTGATGCGTGAAGGCGAACATGGCGCCCAGCATCAGGCCGTTGGTGGCGATGAGATAGAAGGTGCCGAGCCCGAAGAACACGCCGACACAGAACGCCATCAGGCTCACCGCGATGTTGTTCGACAGGATGCCGATGGACAGCATGGAGGAGGGCGTGACGTTGAACAGGCCTTCGGTCCACAACCGGCCGCCCTCCACGCCATTGATCATTTCCTCGCTGGCGAGCAGCGAGATCAGCTCGGGATGCTGGGCGATCAGCCACCAGCCGGCGCCGGCGCTGAGCGCAAATAACAAGGTCACCCAGAAGATTGCCGGGCGCAGCTCGCGCACCACGTCGGGAATTTCATCCCGAAACAATGTCAGCAGACGCGCCCGCCAGTCGTGCGGCTTGCGATAGATGATGGAGTGCAGTTTCGCGTAGCTGTGTTCCAACGCCTTGGTGACACGGCTGCCCGGCAGAATGCGGCGCGCAATCGACAGATCTCGTCCGAGCGCGCGATACAGCTCGATGGCTTGCAGCGCTTCGGCGGCGGTGTGATTGCGGCTTTTCTCGAGCGCTTCCAGCTGCGGCGCAAGTTGCCGCCACGTCTCGACGCGAGACGTGAGCCACGCTTGCATGCCTGCTTCGGCGCTCATGGCGTTGGGTTCAGCAGCGTTTGCAGGCGGGTTCTGAGCTCGCTGTTGTTGAGCTGCGCCAGTTGCTCGGGCGACAGCGACTTATCGGCTCGGGCGAGCAGCGAGCGCGCCAGCTCGCCGCGAGTGTTCTCATCGAGCTCCGTCCAGCGCTCCAGCACTTCGTGGATCAAATCCGCTGCGCGTGGATCGAGTGAGCGATTCGCTGGCGTGAGGCGGGCGAAGGAGGTGTTGTGTTCCTTGCTGTCGAGGATCAGCAGCGTGCCGGCGGCGATATCGCCGATGCGGACGTGCTGCGCGGTGAACATCGCCGTCGCCAGGCCGACCAGATAGGCGAACGGCAGCGAATCGATCAGGCGAAATACATTGCGGATCAACAAGGCGCCGATGCCGGGAATGTCGCCGGTGCGCGTGACGATGCGAACGCCGGCCATGCGCTTGCCGGGCGTACTGCCGCGCATGAGGATCTCGAGCACCGGGTGGTAGAGCAAATAAATGCACATCGCCGGCACCACCACCCAAAGGAAATAGTGCGGTCCCGGATTACCGCCTTCGACCAGCGTGACCAGCTGGCCGAAGGTCAGCAGGGTGCCGACCGCCCACCAGGAGAACGCCAGAATGGTGCGGATGTGCCAGTCGATCACGAATGCAAAGCTGCGGCTGCCGACGCCTGCGATGCGCAGCTCGACATCGACGCCGGTAATGCTCTGCAGAGTGACCTGAGGCGCGGCCATGCTGGCTCCTTGTTACTCCACGATGCGCGCCAACTGCTCGGCCTGATATTCCTGCTGCAACGGCTGGATCAGCGACTGCAGCTCGCCATTGATCACGTCGGCCAGCTTGTACAGCGTCAGGTTGATGCGGTGATCGGTCACGCGGCCCTGGGGAAAGTTATAAGTCCGAATGCGCTCGGAACGATCGCCCGAGCCGACCTGCAGCTTGCGTGAGCTGGCCTCGGCCTGGTCGCGCTTCTCCTGCTCCGCCGCCTTGAGCTTGGCCTTGAGCAGAGACAGCGCGCGCGAACGGTTCTTGTGCTGCGAACGTTCATCCTGACATTCCACCACGATGCCGGTGGGCAAGTGCGTGACGCGAATCGCGGAGTCGGTCTTATTGACGTGCTGACCGCCGGCGCCCGAGGCGCGGAAGGTGTCGATGCGCAGGTCCGCCGGGTTGAGCTCGATGGGCTCGATATCGTCCAGCTCCGGCAGGATCGCGACCGTCACCGCCGACGTATGGATGCGCCCCTGCGCTTCTGTGGCGGGCACGCGTTGCACGCGATGGGTGCCGGATTCGAATTTCAGTTGCGAGAACGCGCCGCGGCCGACGACGCGACTGATGACTTCTTTGTAGCCGCCATGCTCGCCGGGGCTTTCCGACAACACTTCGACGTTCCAGCCGTGCTGGCTGGCGTAGCGCGAATACATCCGGAACAGATCGCCCGCGAAGATGGCTGCCTCGTCGCCGCCGGTGCCGGCGCGGACTTCCAGATAAATGTTACTTTCGTCGCGCTCGTCCTTCGGAATGAGCAGCTTCGCGAGCTCTTGCTCCTCGACTTCGATGCGCGCGCTCAGGCTGGCGAGCTCTTCCTGGCCGAGCTCACGCATTTCCGCGTCGTCGCCTTCGGCCATCTCGCGGGCCGAGACGCGCTCGTCGAGCGTGCCCAGATAGTCTTTGTAACGCGCCACCACGGGGTCGAGCTTGGAATATTCCACCGACAGCTCGCGGAACTGATTGGTGTCGCCGATCACGCCGGGATCGGCGAGCAGACCACTCACTTCCTCGTGACGATCGGCCAGCTTTTCCAGTTTGATGCGTATCGAATCTTTCATTGCGGTTGGTCGGGCGCGTCGGCAGCAAACAAAATGCGAGCGGCCTCCAGCAAGTCCACCTCGCCACGTTCGGCGGCTTCTCGCAGTCGCTGGCTCGGGCCATGCAGCAGGCGATTGGTGAGCGTCGAGGCCAGGAAGTCCACGACCTCCCGCGGATCGCGCCCGGCTGCCAGCATACGCCGCGCCTGTTCGGCGGTCTGCGAGCGCACCGCTTCGGCGTCATCGCGCAGCTGACGGATGGTTGGCACTGCATCCAACGTCTTCAGCTGTTGTTCGAACAGCGATACTTCGGTCGCCAGCATTTCACTCGCATCTCGCGCGGCTTCGCGGCGCGACGCCAGGTTCTCGTTCACCACGTTTTGCAAGTCGTCGATGGTGAACAGATACACGTCCTCGATCTTCGACACTTCCGCTTCGATGTCGCGCGGCACGGCGATGTCGACCATGAAGATCGGCTTGCGCTTGCGGGCGCGCACCGCGGCCTGGACGTCTTTGTAAGTGATCACGGGCGTCGGGCTGGCCGTCGAGGTGATCACGATGTCGGCTTCGGGCAAGTGGGCCGCGATGTCGTCGATGCCGATCGCGAAGCCTTTGAACTCGGCCGCCAGTTCCTGCGCCCGGCCGATGCTGCGATTGGCGACGATCATCCGGCCCAGGCCATTGGCGTGCAGATGGCGTGCGGCCAGGGCGATGGTCTCGCCGGCACCGACCAGCAAGGCGGTATGGCCGGAGAACTTCTCGAACACGGTGCGCGCCAGCGACACGGCCGCATACGCCACCGAGACGGCATTGGCGCCGATGCGGGTCTGGGTGCGCACCCGTTTGGCGACCGAGAACGCCGTCTGCATCACCCGGTTCAGGTACGGGCCGGTGACTTTCTGGTCCAGGGCGGCGCGATAGGCATCCTTGAGCTGGCCGAGGATCTGCGGCTCGCCGAGCACCAGGGAATCCAGGCCGCAGGCGACGGCGAACAAATGCTGGACTGCCGCCGAACCGTGCAGGCGATACAGGGTCTGATTGATGTCCAGCCGGTGCAGGGCCAGGTCGTGCCAGTTGGCCAGCCAATCGGTTAGGGGCAGCGAGGGATCCGGGATGGGCGTCGGCCCGTTATTCGCACCGTCGAGGGATTCCCCGCCGTGGTCCGCGAAACAATAGAGCTCGGTGCGGTTACAGGTGGAAACGATCAACGCTTCGCGCACCCCCGGCTGGCCGGCCAACTCCCGCAAGGCCTCGGGCAGCTCCTCGCCCGCAAAGACCATTTTCTCGCGGATTTCGACGGGGGCGGTGCGGTGATTGATTCCTATGACGACGAGTGGCATGCCGGCTGCAGTCGCGACGGGTGCGGATTGTCGGGGAAGGGCCCTCTAATGACAAGCGAGTTGCGGAGCCGCCCGCCGTGGCAGGATGTCCGAACCCGAGTTCCAAGCCAGCTGATATAGTCGGTCGACAATGAGCTCAATTCCTCGTCCATTCCGCTCGTCTCCGCGTGCCGCGGCGTTATTGCTCAGTGCCGTACTGGCGGCTTGCACCAGTACCGGTACCAAGCACGAGGCCGAGGTCGACAAATTGCCGGCGGATCCCAATGCCCTGGTATTGGGCGCGGAAATGGCCTTGCAACGGGGACAATACCTGGAAGCGTCCAAGGCGTACCTCCGAGCCGCCCAGGCGTCCAACGACGAGGAGCTGGCCGAACAGGCTACCCGCGTCGCCCACGAGCATCGCCAATGGACCGTGGTGCAGGCCTCCGCCGAGCGCTGGCTGGAATTGAACCAGACCAACGAGGAAGCCCGGCGCTTCGCCGCCTTCGCTGCGCTACATCTATATAGGATCAACACGGCGTCCGAGCACCTCGGTGTCCTGCTCGATACCGCTTTCATCAATCCGCAGGCTGGGTTCCTGGCGCTGCTGCCGCAACTGGCGGACGAGGGCACGCCCAGCGGAGCGACCGCGGTGCTTCGTCAGCTGGTGGTGAAATACCCCAATGTGACAGAAGCGCATTATGCGCTCGCGCAGGCCGCATCTCAGTCGGACAACCTGGCGCTGGCGATGGAGCACGCCCGCAAAGCTCGTGAGCTCGGGCCGTACTGGGCGCCCGCCGGCTTGCTGCTGGCTCGCATGCAAATGCTGACCGGCGATACCGAGGGCGCACTGGTCACCGCCAAGCAGGTCATCGAGCAGGACAACCAGGATTCGAACCGGCTCGAATATGCGCTGATGCTGATGCAGGCGGGCCAGGAAGAGCCCGGGCGTAAGGAATTGGCTTCGCTGGCCAACAGCGAGTCCACCGGCACGGTCGTGGAGCGCGCGCTGGCGGATATCGACTTCCAGCTCGGCAATCGCGACTCTGCCGCGCAACGCTTCAGCAATCTGGTGTCCAGCGGCCGGTTCGTTTACGAGTCGCTGTTCTATCTCGGCGCGATCGCCGAAGGTCGCGAAGCCTGGGATGACGCCGAACAGATTTACAGCCGTGTCACCGGCGGTGAATTCGCGATGGCGGCACAGATTCGTCTGGCTCGCATCAAGGCGAAACAGCAGGGATTGGATGCGGGGCTGAAGCACCTGGAAGAGTTCGGCGCCACTCGTCCTCAGTATCGAATCGAGACCATCACTGCGCGCGCTTCTTTACTGAGCGCCAACGGCGATAGTGCAGGTGCGCTGGCATTGCTGGACACGGCACTGAAGGCGTATCCCGATGCAGTGGAACTGCGTTTCGCACGCATTTTCCAGCTCGAATCGTCGGACAAGGTGGATGAAGCGATCGCGGATCTGCGCCGCCTCGTTGCCGATCGCCCGAACGATCCGACCGCGAGCAACGCGCTCGGTTACACGCTGGTCGATCGCACGCGTCATCACAAGGAAGGCCTGGATCTGATCGAGCAGGCGCTTACCGAGACGCCGGACAACGGTGCGGTGCTCGACAGCATGGGCTGGGCGCTGCATCGAGTCGGCCGCAATCAGGACGCGCTGGGCTATCTGGAACACGCCAAGCGCCGCATCAACGATCCCGAAGTGGACCTGCACCTCGGTGAAGTGCTGATCGCTCTGGACCGCAAGGACGATGCCCGCGAAGTCTGGCAGCGAGCCAGCGAGCGCTACCCGGAAAATAACGAGATCAAGCAGCGGCTGCAGAAGTTGAACTGACCGTGGGCACGATGGAGCCACGGGTTTTCTTCGCCGCCGCTCCGCGGCGGCAAATGAGCTGGGCTGAGCGTTTGCGCCCGCGACTCTTTTCCTGGCCGGCGTTGGCCGCAGTTTTGCTACTTGCTGCTGGTTGTGCCACCACGCCCAAGGGCCCAGCTCCGGGCACGGCAATCCCCGCTGATCTGGCCGAGCTGGATCGCTGGCAAGCTCGCGGCCGACTCGGCGTTTCCGGGCCGGAGAACGGCGGCTCGGGCAGCTTCGAGTGGCAGCAACGCGGCGATGTTTCCAACATCGATATCCGTGGCCCCATCGGCATTGGCGGGGTGCATCTGGAAATGCGAGGCGCGGGCGACACTCCGAATCTCACCTTGGAAACCAGCGACGGACTCAAGCTCCAGTCCGACGCTGCGTGGAATGAACTACAGAACCGCCTCGGCACCGCCGTGCCCGCCGGCAATCTGCGTTACTGGATGCTCGGTGTCGCCGCGCCCGGCGAGCATCAGTGGCATGCAGAGAACGCAAACGGCATAACCACCTTGGAGCAGGGTGGCTGGCGCATCGACTATCAACGCTATTCGACCGATCCCGGCGCTCGCGTTCCCATGCGTATCACCGCCACGAGCGGCGACGCGCGCGTGCGCATCGTCGTCGATCGCTGGCAGCTGGGACAATGAACAAGAACAACGAATTCCTCGGGCTGCCGGAACCCTGGCCGGCGCCCGCCAAGCTCAATCTGTGCCTGCACATCGTCGGCCGACGGGCGGATGGCTACCATCTGTTACAAAGCGCCATGCAGCTCATCGATCTATGCGACGAGCTGCAGTTCTACCAGCGTCCCCCCGGCGTGATCGAGCGCGTCGGCGAGAACGCCGACATCTCCGCCGAGGCTGATCTGATCGTGCGCGCTGCGCGCCTGCTCGCCACCCGCTACGAGGTTTTCGATGGCGTCGCCATCGAGATCAACAAGCGCATTCCGGTGCAGGGTGGATTGGGTGGCGGCAGCTCCAATGCCGCGACCGTGCTGGTCGCGCTCAACTATCTGTGGCGGCTGGATTTGAAGATCGAGGAGCTGGCTGCACTCGGTCTGGAGCTGGGCGCCGACGTACCCATTTTCGTGCGCGGTCATTCGGCCTGGGCCGAAGGTGTGGGCGAACAGCTGACGCCGTGTGACTTCCCGCAGCAGGTGTATCTGGTGCTCAAGCCGCAAGCTGGAGTGAGCACCGCAGCCATCTTTCAGGACCCTGAATTGACCCGTGATTCTCCCGTCACGACCGTACAAGCCTTCGTTGCGGCAGGTGGCCGTAACGACTGCGCCCCGGTGGTTCGCAAGCGCAGTGGCGAGATTGCCGAAGCGCTGGATTGGCTCGCCGAATTTGGGGAGGCAAGATTGACCGGTACCGGTGCCTGCGTGTTCGTCGCGCTGCCTGATGAGGCGACGGCGCGAGGCGCGTTGGCGCGCGTGCCTGCGCGATGGGCCGGTTATGTTGTTCGTGGCTTGAACCGTTCGCCGCTACTGGATCGGCTGGCGCACGAAGCGGGCTGACTGTCGGCATCGTGGACGCGAGCCGCTTCGCTGAGTATCATGCGCCGCCTTTCGGGAGACCCAAATCCCCCTCGCGGCGACCAGATACTGGTGGCGGCTACCGGGACAGGATGGGGCTGGAGGGCAGGTACCTCCAGTAGCCAAGCGGCTAACCTCCTGAATCCAACGAATTAAGGTATTGGGGCGTCGCCAAGTGGTAAGGCAGCGGGTTTTGATCCCGCCATTCGGAGGTTCGAATCCTTCCGCCCCAGCCAATATCAGCGCTAACAAGCACTCACTAGACCAAGCAGTCGTGAATGGCGGATTTGATCCGCCATTCGCGACAAATGTCGCTTTGATCGCCTAGAAGCTGAATAGTCCGCTGATGGAGAGCGACCGCAGGTCCGTACCATCCAATTCGGCGCCCTCGAACTCGGCGCGCAGGCCAAACCTCGGCGTGACGTGCCAGGCGGCGCCTATTCCCAATGCGAAATCAGTACCGTCGTTTTTCTGGGTGAAGGAGAATCCTGCGCCCCTGGCGGTATTCTCGGCGTCCCATACGACGAAGCCGGCGCGGGCGAAGCCCTCGAAGCGAAGGCTAATGGGGATGTGCAAGATTGCCGATCCCTGGATCGCAGTTGCATCCGACTCGATTCTCACGCCGCCTACCCTGTCATCAGGCGATCCCGCGTCGAGGTAGGCGACCTCGAGGGAACCGTATTCATTGAATCGATAGCCGCCAAAAATTTTGAACCCAGTACCGGTTGCTTTGATGCCAACACCGTCGATGTTGTCTTTCAGTGTGACCTGGCCCACGCCCACGCCGCTGTAGAACCCGATCTCAGACTCTGCCATTGCCGGCAGGCACACGAATGCCAGCGCGATTCCTGTCGCCAGTTGCTTCTGCATTTCATCAACTCCCAGATAGTCCCCGCTTGCGGGGGTAATAGTTTTTATTTGCTGGTCGGTTGCTTGCCCGAGGCTCCGGTCATTTTTCTTGGTGGAGCGCTCGGTGCGGGACTCTATCAGGAGCGTTACGCAGCATTCAGCTGAGGGCTAGTCCTTAGTTTCTTTCTGCTCGTCGAGTTTGCTTTGGATAAGTGAGACACGAAATCGCCTGATTATGACTGCGCCAACTCCTGCGCCATTGCGACGTGTCCAATGGCCTCTACGCCCTCCGCGAGCGGGTAGCGCTCCGTTCCTGAGTAGACAACGAACGTTTTTCTTGGCGCGAGATCGTCACGGGCACTGTGAAACCCCTTCGAGAGCGTCGGCGCGAGGCCGCGCTTGATTTCGATGGCCCAGCGTCCGGCGCGGCCCCCGAGCTCAAGTACAAGATCCATTTCGGCCCCGGCGGCTGTGCGATAGAAGCTCGCTGCGGTTGAAGGCGGCGCGGCGGACAAGAGGGACTCGAGCACGAAACCTTCCCAGCTGGCACCGCTCACTGGATGGCCGAGCAGATCGTCAAAAGTTCGCAGTCCGAGCAAAGCATGGACGAGGCCGCTGTCGCGCACATAGACCTTTGGGGATCTGACGAGGCGTTTGCCCGCGTTGGCGTGAAAGGGCGGCAGCCGTCGTACCAGCAAGAGATCCACTAGCAGATCGATGTAACGCGCGATCGTGGGGGAGCTCATATCGAGTGCGGCGGCCAGGCGCGATGCATTCAGTGTCGCCGCCTGATTGTGGGCGAGCATGGTCCACAACCGATGGAGTGTTTCTGCAGGAACACGCGGCCCGAATTGCGGTACGTCGCGCTCCAGATACGTTCGGATGAAGCTCTGCCGAAGTCGGAAACTATCCTCATCGGACGCGGCAAGAAAGCTGTCTGGAAATCCACCTCGTAGCCACAGCCGCTCTTGTGTAGCTGCCGCTGCGTCAACCTCGAGTGCGTCGAGCGGACTCATGTTGACGTACTCGATGCGGCCGGCAAGTGTCTCGCCCGACTGACGCAATAGATCGATCGCGGCCGCCCCTAACAGCAGGAAGAGCCCAGTGCGCTTTCCTTTGCGCCGCGCGCGATCGATCACGCCGCGAAGTGTCTGGAAGATTTCCGGTGCGCGGTGGATTTCATCCAGGATGATGAGTTCATCCGGATGTTGCGCGAAATACAGCTCCGGCTCGGCCAGCTTGGCGCGATCCTGTGGTGATTCCAGATCGAGGTAGATGGATGGGCGGGTTTCGGCGACCGCCAAGGCGAGTGTGGTCTTGCCGGCCTGCCGTGGGCCGAGTAGTGCGACTGCGGCCTGACGGGCGAGGGCGCTCTCAACTTCCGCTTGATAACGGCGTTTCAGCATCCTTGCATTTTTAACATCTGATTTTAAATTTGCAAGGATGCTTGGCAGGGTGGTCCTATAAATCCTTACAGCCGACGGCTAGGAAACCTTTAATAAGGCACGCGCTAGTAAAGGTTCTCCCCTCCCACCCGCAAGAGGGCTCAGATCCTGCGCCTGGATTCGTGTATATTGCGCGCCCCCGTTTGCGACCGCGCATTTCAAACTGGTTTACCGGTATTCCCCGGCACCAGCTGGGTGCCAGCCACGGGAAATCGATGGGAGTGGAGGGGATTCCAACCGCGAGCTGAATCGGTAACCCACTGATTCTGCTAGCCCTGGCCGGGTTTTGTCCCGCCATTCGGAGCTTCGAATCCTGCCGCCCCAGCCAGACGCATTTGAAGTCGGAGTCTTGAATGGATCGTGCCACGATGGCGGTGTTTACGGGCAACGCCAATCCGCAGCTCGCCCAGGATATCGCGCGACACCTGATGGTGCCGCTTGGGCGCGCTGCTGTCAGTCGCTTCAGCGACAGTGAATGCACGGTCGAGCTGCTGGAAAACGTGCGCGGCCGCGATGTGTTCATCGTGCAGCCGACCTGCTCGCCGGCCAACGATCACTTGATGGAATTGCTGGTGATGACCGATGCCTGCCGCCGCGCTTCGGCCGCTCGCATCACCGCCGTGATTCCTTACTTCGGTTACGCCCGCCAGGATCGCCGCCCCCGCGCCACGCGCGTGCCGATTACGGCGAAGCTGGTGGCGAACATGATCGCCAGCGCCGGCGTGAACCGCGTGCTGACGGTCGACCTGCATGCCGACCAGATCCAGGGATTCTTCGACATCCCGGTGGACAATGTGTATGCCTCGCCGGTGTTGCTCGGCGATGCGTGGAAGCAGAAGTACGACAACCTGATGGTGGTGTCGCCGGACGTCGGCGGCGTGGTCCGCGCCAGAGCGCTGGCGAAGCGGTTGGACGATGCCGAGCTCGCCATCATCGACAAGCGCCGTCCGCGGCCGAACGAGTCGGAAGTGATGAACATCATCGGCGAGGTCGAGGGCAAGACGTGCGTGCTGATCGACGACCTGGTCGACACCGCCGGCACGTTGTGTCACGCGGCCGAGGCGTTGAAGGCGAACGGCGCCAAGAAGGTGGTCGCGTACATCACCCACGCGGTGCTGTCGGGCCCGGCGATCGATCGCATTTCGCAGTCGCAGCTGGATGAGCTGGTGGTGACGGACACGATTCCGTTGCGCCCGGAGGCGAGGAACTGCAACAAGATTCGCCAGCTGACCGTGGCGGGATTGTTGGCGGAGACGATGCGCCGCATCCGTGACGAAGAGAGCGTCAGCTCGCTGTACATCGACTGAGTGCGCGCGGCTGCCTGACGGCGCCGTTCGCAGGAAGAAAATTTTGTTTGAGTAGGCGCGGCTCCGCCGCGCTATGGAAGCTGATGCACGGGGTCGCCGTGCGGTTTCTGTTTCGCGCGGCGTGCCCGCGCAACATTGATGACAGGTTTAGTTTCTTTGCGAGGCGCAAGCCGAGCAATAGAAACATTCACAGTGGCGGCGGTATTGGTCGCGATACGCCGTTGCTTCGTTCTCAACTGGAGTAACCATGAAATTTTCATTTGACCTCGTCGCCGACTCCCGGCCGAGCGAGCAGGGGAAGGGTGCGAGCCGCCGCCTGCGTCGTTCCGGGAAGGTTCCGGCGATCCTCTACGGTGGCCATCAGGAGCCCAAGCAGATCATTCTGGATCACCAGAACCTGCTCACTTTGCTGGTGAACGAAAGGTTCTACACCACCATTCTGCAGCTGAAGATCGATGGTCAGCCCCAGGCCGCCATCCTCAAGGACGTGCAGCGTCATCCGGCCAAGAATCAGGTCCTGCACATGGACCTGCAGCGCGTGCTGGAGAACGAGAAGATCCGCATGAGCATTCCGTTGCACTTCAAGGGCGCGGCCGCATCCCCGGGCGTGAAGACGCAGGGCGGCGTGGTGTCGCACCTGTTGAACGAAGTCGAAGTGCTGTGCTTGCCGAAGGATCTGCCGGAATTCCTGGAGATCGATCTGTCGGCGATGGAGATCAACCAGATCCGTCGTCTGTCCGACCTGCCGCTGCCGGAAGGCGTCGAGCTGGTCGCACTCGCGCACGGTCGCGACGAGGCGGTGGTCTCCATCCATCACCCACGTGCCGAAGAGGCTCCAGAGCCGGCGGCGGCTGCTGCGGCTCCTGCTGCTGGTGCTGCTCCGGCAGCTGGCGCGGCTCCTGCGGCGGGTGGCGACAAGAAGGCTGCTGCTCCGGCTGCCAAGGCTGCGCCGAAGAAGTAACGCTGACACGCATCCCGTTGCGCATCAGCGGCGGGCTGCGTGAAATCGGTGGCGTGCGGCCAGTCATATATGTTTGGCCGCTCGCCATCGTTGCGTTATTTTCGGTTGCACTCCTATGGCGGGCACCCCTCTCAAAATCATCGTCGGCCTCGGCAATCCCGGGCCGGAGCATCTGCTGACCCGCCACAACGCGGGCTTCTGGTTCGTGGATGCGCTGGCGGCCAAGCTCGGCGGTGCGTTTCGCAGTCATGCGAAATTTCACGGTGACATCTGTCGCGTCCAGTTTTGCGGACAGGACATCACCTTGCTCAAGCCCAGCACCTACATGAATCGCAGCGGGCTCGCGGTGCGCGCGCTGGCCGACTACATCAAGGTCGAGCCGGCCGAGATCCTGGTCGTGCACGATGAGCTGGATCTGCCGGTCGGCGAGGTGCGTTTCAAGCTGGGCGGTGGTGCCGGTGGCCACAATGGCTTACGCGATACGAGCACACATATGGGCCCCGATTACTGGCGCCTGCGCATCGGGGTTGGACATCCCGGTGACAAGTCGCAAGTGATCGACTACGTGCTGCGCCGGGCACCGAAGGACGAGGAAGAGAAAATTCTCGTCTCCATCGACCAGGCGCTGCAGGCGTTGCCGACCTTCCTCGAGCAGGGAGCCGAGCGCGCCATGAACGGGCTGCACACCAAGAAGTGATTTAATTATGGGCATCAAGTGCGGCATCGTTGGACTTCCCAACGTTGGTAAATCGACTTTGTTCAATGCGCTGACGCGCGCGCAGATCGCGGCGGAGAACTATCCGTTCTGCACCATCGATCCGAACGTCGGCATCGTGCCCGTGCCCGATCCGCGGCTCGAAGTGCTCGCCGGCATTGCCAGGTCCGAGCGTCAGTTGCCGGCCACGGTCGAGTTCGTCGACATCGCGGGCCTGGTGGCCGGCGCGTCGAAGGGCGAAGGCCTCGGCAACAAATTCCTTTCTCACATCCGCGAGACGGATGCGATCGCACACGTCGTGCGTTGTTTCGAGAACGACGACATCGTGCACGTCGCGGGCAAGATCAAGCCGCTCGATGACGTCGAAGTCATCAACACCGAGCTGGCGCTCGCCGACCTCGACACCGTCGAGCGCGGCTTGCAGCGCGCCGAGAAGGCGGCCAAGGCCGGCGACAAGGACGCGATCAAACAGCGCGACCTGATGAAGAAGCTCAAGGATCATCTGGATTCAGGCCAGCCGGCGCGCTCGCTGATCAAGGATCCGGAAGAGAAGAAGCTGCTGCAGGAGCTGCATCTCATCACCATCAAGCCGTTGATGTACGTGGCGAACGTCGCGGAGAACGGCTTCACCAACAATCCGCACCTCGACTCGGTGCGTGAACTGGCTGCTCGCGAGAATTCGGAAGTGGTCGCAGTGTGCGCGTCCATCGAAGCCGAGATTGCGCAGCTCGATGAAGCCGACCGCGCCGACTTCCTGAAGGACATCGGACTGGACGAGCCCGGCTTGAATCGCGTGATCCGCGCCGGCTACAAGCTGCTCGGTCTGCAAACGTATTTCACCGCTGGCCCGAAGGAAGCTCGCGCCTGGACAGTCCGCGTCGGTGCTACGGCGCCGCAGGCGGCGGGTGTCATTCACACCGACTTCGAGAAGGGCTTCATCCGCGCCGAAGTGATCGCGTTCGACGATTACGTGAGCTACAAAGGCGAACAGGGCGCCAAGGAAGCAGGCAAGTTGCGCCTGGAAGGTAAGGAGTACATCGTCCACGAAGGCGATGTCATGCATTTCCGCTTCAACGTCTGAGTTGCTTGTAAGAGGCTCGGTGGTCTGCGTCGTCGGAAGGGTCCTAGCTCCTTCCGGCACCGGGCGCCGGCCGGAACGCATTGCGTTCCTCTCCGCACGTCAATGCTGAGCCCTGCTGTTGCGGCCCCCTCCCTGTGCCGCAAAGCTGCCGGAAGAAGCTAGGACCCTCCCGACGACGCCGGCAGGTCACAGTAAGATTGCGCGTGACTCTTCTCCGACCAGGCTCTAGCTCGTAGCATGGCGGGCGAGAGGTGCAATCATGAAAGTCGGATTGATCGGCTTGGGATTGATGGGCCACGGTATGGGCGAAAGCCTGCTGCGTGGCGGGCATGAGCTGACGGTTTACAACCGGACGGCGAGTAAAGCCGACGCGCTTGTGGCAAAAGGTGCACGGCTCGCCCAGACGCCTGCTGATGCCTGTCACGGCGACGTAGTCATCACCATGCTTGCGGATGACGCTGCTGTGGAAGAAGTGACGTTCAGCACGCAGGGCATTCTCAATAATCTCGCCGCCGATACGGTGCATATTTCTTCCAGCACCATCAGCGTTGCGCTCGCGGATCGCCTGAGCGGCGAGCACGCCAAGGCGGGAAAACGTTTCGTATCCGCACCGGTTTTCGGCCGGCCGCAAGTGGCGGCCGCCGGTCAGCTCAACATTCTGGCGGCCGGCGCGCCCGATTCAGTGAAGCGCGCGACGCCCGTGCTGGAAGCGATGGCGCAAAAGGTGTGGCCGTTCGGGGAGCAGCCGAGCGCGGCGAATCTGGTCAAGATCAGCGGCAATTTCATGCTGTTTGCCGCCGTCGAAGCGCTCGCCGAAAGCATTGCGTTGTTACGCAAGGCCGGCGTCGACGAGCATGCGTACGTCGACATGATGACCAACACGCTGTTTGCCGCGCCAATCTACAAAGGCTACGCGCCGTTGATTACGAAGCAGCAGTATCAACCGCCCGGCTTCGCCGCGCCGTTGGGCTTGAAAGACGTTCGCCTGGCGCTCGCTGCTGGCGAAAGCCTGAAAGTGCCGCTGCCGTTGGGCAGTCTGGTGCGCGATAAGTTTCTTGCGCTGATTGCCCGTGGCGGTGAGGGCGACGACATTGCCGCGCTCGGCAAGATCGCGGCGGAGCAGGCGGGAATGTGAGATTGCCGGTGGCGTGACGCAACGACGTCACGCCACCAGCGAGCGGAGGCTTAGAAGCTGAATCGCGCTTGCGCGCCGATCAGGTTGGTGTCACCGCCGAGGGTGACCAACACGCCCGCCGAGAACTGCGGCGTGAAGTTGTAGCGGCCTTCGCCGATCAGATACGTGTCGCTATCGATGCCGGCCACCTTCACGGCCATGTGCTCGACGCCACCTTCGACTTCGACTTTCGGCGCGACCAGCGAGCGCAGGCGCACGCCGGCGAACAAGCCGGTGTCGTCATCGTCGAAGCGGCCGAAGTCAACTTCGTACTTCACCACACCGCCGCGCACGACCAGGTCCAGGCTCGGGCCGAGCGGCCAGTAGGCGCCGGCGCCAATCAGGAAGCGTGTAGCATCGACACCGTTATCCAGGTCGAGATCCACAAATTCGGCCAGCGCGAAAATGTTCTGATACACGGGCAGCGAGCCGCGCAGCTGAATGCCGTCGCCGTCTACATCGCCGCCGGGGAGGTCGATTTCCGCTTTGGGGAAATGCGCCACGTCGACGTAGCGATAGCTGAACTGCTCGGCGGAAGCCGTGAACGGCAGGGCGAGCGCGGCGGCACAGATCAGAGTCTTGGCGTTAATCTTCATAGGTAAAGTGATTCACTCTCACGAGGTCGCGCGTCGGTGCGCTGAATGTATTCTACTGTTCTTGCGTGAGCGTCGCTCGGATTCAGATACTGACGTCGTTGCTTGGCGACATGATCCGTGGCTGAAATCTAACAAGGGAGCATTGGTTGTGTCGCGGTCGATTTTTGTGATCGTGGTCACGGCGCTGCCATCGCCGACCGTGGTGCTGGTTCGTTTCATCCGGGCGTTGCATCGATTTTGCAAGAAAGACTTGTCGAGCCTTTCAGTCAGCCCTCGGTTTGTTTCTCTCGGCTCGATCAAGAGCGGTTGAGCATCGATCGATAGCGCCTTTGGTTTGGATCGGTGCGGTACGCTACGTACGCTAGCGGTACATGGAGCTTTTGCCGCTCCGGAACTTGCTGCCACCCATGCCCGTCACCCCAGTGGAAATGGCCCGCGCGATCGGCCGAGGACTGTTGTCGTTCCCGGTCACGCATTTCGATGCGGACAATCGTTTCGACGTCGACGCTTATCGCGCCCACTGCGCCGGCATGATGAAACACGACCTGGCCGGACTGTTCGCTGCAGGCGGCACGGGCGAATTCTTTTCTCTGACATTCAAGGAAGTCGTGGCTGTCGTGTCCGCGGCTGTGGCGGAGTGCGGCGGGCGGTTGCCTGTGATTGCGGGCTGCGGCTACGGCACAGCGATGGCAGCCGAGTTGGCGCAAGCGGTGCAGGCGGCTGGCGCGGATGGTGTGCTGTTGTTGCCGCCTTACCTGGTCAATGGCTCGCAGGAAGGTTTGGCCGCTCACATCGCAGCGGTTTGTCAGGCAGTCTCCATCGGTGTGATCGTCTACAACCGGGACAACGCCATCGTCGACGAGGTCACCTTGGCGCGCCTGTGCGAGCAGCATTCCAATCTGGTCGGTTTCAAGGATGGCGTCGGCGACATCGAATTGATGACGCGAATCCACACGCGCCTGGGCGATCGGCTGACATACATTGGCGGTCTGCCGACAGCCGAGACGTTTGCCGCCGCCTATTTGAAGATGGGCGTGACCACATACTCCTCGGCGATCTTCAATTTCATGCCGCGTTGGGCTGCGTCGTTCTACAAGGCGGTGCGCGCCGAGGATCAAGCCAAAGTACTCGCGGGCCTGCGCGATTTCGTCATGCCGTACATCGCGCTTCGCAATCGCGGCCGGGGTTATGCGGTTGCCATCGTCAAAGCCGGCATGCGAGCGATCGGCAAGCCCGCGGGCCCGGTGCGTCCGCCACTGACCGACTTGAGCGAGCGCGAACTGGAGGAACTGCGGACCCTCATCGCGCATGCCGAGGCCAGTGCGCCCGAGATTTTCGGAGAGCTACTGGCACCCAGCCGCTGAGCACGCTATATCTTGGCGCATGTTCGAGCTGAGCCAACTGCGCTGTTTCGTAGTTACCGCCGAGGAGCTGCATTTCGGCCGCGCCGCCATGCGGCTGAATATGACGCAGCCGCCGCTGAGCCGGCAGATTCAGTTGTTGGAACGAGGTCTCGGCGTCCAGCTGTTGGAGCGCAGTAGCCGCCAGGTCAAGCTCACGCCGGCCGGCAGCACCTTTCTTCCCGAAGCCCGCCGCATCATTCGTCTGGCTGAAACATCCGCGCTCGCTGCGCGTCGCGTCGCCAAGGGCGATACCGGACGAGTGGCGATCGGCTTCACCGCAGTCTCCGGCTACAGTTTCCTGCCGCGTATCGTGGCTCGTGCGCGCGCGTCGTTGCCGCATTTCGAGCTGGAGCTGTTCGAGATGGTGACCTCGGATCAGTTTGAAGCGCTGATGACCGGTCAGATCGACATGGCCTTCGTGCGTCCGCCCGTCGAGCAGACGAGCTTCGAGTCGCGGCTCATTCTCACAGAGCCGCTGATGGCCGCATTGCCCGCTGGAGATCCGCGCGCCGACAAATCATTGCTCACACCGAGCGACTTCGATAGTCAGCCGCTCATCATGTATTCGCGCATCGGCGCCGGTTACTTCAACAACATGCTCACGCGTTTGTTTGAAGCCGCCGGCGCGTTGCCCGAGTACGTGCAGCACGTAACGCAGATTCATTCGATGTTGGGATTGGTCCGCGCCGGGCTTGCCGCTGCCATCGTGCCAGCCTCGGCGATCGAGCTGCACATGGATGCAATTCAATTCCGCAAGTTCGCCACGCAGCCGACGCAGCCAGTCGAGCTGCACATGGTCTGGCGCCGTGACAATGGCAATCCTGCGTTACAGCCCATGTTGAATCTGTGCGCCGAGTTCACTGCAACTCCAGGCGTCGAATCGGTCCCACGATGACGAAGTAGGCGAAGATGGTCAGCAGGCAATGTGCGCCGACGAAGATCAGCGCGCTGTCGAACGAGCCGCTGGCGGCGACCAGGTAGCCGATCACGATCGGGGTCACGATACCGGCGCAGTTGCCAAACATGTTGAACACGCCGCCGGTGAGCCCGGCCAACTGCCGAGGCGAGACGTCGGAGATCACCGCCCACCCCAGCGACGCGATGCCTTTGCCGAAGAAGGCGATCGCCATCACCGTGACCACGAGCCATTCCTGCTCGATATAGACGCAGGCGATGATGAGTGTCGCCAGCACCATGCCGATCAGCAAAGGCGTCTTGCGCGCAATGGTGAGCGAGCCGGTGCGTTTCAACAGCCAATCGGAGCCATAGCCGCCGAGCACGCCGCCGATGAAGCCACACATTGCCGGTGCCGCCGCGGCGAAGCCCGCTTCGAGAATGTTCAGGCCGCGCTCCTTCACCAGATAGATCGGAAACCAGGTGGCGAAGAAGTACGTCAGCACGTTGATGCAGTACTGACCCAGATACACACCCAACAACATGCGATGGGTCAGTAACTGCTTGAGATTGGACCACTGAAACGTATTGCGCCTGGCATCCGTTTGCTCCAGCCCAACCAGCCCGCCGCCGCTCTCGATGTAATCCAGCTCAGCCCGATTGATGCTTGGGTGACGCGCGGGATCGTGGATGATGCGTACGAATGCCAGCGCCGCGAGCAATCCGAGGGCGCCCATCACATAGAACACCGCTCGCCAGCCGTGGTTGTGCACCACCCAGCCCATGAGCGGCGCGAAGGCGACCAGAGAGAAGTACTGCGCCGAATTGAAGATCGCTGAGGCGGTGCCGCGCTCGCTGCTGGGAAACCAGGCAGCCACGATGCGCGCATTGCCTGGAAACGAGGGCGCTTCAGCGAGTCCCACCAGGAAACGAAGCGCGAACAGCGTGGTCACCGCCGACAACCCGGCGATGAATCCCGCGAACCCCTGTAAGAACGTGAATACCGACCACACTGCGATGGCGCCGGCATAAATCCGCTTGGTGCCGAAACGATCCAGCAGCGCGCCACCGGGAATCTGCGCAAGCGCATAAGCCCAGGCGAAGGCGGAGAGGATGTAGCCGGTAGCAATCGGCGACAGTCCCAGTTCGCGCGCCGCGTCGCTGCCGGCGATCGAAAACGTCGCACGATCCGCGTAGTTGATCGAGGTGACGATGAAAATGAAGCCAATGATGAAATAGCGCACCTGCGTGCGCCGCTCGGCGATGGCGGCGATCGACATGCTCCCCCGCGTCCCATCTCTTGGTGTTGCCCGATGCTAGGGCTGCGGGCAGTGGGGCGTCTAAGTCAAAAAGACTATGGATCGATCCACGCGCGGTATCGTACCGGGCAGGACTGCCGCCGGAACCCGTGCCCCGGCTGGCTCCTTCAGTTCGCAGGAGGTCGCCATGCCCACTGCATCCGCCATGGAGTTGCCCGCGCTGGATCCCGAGACGGGCCTCGTGCGGGTAGTCATCGACACGCCCAAAGGCAGTCGTAACAAGTACAAGTTCGATGCCAGGCTCGGCGTCCTGAAGCTGAGCCGCATCCTACCGGCCGGTATGTCGTTTCCTCATGACTTCGGCTCGATACCGTCCACCTGTGCCGAGGATGGCGACGCGCTGGATGTCATGGTGCTCACCGAGGCGCCGTTATTTGTCGGCTGCCTGGTGCATGTTCATCTCATTGGGGTGCTGCGGGCAGTGCAGAAAGAGCAGCGCAAGATGATCCGCAACGATCGGCTGCTGGCGACTCTCGAGACGCCGGTGAACCAACCCGCGATCACCCGACTCGAGCAGATGGATGAGCAGCAATTGCGGGATATCGAACATTTCCTGCGCTCGTATAATCAGGCGCAGGGCCGGGAGTTCAGAATCACGGGGCGGGGCGGCGTGCGGCAGGCGCAAAAGATGTTACGCGATGCCGTGCGAGCCTTCGATAAAGACCAAGGATCGTGACCATGGCGGAGTTGCAGCCCGACGAACCAGGCGTGTCAGGTGTGCGGCGAATTCTTCAGGAGTGGGTCGCCGGGGCGAGCGATGCACTCCATAAGAAAAGAATCAGCGACGCCAACATTCATGACGCGCGCAAGCAGCTGAAAAAATCCCGCGCGGCACTCCGATTGTTGCGGAACTCGATTGGCGAGATCGCCTATCGGCGTGAGAACACCGCGCTACGTGATGCTGCCCGTCCATTGGGCGTGGCGCGCGATAGTAAAGTGTTGGTGGCCGCACTGGACGATCTGGTCGAGCGTTATGAGCCGGCCACGCGTTCGCTGAAACTGGACAAGTTTCGACGCGTGCTGCGCCAGGAACAAACCGCGGCCCGCAAGGCCATCACCCTGACTTTGGCCAACAAGCAGCGCAAGGTCTTGCGCGAAGTCAAGGCGCGTAGCGCGAAATGGAATATGAAAGGCGCGGACTGGGAGATCATTGGCGGCGGCCTGGGGCGCATCTATCACGGCGGCAAAAAGCGCATGAAGACGGCCAAGCGCTCGCGGGCCAACGAGGACCTGCACGACTGGCGCAAACAAGTGAAATATCTGTGGCATCAGTTGCAGATCCTGGAGCCGGTGTGGCCGGGTCCGTTGGGCGAGCTGGCCGATCAGTCGCACAAACTGGCCGATCATCTGGGCGACGATCATGATCTGGCGGTGTTGCGGAGCAAAGTCACCGCCCATACGGAAACGTTCCAGGGCAAGGATTGCGATGCCTTGATTGCAGTGCTCGACCGCCGCCGCAAACAGTTACAGAACAAGGCGTTCCGGCTCGGCGCGCGGATTTTCCAAGAAAAGCCAGAACGTTTTGTCGGCCGCATCGGTCGGTACTGGGAGCTGTGGCGCACCGAATGACGCGCCAATGTTTCCTGCCAGCAGGAAAGTGACCCAAAGGTCACGAGCCGTAAGCGACGCCCGGTCGATTCCTGCTTATCCGGAACGAGTGAGTTTCGCCGCCCCCGATTGGTCGGCTCGCGGGCAAGGAATACCTTGCACACCTCCAGTCACTCAGGAACGGATCGGGGATAAGTGATGAAGTCGCGTCAATGGATGGGGTCATTGTTGCTCGTAGGCGCGGTAATCGTGTCCGGCGTGCTGCTCAGTGCCTGGAAACGATCGAGCATTGCTGAATCGGAAGCGGCAGCGGCCAGTCAGCCGGAGCCGGCGGAATCGGTAGTCACGGCGCTGGTTCGTGAGCACGAGCATGTTCGGACCACGACCTCGATTGGCACTGTCGTCGCTTTGCGTTCCATCTCCGTTCGTAACGAATTGCCCGGCACTGTGCGTCACGTAGCGCTCGAGCCCGGCAAGATCGTCGAGGCGGGCACCGTGTTGGTGGCGCTCGATGTTTCAGTAGAAGAGGCAGATCTGCAGGCGCTGCAAGCGCAAGCCGAGCTCGCCCGCACTCAGTTCGCCCGCATGCAACGGATGAGCCAGCATCGCGCGGCGTCGGAAATGGAAGTCGATTCTGCACGCGCCGAGCAGGAAGTGGTGCAGGCACAGGTGGCCCGTATCAAAGCGGTCATCAATCGCAAGATCATTCGCGCTCCGTTCCGGGCTCGCATCGGGATCTCCGATGTGCATCCCGGCCAGTATTTGAATGAAGGCGCGCTGTTGACGACGCTGCAAGGCGTAGATGATTCCAGCTATGTCGATTTCAGTGTCGCTCAGCAAGTGGCCGCGACGCTTCGTGCCGGCAGCAAGGTGGATGTCTTTGCTTCGGGCGATACCACGGGCGTGAAGGCGGAGATTCTCGCGATCGATGCGCGAGTCGATCCAACGACACGCAACGCGACAGTGCGTGCCAGGCTAAAGAATACGGCCCAGACGCCGGCGCCCGGGGCGTCAGTGCGAGTTCAAGTTGGAGTCGGCGAGCCGCTGCTGGCAACTGCAGTTCCGGCGAGTGCCGTTCGCAAAGGACCTGCTGGAGATCACGTGTTCATCGTGGTCGCGGACGAGCAGGGCAAGACTCGCGCCCGCCTGCGCGCTGTCGTGGTCGATGCGATGACCGGCGACGACGTCGTCATCACCAAAGGGCTGGAACCCGGCGAACAAGTCGCCGCCTCCGGCTCGTTCAAGTTGCGCGAGGCTGCATTGGTCGCGGTGAGCAATCCGCCGGAGTCGGTGGCACTCAACAAAGCTCGCTCGAATGCGACCAGCATGTAACGGATGACTGTCATGCGCTCATTTACAGACATTTTCATCAAGCACCCCGTCCTCGCGGTGGTGGTCAACCTGGTCATCGTGTTGGTGGGTGCGCGGGCACTGTTCAACCTGCCCGTGCAGCAGTTTCCGAGCGTCGAGAGCTCGTCGGTCATCATCACTACCGTGTACACCGGTGCGAGCGCCGAGACTGTTCGCGGATTTTTGACGACCCCTATAGAGCGCGCAGTATCGGCGATCAGCGGCGTCGACTATGTCGAGTCGACCAGCCGCGCCGGCGTGAGCACGATCACTGTGCGTTTGAAACTGGATCACGACAGCACAGACGCATTGGCCGAGGTCACCGCCCGCTTGCAGCAGGTTCGTTCCGAATTGCCCGCCGAAGCGGAGCCGCCGGTCGTCGAAGTGCAGCGTGCCGATCGTCCGTACGCGACGTTTTATCTCGGCTTCACTTCACCTGATCGCTCGGTGCCGGAGCTGACCGACTGGTTGTCTCGCACCTTGCAGCCGCAGTTGTCGACGCTCGAAGGCGTGCAGCGCGTGAGCTACGAAGGGGCGCAGCCGTTGGCGATGCGCGTGTGGATCGATCCCGACCGGCTCGCAGCTCGCAATCTTGCTCCGGGCGACGTGCACGACGCTCTGCGCCGGAATAACTATCTCGCCGCTGTCGGTCAGACCAAAGGCAATCTGGTGCAGGTCAACCTGCTCGCCAACACGGATCTGCGTGCAGTCGGTGAGTTCGAGAATCTGATCGTCGCCGACCGTGACGGCGCAATCGTGCGCTTGAGCGATGTGGCGCGCGTTGAGCTAGGCGCGGAAGAAGCGGCGATGGTGGCGAAGTACAACGGCCAACAGAGCGTGTATCTCGGCGTGTGGCCGCTGCCCGGCTCGAATGAAATCGAGGTCGCCCGCCACCTGCGTGAGGAGATGGAACGCATTCAACCCACGCTGCCGGCCGACATCGAGATGCGGCTGGTGTGGGATGGCACCATGTTCATGCGCAGCGCCCTGGAAGAAATCACCAAGACGCTGGGCGAGACGGTGCTGATCGTGGCCATCGTCGTGTTCCTGTTCATGGGCTCGATTCGCACGGCGCTGGTGCCGCTGGTCGCAATGCCGGTGTCGCTGGTCGGCGCGGCCATTGTGATGATGGCGTTCGGCTTCAGCTTGAATCTGCTGACCATTCTGGCGATCGTGCTGTCGGTGGGTCTGGTCGTCGACGATGCCATCGTCGTGGTCGAGAACGTCGAGCGTCACGTGCGCGAAGGAAAATCTCGGATCGACGCTGCGCTTGCGGGCGCCAGAGAGCTGGCGGGACCCATCATCGCGATGACGATCACGCTGGCCACCGTGTACACGCCGATCGCGTTCCAGGGCGGCCTGACGGGCTCGCTGTTCCTGGAGTTCGCAATCACGCTCGCGGCGGCAGTGGTCGTGTCCGGCATCGTCGCGCTCACCTTGTCGCCGGTGATGAGCTCGCGCTTCGTGCATGAGCATGGTCACGAGGGCAAGTTGACCGGCATCGTGAATCGCGGTTTCGATGCGGTCCGTCGCACTTACGAAAAGTTGCTCGACGGCGCACTGAACATGCGCTGGGGCATCGTCGCAATGGCCGTGCTCGTCACGCTCGCCGCGTGGCCGCTGTTCATGTATTCGCGTCAGGAGTTGGCGCCGGTGGAGGATCAAAGTCACATCAGCTTGTTCTTCGAGGCGTCCCCGGACTCATCGCTGGTCGCGACCGATCGCGATTCGCAGCATGTCGTGCAGGCGCTGACGGCGTTCCCCGAAGCGGATTTCATGTGGTCGTTGACCGCGGCGTGGGGCGGTTTCGGCGGTCTGGTCGCGAAAGATTGGAAGGAGCGCGATCGTTCGACCGAAGAGATGTATGGCGACGTTTACGGTGCTGTGTCGCAAGTGACGGGGCTGCGTGTGTATCCGCGTCTCGATCCGCCGCTGCCAACGCCGGGCCAATACGACGTTGAGATGATCGTGCAGAACGAGCACTCGATCGAAGAGTTGCTTGCGACCACGCAGGCCGTGCTCGACGCCGGCTGGGCGAGCGGCAAGTTCCTGTATGTCGACACGGATCTGAAGATCGATCTGCCACAGGCGCGCGTCGTGCTCGATCGCGAGCGCCTCGCCGATCTGGGGCTGGATCTGGCCGGCGTCGGGCGCGAGCTGGGCACGTTGTTGGGCGGCGCATACGTCAATCGCTTCAACTACTTCGATCGCAGCTACAAGGTGATCCCGCAGATCGGCGACAAGGATCGCGCCACGCTCGATCCATTGCTCGATCTGAAGATCAAGACGCCGAGTGGCGCGCTGGTGCCGGTGTCCACGTTCATGCACATCGAGTCGGAGACCGGGCCGCGCACGTTGAATCGATTCGCACAACGTAACTCGGCGCGCATCTTCGGTGGCGTGCAGCCTGGCGTGACCAAGGAAGAAGGCTTACGTGTGTTGGAACGCGCGGCGAAGCAGGTGGGCGGCGACAATGTGTTGATCGACTACGCCGGTGAGTCGCGTCAGATTCGTCATGAAGGCACTGCATTGACCGCAACGCTCGGCTTCGCGCTGATCCTGATCTATCTCGTGCTCGCCGCGCAGTTCCAGAGCTTCCGCGATCCATTGATCGTGTTGCTCGGCTCGGTGCCGCTCGCGATCTCGGGGGCGCTGGTGTTCACGTTCCTGGACATGACGACCATCAACATCTACTCGCAAGTGGGCTTGATTACGCTGGTCGGCCTGATCGCGAAGAACGGCATCCTCATCGTCGAATTCGCGAATACTCTGCAGGAGCGAGGCGTAGAAAAGATCGCGGCCTTGCGTGAGGCATCGCTGACCCGGCTACGTCCGGTGCTCATGACCTCCGCAGCCACGGTGTTTGGCCACTTCCCGCTCGTGTTGGTGTCGGGGCCCGGTGCCGAGGCGCGCAATAGCATTGGCATCGTGTTGGTGACGGGCATGATCGTCGGCACGCTGTTTACATTGTTCGTGGTGCCGGTGTTCTACACGCTCATCGCTGCGGACCATCGCAAGCATGAGGCGCACCAGGAAGGTACAAAGCATGAGGCCGCGGGGACAGCGGTCGCTGTGCCGGCCTGAGGCGGAACTGCGACGGGCACGGCGGGTCTAATTCGCTATCTGGGAGATTGGCGCGAGCCCTTAGGCATTTGCCTGCAGGCCGCGCCTGCGTCTTGATAAGCAGGATTCCCGTCGCAACTTTAGTTCGCATGTCCACCATTCCCTCGATTCGCGCCCGAGCCGCGGGCCACAGGCGGCAACAATTGTTGGATGCCGCCGGGACCCTGGTGCTGAAGAAAGGTACCGCCGCCTTGACGCTGGACGCGGTCGCCGACGCCGCGCATGTCAGCAAGGGTGGGTTGCTGTATTACTTCGACTCGAAGAACTCCCTGCTCGAGGCGCTCGCCGACTACCTGGCCGAGCAGCTACAGGTCGAAGTCGAACGTCAGGCTGCGGGCGGCAGTCTCGCGAAGGCGTATCTGCAGGTCGTGTCGCGTATGGGCCAGCTGCCCAAAGATCAGCAGGTGTTCAAAGCGCTGACCATTATCTGCACGGCGCAGCCCGAGCTGGCAGGGCGCGTGCGGGCTCGGTTGCATCTGTCGCAGCCCGAACCGCTGTCAGGCGAAAGCTCGCTCGACGAGCTGCATCTGCGGCTGGTCGCCGACGGCATGTGGCTGGCCGACCTGTTCGGTTGCTATGAGATCAGCCCGCAGCAGCGCGCGGAGCTGCTGCAAAAGCTGGGCGCTGCCTGAACTGCTAAGCCTGCGTCACGGGCGGCGCCAGCTCGCCTTGCAGGAACTCGATCAAGGTGGCATTGAACTCGCTGGCACGCTCGATATTCGATAAGTGCGCCGCTTCCAACAACACGAGCTTCGCTTCGGGAATGGCGTTCGCAATGGACTCCGCTTGAGCGGGCGTGGTCCCCACGTCATGCGTGCCGCCGATCACCAGTGTTTTCGCGGTAATGCTCTTGATCGATTCCCGCTGATCCATCTCGCGAATGGCCGCACAACAGGCTGCATAACCTTGCGGTGAAGTCTCCAGCAGGAGGGTGCGGATCTTCTGGATCTGCTCGGGATGCGCTTGATGAAACTGCGGCGTGAACCATCGCCCCAAAATGCCTTCGGTCAACGGCGCCGTGCCTTGTGCCAGCACAGATTGAATCCTCGCGTCCCACGTTTCGCGCGGCGGCATGTGGGGCGAGGTATTACAGAACGCTGCCTTGAGCACGCAGTCCGGCCACTTGGTCGCGATATGCATCGCAATCATTCCGCCTAAGGACACGCCGCAAAGATGAGCGCGCGCGACTCCGCATGCTTCGAGCACATTCAGCGCATCGGTCGCCAGCAAATCCAGGGTCGCCTCTGTGTGAGTGCCGATTGTAGATTTGCCATGGCCGCGCGCATCGAAGCGGATCAGCTCGAAGCGCTCGCTCAACGCTTCGAATTGCTCATCCCACATCTCTAGCGAAGTCCCCAGAGCATTCAACAGCAGCAGCGCCGGCGCACCGGGTCGCGGCGTGTGCTCGACTCGAAGTTGTACATCCTGTGAGGTGACCTGCTTCATGGGAACTTTGCACCTGAGCGAAAAACAGGCCCTATGCTACAACAGTCCTCGCGGGCATCGAGTTCGGAACAGCCGCGCAAAAAAATGCCCCGCGTATGCGGGGCGAGTGCAGGGAGGAGGAGCGAGGAAATCTATGCAGGAATGGAGCCGGTCTGCGTTGCTTCGTCGGTAGCGCTGGTGCCCTTGATCCGATCGTCGCCGACCGGGTCGAGCTGCAGCGCGCGACGCACACCTGCGCCGTATTCGGGATCGCACTTCGTGAACAGCGCGAGCTGTCGACGGACGATCGATTCCGGTACGCCTTGCATGGCCGCAGCGATGTTGTCGAACAAGCGCTGCTTCTGTGCCGCGTCGAACAGACGGAACAGATTGCCGGGCTGAGTGAAGTCGTCGTTCCCCGAACGATGATCGTAACGATCAGCCGAGCCATGCAGCGGCAAGGGCGGTTCGGCGAAGCGCGGATCCTGCTTCGGGCCGTTGAACGAGTTCGGCTCGTAGTACGCATCGGCATTGCCGGTGTCGTTCTGGAAGAACCGCATCGAGCCATCCTTGTGATAGTGATGCACCGGACACTTCGGTGCGTTCACCGGCAACGCTTCGTAATGCGTGCCCAGGCGATAACGATGCGCATCGGCGTAGCTGAAGATTCGAGCCTGCAACACACGGTCGGGCGAGAAGCCGACGCCCGGCACGATGTTCGAAGGTGACATCGCCACCTGCTCGATTTCCGCGAAGTAATTGCTCGGATTGCGATTGAGCTCGAGCACGCCGACCTCGATCAGCGGGAAGTCACGATGCGGCCACACCTTGGTGAGGTCGAACGGGTTCAGCCCGGTATCTTCCGACCACGCGGTTGCCTGCGCTTCGGTCATGATTTGCACCTGCAGGGTCCAGCGCGGGAAATCGCCCTTGTCGATGGCGGCAAACAAATCTTCCTGCGTGCTCTCGCGAGTGCGGCCGACCACCTGCGCCGCTTCGGCGTTGGTCCAGTGACGGTGGCCTTGTTGGGTCTTGAAGTGGAACTTCACCCAGAAGCGCTCGCCCGCAGCGTTAATCAAGCTGTAGGTGTGCGAGCCATAGCCATTCATATGACGCACGTCGGTCGGCAGGCCGCGATCGGAAAACAAAATCGTGATCTGATGCAGGCTTTCGGGCGACAGCGACCAGAAATCCCATTGCGCCGTGGGCGACCGCAGGTTGGTGCGCGGATGACGCTTCTGCGTGCGAATGAAATCCGGGAATTTGAGCGGATCGCGAATGAAGAACACCGGCGTGTTGTTACCAACCAGATCCCAGTTGCCTTCGGGCGTGTAGAACTTCAGCGCGAAGCCGCGCACGTCACGTTCCGCATCCGCGGCGCCGAGTTCGCCGGCGACCGTCGAGAACCGCAGGATCAGATCGGTTTTCGCGCCAGGCTGTAACACCTTTGCTTTGGTGTAAGCGGAGATATCACCTGTCACGGTCAGCGTGCCATGAGCACCCCAGCCCTTGGCGTGTACGACGCGCTCGGGAATGCGCTCGCGATTTTGATGGGCGAGCTTCTCGATCAATTGGTAGTCCTGCAGGAGCAGCGGGCCGTGTGCGCCGGCGCTCAGCGAATTCTGATTGTCGCTGATCGGATTGCCGGCGCTGGTGGTGAGCGTGGCGGGAGGCGCGGATTTGATCTCTGGCTTGCTCATGGAGCGGCACCTGCTTCTTGTGAGTGGACGCAGGCAAGGTACGCGCTGGCCGGTCATTACAGAAATCGATTGATCCCATGGCGCCGATAGACGAACTCCTATGCCAGATCGGTGCCGCCCAGGCGCGGCGTTCGGCTAAACTTTGCTTCGATGTCAGCGCCGCCGCTCCACAATCCCCGCCGTATTGCCCGCCTGCGCTATCGGCCGGTCACGCGACGCGACCTGGACGAATGCATGAACCTGTTGCCGCCGTGGCTGGGTCTCAGCGCGGAGCAGAAGCAGGCCTTACCCCGCTTGTGGCAGCAACTCGTCGACGAGCCCTCCATGATCAGCGCCATCGTCGAAGACATGGCGCTACCGGCCGAGCGCATCCAGGGGTGGGGCGTCACCCTCATCCTTCCCAAGCCGCTGGTTGGCGAGTTGCAGCTCGATCGGCAGCCCGAGGCTTTTGTTACCCGCCGCGTCTATCAATCGTTGCTGGACGGGCGCTTCCGGCCGATGACCGATCGCGAGATCGGACAGGAGAACGCGGCCGGCGAGCTGACCATGTTGATCATGCACTTCTCGGCGCGTCAGTACGGGCCCGGCAGTCCCTATGGCCACAGCCTGATCGCGGTGGCCAACGACACTTACCGGACCTTTCATGATGGCTACAACCTGCGCGCCATCTACTATGAAACGAACGCGGCCGATCAATACGCGGCCGTGCCCTCGGGATTTCTTCGTCGTCGCTTTGTAAACGAAGCGGAGCTCACGCCTCTGCCGCTCGAGGTCCGGCCGGCGTACTTCGGGCTGACCCGCGCAGAGGCGTGGCAGCAGCAGCCCGGTCCGCCGACTCGCAACAGCTTCGAGCATCAGCCGCCGCTGTTTTGTTTCTCTGCCTCGCAGCGGCGCTTGCTGTGGTTTGCGCTGTTCGACGAATCGGACGAGGCATTGATGCCGCTGCTCGACGTGTCGGTCCATGGCCTGAAGAAACTGTGGCGCGGCATTTATGAGCGCATCGAGGACCGCATGCCCGCCTTCTTCGGTGATGCCGGCGGCGGCGACGACGGCAAGCGTGGGCCGGAAAAGCGCCGGCAAGTCATGGCGTACGTCAGGCAGCGCCTCGAAGAGCTGCGCCCCTGGGCCCCCGGCTGATCCGCCGACCGCGCAACGCCCCAAAGTCCGCATCGAAGTGTCGGGTCGGCGGCGGCACGATCGTCTTCCAGTCAGATCACAGGCACTCACAGGAGCACGACCGATGCGCGTCATGGTAATGATCAAGGCAACCAAGAACTCCGAAGCCGGCGCGGCGCCTACCGAGCAGCTGGCCGCCGACATGACCAAATTCAATGAAGCGCTGGTCCAGGCCGGCATCATGCTGGGTGGCGACGGCTTGCAGCCGACCAGCAAGGGCAAGCGCGTGCGTTTCTCCGGCGACAAGCGGCTGGTGATCGACGGACCGTTCGCCGAGACCAAGGAAGTGATCGCCGGCTACTGGGTCTGGCAGGTGAAGTCCATGGACGAGGCCATCGAATGGGTCCGCCGCTGCCCGCATCCCATGCCTGGCGAAGACACCGAGATCGAGATCCGGCCGCTGTACGAAATGGAGGATTTCGGCCCCGAGTTCACGCCGGAGCTGCGCGCCAAGGGAGAGGAGCTGCGAGCTGAGATCGAGCGCCAGCAAGGCAAGCGCTGAGGGCTCGACGGCAGCCGGCGGGTTTGGGAAAAATTTACAAACCGGGATGGGCGGGTGCCGCAGCTGCCCATTCTCAAGCTGCGGTGGCTCGGATACCCGGCGGTAATTGAAAAGGCGCGTGGCTACTGGTTTGGCACCAGAGCCACGCGCCTTTTGTTTACTTAAAGTCTTGCTCGCTTGCTGCGGCGAGCTGGGTCGGACTTTAAAGCGGGCGTTGCCACGTGGTGTTCGTGGAAGACGCCTGCGCCTTCAACTGCTCCAAGGCAGCCGACTGGTAGGTCGCTGCTGTGTCGAGTTTGGAGGTGTCGCTGGTTCCCGCTGCGACAATGCCAGCCCCGGCAGTGGACATCAGGCCGATCGCAACACAGACAAAATAGAAACGTTTCATGTGATTTCTCCGGGTTGGCGGCTGATTAGGCGAGGTTCAGGAGGGGGCGCTTGCCACCCACGATGCCATCGGCCAGCTGCTCCACGATCAGGGGGCGCTTGCCGCCAACGATGCCGTCGGCCAGCTGTTCCACGATCAGAGGACGCTTGCCGCCAACGATGCCGTCGGCCAGCTGTTCGACGATCAGGGGACGCTTGCCGCCAACGATGCCGTCCGCGAGCAGCGGGCGCTTACCGCCCACGATGCCGTCCGCGAGCAGGGGTCGCTTGCCGCCAACGATGCCGTCTGCAAGCAGCGGGCGCTTGCCGCCCACGATGCCGTCTGCGAGCAGGGGTCGCTTGCCGCCAACGATGCCATCCGCCAGCTGCTGCTCCACGATCAGGGGGCGCTTGCCGCCCACGATGCCGTCTGCGAGCAGCGGGCGCTTACCGCCAACGATGCCATCCGCCGAAGCGGCGCCTGCCAGCAGGATGGAGGAGAAAACAAACGCCTGGAGGATTCTGCTACGCATATCAACGTCGCTCCCGAAAAAATTTAGTAAGCACCCGCTCGAACGGAGTCAATCATAGACATAAGCGATAAGCGATTGTGATCTTCATCACACCTGTTCGGTGCAATTATGTTAGATAGTGCGAAAAATCAGGGTATTGCTTAGGCAGGCGTAGGTTCTGCCGCCTTAAGTGGTTGGCGCGAAAACGAGAACGTCAAAAACTCGACGTCCGACACGCAACCGTCCTAATTAGTAAGGAGAATTAGCCTCGTAGGCGAGGTACGCGTCGTTTTGAGTTGTTGAATCGCGCTGGCCTCGGTGTGCCACTGCACATCACCTGCCTTACGTGCCACTGACGTTTTGTAGCAATCAATGCTTGTCTAATGACATTTCCGAGAGCCGCTGGTGAGCGGCACCTATCGCGGATAGCGACGGTTCTCGAAGAAGCAATGCAGCTTCTCCCTCAGGATAGGGAGACTTACCTTCGAGAGCAGATCGCCGAGCCAGAGGAGCTGGAGGAAGCCCTTGGGCTGCTCGCTGTCTATCCTGAGTCGGTCACGAGCGGCCCGATTTCGCGGGCAGTCGCCGATGCGTTCTTACGCACCAGTCAGGCACACCGTCCGAGCCTGCTGGGTCGCGTCATCGCCGATCGCTACAAGATAGTTTCGGTACTCGGCCGCGGCGGGTCGGGCACTGTCTATCTGGCGGAGCGCGCGGATAAGCAATATTCGGCGCAGGTCGCGATCAAGATCATCGATGAGAGTGCCGCAACTTCCTTCGGGCTGCGCTTTCGTGCCGAGCGGCAGATTCTTGCCAGCCTCAACCATCCCAACATTGCACGGTTGCTGGATGCCGGCGAGACCGAGGGGCATCAGCCCTATCTGGTAATGGAATACATCCATGGCGAGCCCATGGATCGGTTCTGCGATGAGCGGCAGCTGAGCTTGCGTGAGCGACTCGAGTTGTTTCTCCAGGTCTGCGCCGCGGCACAGTACGCGCATCAAAACCTGATCGTGCATCGCGATCTCAAGCCTGCAAACATTCTGGTGACAGGCGAGGGCGTGCCCAAGCTGCTCGACTTTGGCATTGCCAAGCTGCTGGACGCGAGCGATGTCACCAAGCCGTCGGATCTGACGCGCATGAACGACCGTCTGCTCACCCCCGAGTACGCGAGTCCCGAGCAGATTCTTGGCAGACCGGTGACTACTGCGAGCGATGTTTATTCACTGGGCGTCGTTCTCTATCAACTGCTCACGGGACTGCGCCCGTACACATTGTCATCCTCCGCGGCCAGTCAGTTGGAGCTGGAACGCGCGATCTGCGTTACCGATCCAATGCGTCCAAGCGCCGCACTGCAGGCAGCACTGCGCGCTGGCCCGAAAGGCGATGAACCCTCCATCTCCGTTCTGGCCAACGCTCGTGGCACGACACCAGACAAGCTGGAACGCGCTCTCGTTGGCGATCTCGATGCCATCATCATGCGCGCGATGCGCAAAGAGCCGCAGCATCGCTACAGCTCGATCGATCAGTTCATCGGGGACATTCGCCACCACCTGGCGAACGAGCCGGTCCAGGCGCGCCAGGGAAACTGGGTCTACTACTCGTCTCGCTTCGTCAGGCGCAACTGGCTGACTGTCTCGGCGGGTGCCGTCGTGGCGGCGTTCGTCGTGGGCTCGCTCATTACCGTGGCTATCCAGCGCGCCAAAACTCAGGTCGCGCTGGAGCTGATGACACAGGAAAAAGAAACGCAGGAACGGGTATCCGGGCACTTTCGCGACATTTTTGCCGCGGCCAACCCCTATGTGAATTTCGGCCGCGAGATGTCGGCCCGCGAGCTGCTCGATCAGGCCAAGCTGGTGATCGACGCAGATCCGAACGTAAATCCAGCGGTGCGCTCGGAGCTGCACGTGAACATGGGCGTCGCGTACCGGCGTCTGGGCGAGCCCAACGAAGCTGTCGATCAGCTCGAGAAGGCGCTGCGACTGCGGCGTGAGTCCGCGGGCCAGAGTCCGAAGGTATTGACGACCCTGATCGAGCTTGCGGTGGCCGAGCGGGATGCCGGACTCGCGCAACAATCCGATGAGCACTTCAGCCAGGCGCAAGAGATGATGGCGAGCCTCGGCGAGACCGACGAAGAGGCCAGAGCGAAGCTGTTGGCGGAGATCGGTCGGCTCGAAACGATGCGCAGTCGCCCCGTCGAGGCACTGGCCGCATTCAATTCGGCACTGGAGCTGATGCGCCGTGTGAAGGGCGCGCGAGATCCGGAGATCGCCAGCATTCTGAGCGAACAGGCCAATCTCTATACCTGGCTGGACGACTATGCTCGAGCGGAAGCCGTCGCACGCGAGGCGGTCGGGATCTATGAAACCGTCGATGTGCGCCATCCCGATCGGGTCAAGGCGGACTTCGTGCTTGCCGAGACGCTGTTGTACCAGGGCAAACTCGCCGCGGCCGCGCCGATTTATGAGCGCACCCTAGCGACTCAGCGAGCGCTGTTCAAATCCAATCCGGCGGTGGCAGAAACCATTTCGTCGCTGGCTCAAGTGCGCCTGGCGCAAGGCAATACTGCAGAAGCCGAGAAACTGGTCCGAGAGGCGATTGCGATCCATCAGAATGCGAACAGTACGGCGTACGCGAAGATAGGATTTCTGGAAACGATGCTGGGCACGGTGTTGATACGGCAATCGAGGTTCGACGAAGCCGAGCCAGTGCTGCGCGACACACTCGAATTGTTTGGCAAGAGTCTGCCCCCCGACCATCAATACGTCGCGTCCGCTGAGCATTATCTTGGAGAGGTCCTGGCGGCAACGGGCAAGCTTGCCGATGCCGAAGCGCATTTCACGGCGGCGGCAAATCGCTGGGCGCGTACCGGGGCACCCGAATGGCGAGTAGCGCGATCGACCAGTGCACTTGGTGAGGTCTTGCACAAGGAAGGGAAACTCCGGGAAGCCGAACGGAAACTCGTCGACAGCTATCGCATCCTGGTCGCCGCTGACGGAGTCGATTCGGCCACGCGCGAGTTGGCGCGCAGCCGCGTAGTTCGCTTCTACGTCGATACCAAGCAGCGAGAGAAGTTGGACGCGCTCATGCAAGAGCTGCACCCGGAGCAAGCAGAGAACATCAGGGCCCAACGTTCGCTGTAACGTCGGCAAGGTCGGGCCCCTGAGCTCAGTCAGTCGTCCGCACGCACATCGAATAAACCGCGAAATCGCGCCGGCTGAGAGCGCAAATACTGATCGGGCGCTTTCACATGCGCGCCAAAATGAGCTGCGGCATGCCACGGCCAGCGCGGGTTGTAGAGCATGGCTCGCGCGAGCGCGATGAAATCTGCATCGCCAGCCACGAGCACGGATTCGGCGTGCTCGAAATCGCTGATCAAGCCAACGGCGATCACGGGCATCTTTACCGCTGCCTTGACTGCTCGTGCCAGTGGCACTTGATAGCCGGGCCCGACCCCGATCTTCTGCGCCGGTGTCAGCCCACCGCTGGAAACATGGATGGCATTGCAGCCGCGCGCATCCAGGGCTCGCGCGAATTCGACGGTCTGTTCGATGTCCCAGCCGCCGGGTGCCCAATCCGTTCCCGAGACTCGAATGCTGACCGGTTTGTCGGCAGGCACGACGGCGCGGACGGCGTCGAACACTTCGAGCGGAAAGCGCATGCGATTCTCGAGCGAGCCGCCGTATTCGTCCGTGCGTCGATTCGACAGCGGCGACAGAAACTGATGCAGCAAGTAGCCGTGCGCACCGTGTAGCTGGATCGCATCGAGGCCGATGTTCACGGCGCGGCGTGCAGATGCGACGAAGGCATCGCGGACGCCTTTCAATCCATCGCGATCCAAAGCGACGGGCGCATTTTCGCTGTCGTGGAAGGCAAGGGCGGAGGGCGCTTCAGTTTGCCAGCCATGCGCGTGAGTGGGTGCGAGTTGAGCGCCGCCTTTCCAAGGCAAATCGGTGGACGCCTTGCGACCGGCGTGTGCGAGCTGAATCGCGATCGGCATATCCGACCAGCGGCGCACCGACTCCACGACCCGTCGCATCGCGCTCTCGGTTTCGTCCGAGTACAGCCCCACGTCGGCATAAGTGATTCGGCCTTCGGGTTTGACGGCCGTGGCTTCGATGGTCAGCAGCCCGGCACCCGACAGCGCCAGCTGTCCGAGATGAATCACGTGCCAATCGGTCATGCAGCCATTGTCGGCCGAATACTGGCACATGGGCGCGATCACGATGCGGTTGGCGAGCGTGAGCGGGCCGACCTGGGCGGGCGTGAACAACTTGGATCGCATCGGTCATCTCCACGAAACGGGGCGGCAGCTCCTGCACGTCCATGTGCCCGCTGCATTAGGGCGTCCTGCCCAGCATGATAATCGCGGCTTCAGCGGTGCGGTCGCAAGTGGACGTGGTGATGGGAGTGGTGCGCCCGGCCGTTGGACTCCGACTCCACCGGAATGACGTTGAACTTGCCATGGCGCACGCCTTTCTCGGCGATCAGCGCTTCGGCGAACTGCACCACCTCTTGCGTATGGCCGCGCAGGATCATGGTCTCGATGCAATTGTCGTGATCGAGATGCGCGTGCATGGTCGAGACCGTCACGTCGTGATGATCGTGCTGAATCTGCGCGAGCCGGCCAGCGAGCTGACGCTCATGGTGGTTGTAGACGTAACTCAGCGCTGCCACACAATGGTGCGCACCGCCGTGATTCAGACTGTCTCGGTCCAACTCTCCGCGCAACAGATCGCGAAAGGCTTCGGACCGGTTCTGATAACCCTTCTGCTGCATGAATCGATCGAAAGTGTCGGCAAGATCGTCGTCGATGGAAATGGTGAGTCGTCGCATGGCTGTGCTCGGGTGCGAGGCCGGCAGCATAACTCAATGGCATACACGCATTCGCGTGCGTCATGCAGCGGCAGAAAAATTTGGCGCTCTGAAACAAGTGTGAAATATTCAGAAATCATCATACACCTGCTCGCGCCCCGGACGGTTCGATGCGAATAACTCGACAAAGGGCGTGAGGCGCGGTGAGAAGTCGATTTTCAAGGTTGTTGTGTGTTGTGAGCGGCGCGGTGGGCATGATGCTCGCCGCTGCCACCGCGATGGCGCACTCGGTCAGTGAACAGGCGCAGCAGCGCATGTTGATCGGCGGTTTCTCCGATGCCGCATGGATCGGCGCCGAGCACATGCTCACTGGCTACGATCATCTGCTGTTCTTGCTGGGCGTGATGCTGTTTCTGACGCGCTTCAGTCAGATCGTCGTGTTCATCACGGCGTTCACGGCAGGCCACACGATCACGCTGTTGTTCGCGACGCTCGCGGGCATCACGGCCAATCCGTATCTGGTCGACGCGGTCATCGCGCTGACCGTGACTTACAAAGCGTTCGAGAATCTCGACTTGTTTCGTCGCTGGTTCGGCCGCCCGGCGCCGAATCTGCTGTTCATGGTGTTCGTGTTCGGCTTGATCCATGGCTTCGGCCTGTCGACCCGCTTGCAGCAGATGACGCTGGCGAAAGATCCGGAGCTGGTGACCAAGATCATCGCGTTCAATGTCGGCGTCGAATTCGGTCAGATCGCCGCGCTCGTGTTGATGACTGCGGTCGTCAAGATCTGGCGCACGAGCACTGCCTTCCCGGCAATCACGCGCGCGACCAACGGCGCTTTGATCGCAGCGAGCGCGGTGTTGTTGGTGATGCAAGTTCATGGCTATGTCACATCGTCGCAGGATGTGATCGCAGTGTCTGAAGGTGTTTCCTACCCGTCGTGATGGAGAACGGTCGTGGCGATGTCTATGTCGAATAACGTATTGCGATGGGCGGTAGCCTGCGCGCTAGGATCGCTATCGTTCGGCGCGGTGGCGGAAATGCTGCCGGCTGAGGCCGCCATCGATGAAGTGGTCGTCAAGGGGCAGCTGCTGCGCTCCAGTGAATCGGCGTACAGCGCGACGGTGCTGGATACGACGGCCATCCGTGAGCAAGCGTTCGCTGACGTCGATGAGCTGTTCCGCTTCGTCCCGGGCATGATCGTGCGCGATCTGCAGCTCGGCTCGGTCGCGAGCAATATTGTGATTCGCGGCTTCGGCAACGGCGGGCACGGCGGCGATCTTGGCGCCGTCATCGATGGCATCCCACTCAATGAAGCCATGTCGCACGCCGATGGCTACGTCGACCTGAACACGGTCGTGCCGCTGGAGATCGAGTCGTTCACTGTGTTCAAAGGCCCTGTGTCGGCGCTGTACGGCAACTACAATCGCGGTGGTCTGGTCGACATTCAGACACGCAAGAGCGGAGACTATGCCGAGGCGGATTTCTCGCTTGCGTCATACGACACTGTCGATCTGCAGGCCGCCTATGGCGCGAAGCTCGGCGAGACGCAGCAGGTCAATCTCGCAGGACAGCTGTTTCGCACCGACAATTATCGGCCGCAGAGCAAGACCGAACGTGGCACGTTCGCTGGTCGCTGGTCGGCGCGGGTGACACCAGATTTGCAGGTCGCTGTGTCGACGCGCTATCTGCAGTCGGAGAGTGATTCCGCCTCGTACCTTACTGCGGCTCAGTTCCGGTCGAATCCTCGTGGCATCGATCCAAACACTCAGAACGACGGCGCGGACAAAGAATTCCTGACCGTCCGCGGCGACGTGAACTATCAGATCAACGATGAGCTGAAGCTGCTGACGTTCGCGTACACGACTCAGCAGGACTTCACTCGCTGGTTCTCGCGGCCCGTCAGCGCGACGACGTGGCGTCAGCGCGAAGAAACCTACGACCGCAGCGTCTATGGCGCCGGCACCAGCCTGAATGGCGTGACGGCTCTGGCCTCCATTCCGGTGAGTTACATCGCGGGAGTCGAGACGTTCCGCGAGGCCACCGAGTACAAGTTCTTCGACGGCCTGGATCATCGTCGCCGTGTGCTGCCGGCACAGTCCGATCGCGAGACCGAGCTCAACAGCGTCTCGGCGTTCAGCGAGGTGAGAGCGAACGTGCATCCACTCGCACAGCTATCGCTGGGTTTACGTGCCGATCGCTTCACCGGTGGCTGTGAGCTGCGCGCCTCGGAGACAGGCACTGATCCGTGCGGCGCGCTCAACAAGGCCGATCACGTGAGCCCGAAGGTGGGCTTGCAGTCGCAGGTAACCGATTGGTTGCAGTTGCGTGCCAGCTGGGCCGAAGGTTTCGCGCTGGCGAACGGCTTCGTGAAGTATGCGATCGGCGGTCAGCCGCTCAACGAGAACGTGTTCCGTCAGACCGAGGTCGGCATGCGCGTCGCCGCAGCGGCATTTGAGTTCGACGTCGCGGGTTATCGCTTGAAGTCGACGGGCGAAGTGCGCACGGTCGCGCCGGGCGTCTATGAGAATTTCGGCGCGACCCTGCGCGAAGGCATCGAAGCGAGCGCGAGATGGAAGCCCGTCGAGAGCTTCGAACTGAGCGCCGTCTATGGCATCACTGATACGAAAGTGCAGCAGAACGCGGATGCCCGATTGTTGGGCTTGGCTGTGGCGGGCGTGCCTGCGAATTCCGGCAACCTCGAAGCATCCTTCCGTCCGTCAGCGGACTGGAGCATCAACGCTTTCTGGCGCTACGTCGGCGAGTACGACGTCGACGCGCTGAACACGCTACAGGCAGAAAGCTACGATCTGCTCGACATCGCCGTCTCATACACAAACCGCGGCGACCGCAAGTATCGCGTCTACGCGCGGCTCGACAACGTGACGGACGAGAAGTACGCGACGTCGGTTTCGATCATCGGCGGTCAGCTCTTGTTCGCTCCAGGCGCGCCGCGCACCGTGCGCGCCGGCATCCAGTTCGATTTCTAATGGGACATTGATATGTTCAGCAGATCACGTCAGTTGATTCTTTCCGCGATGCTCACGTGCTGCGCATCGGGCGTCATGGCACACACGGTATGGCTCGAGCCCGTGCCGCAGAATCAGGGTGACTACCAGGTTTTCTTTGGCGGACACGCCGGCAAGCTCGAGACCTACCAGCCGCAGAAGATCAAGCAGGTCGAAGCGGTCGACAAGCAAGGCAAGAAGCTGGGCCTGAGCCGGGATGTGACCGATGACGGCGTGCGCTTGCATGTCGAGGGCGTGCCCGCTTTGATCTCGATGCACTTCGACAACGGCATTCACGCGCGCCCAGCGACGGGCCCGAGCGTCGAGAAGCCGATGAATGAAGTGCCCGGCGCGACACGCGCAACCTATGCGGTCAAGTATCACAAGACTGTGTTGGATTGGGCGCCCCTGGTGACCAAGACGCTGGGTCAGCCGTTCGAAGTCGTTCCCCTGTCGGCGCAGCAGCCGGTGGCCGATCAGCCGTTCCGCGTTCGTGTGCTTCAGGATGGCAAGCCGGTCGCCGGTGTGAAGCTCGGCCACGGTGAGGAAGGTACGGCGGCGGATCCGGTTACCGATGCCGACGGCGTCGCGGCCTTCGTGCCGAAGCAAGGTTTCAACAGGCTGTGGGCGGGCAAGCGTATTGCCGTCACCGGCAATCCCAAATACACGGAGCTGAGCTATGAATATTCCTTCGGGTTCGATGCGAAGTAAGGCCATGCAGTTCATCGCACGACTGCGCACGTTGGCTTGCCTGGTGTTCCTGCTGCCAGGCCTGGCGGCCGCGCACGGTCTTTTGCTCGACGCCAAGCACGTGGGCGATCACATCGAAGGCACGGTGTATTACTCGAACGGTGAGCTGGCCGTGCGTGAGCCTGTCGAACTGCTCGACCTCTCCACTGCAAATGCTGTCGCCGCTACGGCGGATACCGACGACGCCGGCAAGTTCAGCTTCCCGGTAACCCAAGGTCATCGCTATCGGATTTCCGCGTACGCCGCCGAAGGCCACGGCGTGGATGTCGAGATCGAAGCGGTCGCTAACGCCCGCCCGCAGCTCATCGAGAAGGAAGCGGCGGCCGACGATCAATCCTGGTTGCCGCCCGCCTGGGCAGTGATCGGTTTCCTGTTGCTTGCGTCGCTCGTGCCGGTCGTGATTTCACGCCGGCGCGCCGCGGCCGGCTCGACGACGAATCAGTAGATCATTTAGCGGGCTGCGCGCCCCGCCATTCTCCGTTCTGGAACGAGAGAAACACCGTGCTCCACAGCTGAGCCGCGTTCGATTCGTCCGCATGCGTGTTGTGCTGTCCGAACGCTTCGGGACGATACTGACCACTCGCAAACGACCACGACCACAGCTCCGACGAGCGCAGCGCGTTGGTTGCATCGATCGCCTTCCATAGCTGAGCCTTTGCTATCCGCAATCGCGAGCGAAGTTCCGCGGACAGGTCGGTTCGCGCGAGCTGACGACTGAGCCCCGCCGCAAGTACCGCTTGCTGCCACGACCAGACCACCGTGCCGTGATAAGCGTCGTTGCCGAACCGAGACTGCGTTGCTCTATCGGTAAACGCCGGATTGGCGACCAGCAAGCCGACGGGTGTCATCAATCCCGCAGGGAACGGACGCATGATGGCGTCGATCGAACGTTGCAGCTGTGCGGGCGTTGGCTGGGTGAACAACAGGGCGAACCCGTCGTCGGAATGCATGATGGGAATCGGCTTGCCGTTCCCGTCCAGTGACAGTGCGTTGAACGTCAGCGATTGGCCGCGCAGGCCACTGTCGAGTGTGGCTAGCGGTTCTCTCGGATCTACGCCGATGGCGACGGCATAAGCGGCCACCTGATCCTGCGCCTGTTTCGCGGGAACGGTGACGACGAACATCGGGGGTGCCCTGCGTGACCATACGTCATGTTGATCGCGAGCCTTTTGCAGCGTGCGACGTTGGGTGTCCGAGAGATAGGCGTCGATCAAGCCGCTTTTCACGAGCCGATCGATGGCTTCGAGCGCCGCGGGGACGAAGACGGCATTCACGTCATACGCGTAACGCCCGCGCCCGAGGCCTTCCTCGCTGTCCCGCCATTGCCCCGTCATGCGGTCTTCTTTGAGGCCAACGAGGTTTGCTGGTTTGGGATCGGAGGCGAACGCAGCCGTGCGTTCCACGATCCAGATCAAGTTCTTGACGAGCGCATCGCCTCGTCGTTGGCCCGCGGCGTTCTTCTCCGCGAAGAATTTTGCTGCACGGGACCGGCCATCGTTATCCAGTAGCCAACTGGCGGTGAGCGGCGCGAGCATGAAGTCGTCATCGATCATTCCATAGTCGTAGATCGGCGTATCGACTGCTCCGCGGCCTTCTTTGGAGTTGCGCAGCACGGCGAACTCCCCAATGTCCTCTTCGTGTGCGACTTCGCCATTCGGCGCGAGCCGAGTGAGCACCGATCCGATGCCACTCTCGATGGCCAGGTGCTGCAAGACTGGCGTGAGCAGGGTCAGTGACATCATGGTGTCGCGGCCGAAGTACGTATCGAAGCGCCACGAGCCGGCCAGATATTTTTCGCGATAGCTCAGAAAGGTGAGCACATCGCGAGCGCGTGCGTCGCGTGCGGCGGTTGCGGTTAGTAGCGATGTATTGTCGATCGGCGTGAGAGGCGTCTCGCCGGTCAACGCGACGACCTTCAGGCGCAGCTTGCCGTCGGCGCTGGTAATGGCTTCCTTCGATACTTGTGCACCGTCGAGCGCTTCGATCGACAGGCGATACCCGGGCGCGCCATCGAGCCTGGATCGTGCCCAGACGATGCGATTGCCTGTCACGCTCGGGGCGCTCGCGATGCCATCCGGAACTGTGCCAAGCGTCTGATAATCACGCAGCACTCGCACTGAGGACAGCACCGCTTCGTGGATGTTGAGCGTTCCCGTATCGACGCTGACTTCCGCTTCGATGCCGTGAAGCGGTCTGCCTTGCGCGTCTTTGTCGTTCACCCCAGTGGGCGACTGTGAGAGCGTCCACTCGACCGGACGATCGCTCTTGTTGAACCAGAGACCGACGCCGCTGTTGCCGGCCGGGAAGGCGACGAGGATGCGCGGATCCGTGCCTGATCGTAACAACAAGTGTGCAGCTACGGCCCCTTCGCGCAGGAAGCTGTTGATGTTGCGCCCCTCGTCGATTTGGAAACGCAAGTGCGGGGGCGCGGCCGGCGGTGATTTCGCAGTGGCGCAGCTGGCGAGCACGACGATACTGACCAGGCTGACGACGAGTGCAGCGATGCGAGTCATGCCGGCGATGATGCGCCGGCCCGTGACTCGACGCTATACGGTGGCAACCCGTCGCCAGCTATGGAATTTATTCAAGCAGCCAGCGGCGCAGCAGCTGTGTCGTCTCCTCGGGTACTTCCATCGGCGGCAGGTGGCCGCACGCAGCAAACACGTAATAAGTCGAGCCTGCGATCTGACGGTGCATTTCCTCGGCATCGCTCGGCGGCGTGAGAATGTCCGAGTCGCCCACAGCCACCAGGGTGGGAACATTGATCGACGCCAGCAAGGGGCGCGAGTCGGGCCGATTCAGAATGGCATGCTGCTGACGCAGGAAGGCGTCGCCGCCGACTCGCTTTGCCATGGCTTGCACTTCTGCACCGATCGGGCCGTGCACATGCTTGGCATGAACCAGCTGCGGCAACATGCGACTCGTGACGCCGAAGAAGCGACCGTGCTTGAGCGACTTGATGCCCGCGAGTCGTTGCGTCACTCGTTGCGGCGAGTCGAGCGCGGCGCTGGTATCCACCAGCGCAAGCCGCGTCACCCGCTCTGGCTGCTGACGCAGGATTTCAAACGCGACATAACCGCCCATCGAGAGCGCAGCCAACGCGAAACGCTGGGGGGCGGCGTCGAGGACGCGCCTGGCCATCGCACTCAAACTGTCGTCGAGGGTGAGGTCCGGGATGCTTGTCTCGGCAACGTCGCCGAGATCACGAGCTTGATCGCGCCACAATCTCTGATCACATAACAGGCCGGGCAACAATAACAGCGGGGGGCGTTCTGGCATGAGTTTCCTTTGCGCATCAGGGTACCCAGCGCCCTATCCCGGTGGCAATCAGGTCCGGGATGATCGAGGGTTGCTATCTTGCAAATTTTGCACAACCTGCGCGAGACTATATGTGCCGACGCCGATCGCGATTCCTAGAAGACAAGCGCGGCAGACATAACAAGGCATAAGCGGATTGTCCGTTATCGCACCGGGAGGTGTACGCATGGCTCGCGTTCTTCGTGTTCTCAGCGTATTGGCGTGTGTAGTGGGGTTGTCGGCCTGTCAAAGCCTGCCGACCACGGCTTACAACAAGGCCGCCAGCAACGTTAAGTCGGTCAGCCTTGCGCCCATGGGCATTCCCAAGACGCCTTCCGTACGCATTCTTGCCTCGGTCGGCGGCAACTTCGGTTTGATCGGTGCGGCCATCGAAGAGAGTCGCGCAGCGGCCGCCAGCAAGGAACTGCAGGAAATCTTCGCCCAGTCCAATTACGACTATCGCAAAGACATCCAGGACTCACTGTCCCTGGCATTCTCCGAAGTCTCGATGCCGCTGGGTTCCGTTTCTGGCGAGCGGCCTGCCAAAGAGCAGGCCAAATTCCTGAGCACCTGTCCGGCGACGCCAGACGCGGATGCTTGCCTCGACGTGTTCCTCACGTACTTCGGGTACATGTCGGCCGGTGCGACCACTGATTATGTCCCGACTGTGCACATGACCGCGAAGCTGGTGCGCGTCAGTGACCGTGCGACGCTGTTCCAGGATCAGGTGCACTACAATGCGATAGCCGGTACCAAGGCGATCGTCGTACAGCCGTCGGACGAATACCGCTTCAAGGATCGCGACGCGATGCAGGCGGATCCGCAGCGGGTGACCGCAGGAATTCAGCAGGCGGTGCGGGCGGCAACCAGCGAACTGGCCAAACAGTTCAAGTAGACCTGGGGGCACGACATGGCTGCATTGGAACGGCCCCTCATTCGCGCGATTACACTCGCGATAGCAGCGTGCCTGGCGAGCAATGCCGCGCATGCCGCGGGGAAAAAGGAAGAGCCGCGCGTATGCGCGGCAAGCAACGCCGACCTCAAGGCGGTAGCGCTCGAAGAACACGTCAAGAAGAAGAAAGGCAAGTTCGTCCTCGGTAAGAAAAGCGAGTGCCTGGTCACCAGCGAGGGCATCAGTCTGCCTGCCGTTCTGGTCGAGCTGCCGCCGTTTGTGGAGCCTTACGTGGTGAACATCCGCAGCCTGCTTGGCGGAACGGTGTTGGCGCCGCGCGTGGATGTGCTCGACGCCACAAAAATGCAGCGTCGCAGTCTCGGCAGCACCGACATCAAGAGCCGCGGCGACTCGTTGTCCATGGATGTGTTCGTCAATCAAGAGAATGCCGACGAGCGTTACCTGGTGCTGTATCCCGATCCTGCGTCGCTCGGACGCGGTGAGTCGCGCAGTTCGATGGGAGCACAGACAACATATATCGCGACGGGTTACTGGATCTCGGGGACCGACTCCAAGCAGCTGGTGAACTACGTGGATGCAGGAACGCTGATCGTGACCCTGAAAGGATCGCGCTGGGAGAAGAGCTAGCGCATCCTCACGTCCGGCCGCGCTTGGACCGCGGTTTGCCAGGCAACTGATCGAAATCGGTGAGGGCATCGGCTGCTGTCACCTCTTCTAGCAGCGTTTGCGCTTCGCGCGTCACGTCGAAGAAACCGGCTTTGGCGGTGGCTGTAGATGCGTAGCGCAAGTACGTCACCTGCCCGGCGAGGGCCTCGACCCTGCGCCGCGCGTGCGGCGCATTGCCGATGTCGATGCCTACGAGATTGATGCCGGGACGGACGTTGACCATCACCCAGGGCCGCTTGTTCACGAGCTTGCCTTGCATGGCCCCATTCACGACCACCTTGAGTGTGCTAAACGCAGGCTTCTTGCCGACGTTATAGACGCAAATGCTCGCGCTCTCGGCGCTGGCCTCGGTCGGCGCACAAGGCGCATCGTTCGCCCACATCGATGAGGTGAGCAACAGGCTCACGCTGCACACCCCGGCAGCTGCCACTTTCGACTTCTTGGTCCCCGCCATTTCCGTGCTCTCGGCGACGTTGTAGTTCTCTGTGCGCTTACTCTAAACGTCTCGTGCGCGAAAGTCCTCAGCGAGAGCGAGTGCTGATTCATTTGCAGTCAGGCTCATTCTTGTTTCGCGCCGTACAGTGCGTAAGCGCGCCCTCCGGGCAAGGTCCACTGCGCAAGCGGTTGCAATCCCAGTTGGCTCAGCGCGGCGGCATTCGGGCCGCTTGGCGGGCGCTGTGGCTCGGTGCCGTGCCCAGTGGCGGGGAACAGTTCTCGCAGTCGAATTTTCGTGGACGGTCGTTTTAGCAGTACCAGGAATTTCTGATTCGGCTCACGTGCGAGCAGCGCGCGCGCCGAATCCGCGCCGCACACGCCAGGCAAGCGCAGCCCAGTGCGAGTATCGAGTACCGCGCGCGTCGTTTCATCGCCGCAATACAGGGCTGCAGCTGGCAGTTGGGGCGCGGCCTGGCTCAGCAGCCTGCCCAGGTCCTGGCTGCGATCGAACACCGGAAACGCAACCGCTTCGAGGCACACGAGCGCGAGGATGAATGCACTCGCCGCGCCGGCGATGGAGCGTTGTAGAGGATCCAGTAACTGCCGGATCGCGTTGCTCGCCGCGATGATGCAAAGGGCAGCTACGATCAACAGCAGAACCGCAGTGGTGCCCAGGCCCGCGAACGCCAGCAAGACCAATGAAAGCCCCGCTAGCAGGATTGCCAGGGCGTACAGAGTGCGCCGGGTCCACCGATGCATCGTCTGCTCGGCCGACGTGAGTTGTTCGCTGGGAATCGTCAGCCAGGCCGCGACCAGCAACGCTCCGCCGATCAAGGCCGGACCGAAGTAAACGCCACGCGCCGTGCGCGACAGCAGAAACACGATGCAGGCCGGTACAGTGGCGGCGAGACAGAAGCGGGTCGCACTTCGCAACGTGGGTGAGGACTGCGATCGCAGCGTTCGCACGCCCCAGCGCCCAGCGGCCCACCATGCAACCGTCCACGGCAGGACGTAAACAGGTAACGACAGCAGGAATTCCCAGTGAGAGCTGCGATGGCCGAGGTCATAGTCCGAGTTGGACTCGACCGGCAGGAAGCGAGCGACCAGATTGTCCCAGAGCAGCGTACTTAGATGCGTCGATCCCTCGGGTGAGCGCAGCAGCGCTATCAGCCACGGGCCGACGCAAAGGCAGAACCATCCTGCGGCCACGAGCACTGGCCATCGCAGGAGCGCGCCGAGGCGGCGTTCCCAGGCAAGCCAGACGAGCAGCGTCGCTCCCGGCACCAGCAGCCCGACGCCGTTCTTCGACAGAAATGCACCGGCCAGACTGGTGCCGAACGCAATGGCCCAGGCGAATTGCAGCGAGGGGGAAGACGCTTGCATGAGTCGCCAGAGACTCAGCAAGGCCGCGGCGGTGAACGCGAGCAGAGGAGCATCCGTCGCCAGCCAGATCTGTGTCTGCGCTATCAGCGACATGCTGTTAAAGCTCAGCGCCGCCAGAATTGCGGCCTGGCCTCGTCTCTCTTTCGGCACGAAATCCGCGGCCAGCACGGCGACGCAGAGCGTTGCGAGCAGAGCCCAAATTAGATTGGGAACTCGCGCGACAGGTGCGGAGGGGCCCATCGCCGCCATGCTTGCAGATCCCGCCCAGTAGGCGAGGGGTGGCTTCTCGAGAAATGGCTCGCCTGCCAGGCGTGGCAGCACGACGTCGCCGGTGACCAGCATGTTGTATGCAATGTTGAACTCGCGCGGCTCGTCGGGCGTCCAGATTTCCCGACCAAACATTCCGAAGTACCACAGCGGCACAAGCGGCAGTAGCGCGACCAGCACGCGCCAATGTGCACGGGTGCTTTCGGAGGCGCCCTTCGTCGACCACAGCGCAGTGATGCTCACGCGTGTTTCCCCTTGGCGGCCATCGTTGTTATCTGGCGGACGCGCGATAGTCTCGCTTTCCGGCCTCGCAGGGTAGTCGTAAATATTTCTTCGTGCTGAATGCTGCAGGCGCGCTTTGGCGGGAGATGATGATTGCCTGGGATGAGCGGACAATGCGTGCCGACGGCTGAGTAATATTTTAGAGGAGACGCACCATGGAGCGCTTTACCGGCGGTTGTCTGTGCGGCAACGTTCGAATCGTGGCATTAGGACGACCGTACCGGGTCGGTCTGTGTCATTGTCTGGATTGCCGCAAGTATCACGGCGCCCTGTTTCATGCCTCCGCAGTGTTTCCTCAGGATGCGGTGACGATCGAGGGCGAAACACGCGACTACGCCGGGCGGTTTTTCTGTCCCCACTGCGGCTCGTCCGTTTTCTCGCGCAGCGCAGATGAAATCGAACTGAACTTGGGATCGCTGGATGCCCCTGACCAGCTGCAGCCGACATATGAGCTTTGGACCCTCCGGCGCGAGTCCTGGTTGCCGCCGTTTCCTCTCACGAGGCGCTATGACCGCGATCGTGACAGCACGAGTCGCTTTGAGGAATAGGTCGAGCTAACGCAACGTCACTGGGCCTGCGACTCGATCACGCGATCGGCAATTCGCAGCAGCGTACTCGTGCAGTACTCGAACGCGTCGTCGAACACCGTAATAGATAACGACAAAGAGCCGTGCTGCACGAACGCCCGCAATTCTCCCTTGCGGGGATCGAGCACCTCTCGCTCGGGGCTCGGTGTGAGATACGGTCGTAACAACTGCCGCACGCCGCGCTGGTCCATCCTTGCAGCGGTGGTGTTGATCAGGCCCGAGATAGTCACTGCGCCAGCATCCAGGTCGAAGATGAACCGCAGATCGCGGCCATCGCGCCAGGTCAGTCGATGGACCTGACGGCCGACGCGGATTTTGCCGACCGTCATCGGTCCGCGTGCATGCTGCAGCAGATCCGATTGCAACGTTGCCAATACTCGAGCCGACTGGCTGGTGCGCGCAGCCCGGATGCCGAGCTGTCCGGTGGAGACTGAAAACACCTGGCTGAAACTCCCAACACTGCTAGCGGTGTGCCTGGCGCTGCGAGCGAAGAGTCGCGCCGCGCCCTGTTCCGGTATGTTCGATAACGAGGGCTTAAAATGCAATATCAGTTGAGCATGAGATCAGTGGATCCCATAATTGCAAAAAATCAAGGCCGCTACTAACTTATTGCAAGGTCGGGACAGCGCCGGCGCGGTGGCAGTTACACCCGGGTAACTTTCAAATGCTCCAGCGGCCGGTCATAGCGCTCGCGCACCAGCTGAACATGCAGCCACTGCTCGGAGTAGGTCACGGTCGGCAACTCCAGCAGCCGCGAAATGAGCTTGTTGAAATCGCGCAACGAATTGAAGCTGAGGGTGGCGATGATGTCGTAGCGTCCTACGGTGCGCGCCATGAACTCGAGCCCCATTTCTGCACGCAGCAGTTTTGTAACATCTTGCAGATCGCCGTGCGCGTTGATGCCGATGCCAAACAGCAGGTCGTCGGTCATGTCCGAACGCTGCTTGATCGCGCCGATCTGCATCACGCCGGATTCCAGCAGTCGTTGCACACGGATGCGACAGCCGCTCAATGACAGCCCGACCCGCTCCGCGATGTCCGCATAGCTCGCCCGCCCATCCTGTTGGAGGATGGTGATGATGCTGATGTCGTACTCGTCGAAGTTATAGTTGAACGACTCCGGCTCCTCGCCCAGGAAAAAGCTGCTGAGCAATCGTTCGTACACCAGCACCTGAACGTCGGTGACGCCCTTGATCGCGCGGATCGTCGAGATCTGCTGGCGCAGCTCGGTCATGCTTGGCAAACCGGTCTCTGCGATCACCTGGAAGGCACCGGCGGCGACCGAGATGAACACCAGTGAGTCCATGCCCTCCAGTGCTTTGACGATGGGCTGAATGGAGCCGCTCACCTTGATGGAGATATGTGCGCTCACGGTCAGTCCGAGCACACGCGGGTGCGGAGCGGCGATGACACGCAATTGGCCGGACTGGAACAGCGGGTTGACGCGGCTCGCCACCTGTTCGCGGGTAATGTCGAGCTCGCGGGCGATGTCCGAAAACGAGCTGCGTCCGTGCCGCCGCAGAATGAGGATTATCTTTTTTGTGAGTTGATCCATACAGACAATCGGAGCTGCCGCGTGATCAGCGTTCGCGAAGTTGCTGGGCGCGCGCAGTTTATGCGATCACGACGGCTTCGTGTCGAATGTTGGCCGAGGGCGGCGGCCGTGCCGAATCAGCTCGGCGGCCGCGCGACGGGGATGGGCAAGGAAGGGCGCCTTACTGCACGGGTTGCGTGACTTGCTTGACCTCGAGGAATGCCTGCAGTCCCCACGGTCCAAGCTCGCGTCCCAGACCGCTGCGCTTGAAGCCTCCCCATGAGGTCTCGGGAAAGACTGCCTGCGGGCCATTGATCCAGATGTGTCCGGCCTGCAATGCCCGAGCGACGCGTCGTGCGCGTTCCGCGTCGGCAGTGACAATGGTCGCAGCGAGCCCGAAATCGGTGTCGTTCGCCAGCTCCAGCGCTTCCTGCTCCGTTGCAAACGTGCGCACGCACAGCACGGGCCCGAAGATTTCTTCGCGCCACAGCGCGCTGCTCGAAGGAACGTCGAGGAAAATCGTGGGTTCGACGAAGTAACCGGGCCGGGACAAGCGCGCGCCACCGGTGAGCAGCTGCAAGCCCTCTGCGATGCCTCGTTCAATGTAACCGCACACAGTCTGCAGCTGGTTGGCGCTCGTCAACGGTCCCATGGTCACGCCCTCTGCGAAGGCGTCTCCAACGATCGTGGCCTCGGCGACTGCCTTGAGGCGTTCGAGCACGGCTGGTGCGACATCACGGTGCACTAACAGGCGCGATGTGGCCGAGCACATCTGCCCGCAATTGAAAAATATACCGCCGGCGATCAGCTCTGCAGCCTGCTGCGGATCGGCGTCTTCGAACACCAGAATGGGAGATTTGCCGCCGAGCTCGAGCGACACGTTGGCCATACGTCGAGCGGCCGCTTGCATCACCCGCTCACCGACGCGATTGCTGCCAGTGAACGAAATCTTCGCAACGTCGGGATGATCGACGAGCGCAGCTCCCACACCAGCGCCATCGCCGCCGACGATGTTGAGCACGCCAGGCGGCAACCCGATGGTTTGAGCGATGGTTGCCAGCTCGAATTCCACGAGCGGCGTGACCTCGGAAGGCTTCAATACGACCGTGCAGCCCGCTGCGAGAGCAGGCGCGACCTTCCATGCAGTAGTTACGAATGGAAAATTCCACGGCACGATCAAACCGACCACACCCGCAGGCTCGAGATACGTCGTGGAGGAGAATTGATCCGCCTGCAGCGGCACCGATGTGCCCTGGCGAGAGTCCAATTGTTCGGCGAGCGTCGCGTAGTACTCATAGGTGGCAGCGGCGTCGCCCATGTCCATGCTCGACTCGCTCAGCGGTTTGCCGTTGTTGAGCGACGACAGCTGGCCCAGCGATTCGGCCTTGTCTCGGATCTGTTGGGCAATCGCGCGCAGATAGTTCGCGCGTTCCCTTCCGGAAGTTTTGCTCCAGCTTGCGAAAGCCTTACGTGCTGCCCGAACGGCGTTGTCGACGTCTGCTGCATTTCCCAAAGCCAGCGTGCCAATGGACTCAGCCGTCGCCGGATTGATGATGGGCATCGTGACGGCATTGGCCGATACGACCCACTCACCGCCGATGAAATGTTTGTTCAATGTGTGCTTGTTGCTCACGGTCTAATTTTCCGTGTTCATGAAGTCTGCCGACTCCATCAGCTCGATCACGAGCGGTTTCTTGGCGCGCGCGCCTCGTTGGAGCAGTTCAGAGAGATGTTCGAAACTGGTGGCGCGCTCGGCGTCACAGCCCAGCGCGCGCGAGGCTGCGAGAAAGTCCGGCGTGAAGATGTCGACGCCGATCTGCGGGATGTCGCGGCGATCCATGTAGCGCTTGATCTCGCCATAGCCGTGATTGTTCCACAGCAATACGACGATACCCGCTTCGGCCTCCACGGCAGAGGCGAGCTCGGCGAACGTGAATTGCAGACCGCCGTCTCCGATGAGCGCGACCACTGGTCGCGTCGGCGCAGCGAGCTTTGCGCCGATCGCAGCAGGCAAGCCGTAGCCGAGCGTGCCGTAACCGGTGGAGGAATTGAACCAGGAGCGCGGCTGCGTGGGCTCGTAGAGATGATTGCCCGAGTAAACAGGCTGAGTCGAGTCGCCTGCGATGAGGACATTCGGCAGCACCTCTTGCACCGTCTCGAGGGTTCGGCGCTGCCCGCGCCATGTTTCTGGCCACTGCTGTGCGAGTTCGCGACGCACCTTTGCGGCTCGCGTCGAGCCTGGGCTGTCGGCGCCGATCGATTTTGGTGCGCCGAGATGTTGCAGTAACGAGCGAATGGCCAGCTTGGCGTCGCTCAGAATGGCGAGGTCGGCGATGAAGTTGCTGTGCAGCTGGGCGGGGTCGATGTCTACTCGTATCAACGCGCCGCCGATGCGAAACTGACCGTCGAAGACCACGTCGTAGTCCGTCTCGCCGAGCTCAGTGCCGATAGCCAGCACAACGTCGGCGTCCAACACCAGCTCTCGCACGGGGACCAGGCTCTGGTTCGAGCCGACGCTGAGAGGATGATTTTTCGGCAGCACTCCCTTGGCGTTGATGGTATTCGCCACTGGCGCATCGAGCGCCTCAACCAGAGCCGTTGCTTCGGCGCTGGCATCGCAGCTGCCGCCGCCGAGCAACACCACTGGCCGCTTGGCTGTTTTCAACATCTTCGCCGCCCGAGCGATCGCGTCGGGGCAGGGCGCGGGTCGGCTCGGCGGTGCGCCCAGCTTGCGATTGACGTGCTCGGCGTTGGCGGTGATGACATCGATGGGAATCTCGATGTGCACCGGTCGCGGCCGCCCGCTGGCAAATATCGCGAACGCACGCGACAGCACGGCCGGCAACTCATCCGGTCGCATCAATGTATGGCTGAATGCGGAAGCACCCGCGATCACTTGTCGCTGCGAGGGCAGCTCGTGCAACCGGCCGCCGCCCATGCCCAGCTCCGCTACGCGGTTGACGCTCGAAATCACCAGCATGGGAATCGAGTCGGCGTAGGCCTGGCCCATGGCCGTCATGATGTTGGTCATGCCCGGGCCGGTGATGATGAAACATACGCCGGGCTTGCCGCTGGCGCGTGCGTATCCATCTGCCATGAAGCCCGCGCCTTGTTCGTGGCGCGGTGTGATGTGGCGAATCCGCGTGGCCGGCAATCCGCGGTACAACTCAACTGTATGTACGCCAGGTATTCCGAAGACGACCTCGACCCCATAACTCTCGAGCAGCTGTACCAGCAGCTCTCCACAAGTCAGCATTGATTCGTCTCCGGGATTGCTGGGCTAGCGAGTCTCATCGCTGCTCGGCAACCTGCGCGGGCGTGACGCGACCGCCCTTGTTGTTCCAGGAACTGCGGATATAACTTGCGATGAGTGCCACGTCCTCATCGCTCAACTGGTCGCCAAAGGCGTCCATCACCTTGGAGCGCTTCGACGGCAGATGCGGGACCGGCAGCTCCGGGCCATACAGAATGACGTTGATCAGCGCTGCCGGATCGCTCGCCTGCACGACCAGGCTGCCGCCAGCAAGCCGCGAGCCGATATCTTCGCCGCCCAGTCCGGTGGGCAGATGACAGGTGCCGCAGTAAACGTTGTAGAGGATGCGACCGGTCTTCAATTCGGCGGCCCCCGGCGGGCCCTGCAGCTTGCCTTCGTTTGCCGGCGAGTCTTTCAGATACACGGCCATCGCTCGCACATCGGCTTCAGGCAAGCGCCGCGTGCTGTTGAGAATGACTTCGTTCATCGGGCCAAAGGTGGTCAGGAAGGAGTTCTGACCAGTGGCGAGATACGCGGTGAGCTCATCCACCGACCAGGCGCCCACGCCGTTGCTCGCGGAAGTGATATTCGGGGTCGACCACTTGCGCAACTCGCCGCCCGGGATCTTGTCGGTGTAGGTGCCGCCAGTCAGCGCGTGCTTCTTGCTCTCGGCACCCATGAAATTGCGTGGCGAGTGGCAGGCTGAGCAGTGCGCGAGCGCGTCCACCAGATACGCGCCGCGATTCCATTCCGCCGGGCGTTCGAGATCCGGCTCGAAAGCGCCTGCATCGAAGAACAGCGCCTTCCACGCGCCCAGCAGCCAGCGCTGGTTGAAAGGAAAGGACATCTCGTTGTCCGGCGGCGTGTAGTTCACCGCCGCTACGTTTTTCAGATACGCGTACAGCTCATTCGCATCGGCGTCCGTGATCTTGGTGAACGCGGTATATGGGAATACCGGATACAGATGTTCGCCATTCGGCCGCTCTCCATGTCGCAGCGAGCGGGCGAAATCTTCGCGGGTCCATCGGCCAATGCCGGTCTGCTCATCCGGCGTGATGTTGGTCGAGTAAACCTTGCCGAAAGGAGTGTCGAACGCGAGGCCGCCGGCAAAGGGCTTGCCGCCTGGAGCGGTATGACAGGTCTCGCAGTTGCCCGCGATTGCGAGCCATTCGCCGCGCTCGAGATTGCCTTGCGCCGCTGCAGGTAGCTCTTCAGTGGAGCTCGGTGCCGGCCGGGCAGAGTTGCTGGCATGTGAGATGACGCTGGGTGCCAGCGCCAAAATCGACAGCACAGCTGCGACCGATGCTCGTCCATGCCGCGGCGCTTGATGATTCGATGCTACGGTCCGATTCACGATTGCCTCGCTCCCCCAGAGCTCGCACTGTTTATTGGTTGGCTGCGCTTGCCGACGGGCGCGTCGACGATGACGCGCCCGAAGTGGTCTACGGCACTGCGCGTCGCCCGATCGAAGGGCTGAACACCATCAGGCTCAGGATCTCGAACAACATCTGCGCGCCCGCCTGCGCGGTGTTGGTCGTGGCGTCGTATTGAGGAGCAACCTCGACGACGTCACCACCGACGACATTCAGTCCCTTGAGTCCGCGCAGCAGATGCAATGCCTCGCGCGTCGAGAGTCCGCCGATCTCCGGAGTGCCGGTACCCGGAGCAAACGTTGGATCCAAGCCATCGACGTCGAAGGTGACGTAAACCGGGCCCTCGCCGACCACTTCGCGCGCCTTGGCGATGACTGCGTCGCAGCCGATGCGATTGAATTCCTCGATGTGGATTACGGTCATGCCCGCATCCTTGGAGAACTCCCACAGATACTCGGAGGCGCCGCGGATGCCGATCTGAATCGTGCGCTTCGGGTCGAGGACACCATCCAGCACGGCATTCCGGAACGGGCCGCCATGATGAAACTTGGTGCCGTCGTACTCGCCGCCGGTGTCGCAATGTGCGTCGATATGGATCAGGCCGACGGGCTCTTGCGCGCCGACAGCACGCAGGATGGGATGAGTCACGGAATGATCGCCGCCAACCGCAAGCGGCGCGACGCCCGCGCCAACGATACGGCGGAAGAATTGCTCGATGTCCTCGTGACAACCTTCGAGCGAGAAGCGGCTGCGGAAGGGCACGTCGCCGATGTCGGCGACGCGCATTTCGCTCAGCGGCGTGCAATCGAGAATGTGATTGTAGGGTCCGATGCGTTCGATCGTGCGCAGCGCGCGCGGTCCGAAACGGGCGCCATTGCGATTGCTGACGCCGAGGTCCATGGGAACGCCGACCGCGGCGACTTGCAACTTGCGCAGCTCGCTATCGCTGATGTCCGGCATGTATTGCGCGGACATGAATGTGGGCACGCCAGCGTAGGGCGCATCGCGCGTGCCGTCGTTGCTGAAGATCTGATCTACGACGCGGCGAAACCGCGGGTCGTAAGTCGTCTTGTCGTTGTCGCCGGAATACTTGGCGCGCAATCGTTGCAGTTCGTCGCGGTCCATCTGGATACCTCAAGTGAAACTCGCGTTGCGCTCCGTGCAAGCGGCGTGTCGATACGATGTGATGCTGGTGATGAGATGCTCAGGTGGATCTCACAGCGATCGGGGACTGGCGGGACATCAGGCTTACGACGGTGTAGCTGAGCAGGCCGACGATCAGGCTGTAGAAGATCGGAGTGTTGGCGTCGATGCCATCTTTGAACATGAACAGGGCTGCGGTCGCGGCACCGAGCACCATGCTCGCGGTGGCGCCTGCCGCGGTGGCGCGCTTCCAGTAAATCGCGCCGATCAGCGGAATCAACATGCCGCCGACCAGAATGTTATAGGCGAGCGTGAGCGCGCTCAGAACATCGTCCACCACCAATGCGATGCCGAGCACGGCAATGCCGCTGGCGAGCGTGCACACACGATTCAGGCTCAGAGTCGATTCCTTGCCGCCGCGCAGTTTGGGCAACAAATCTTCGGTCAGCGTGCTCGATGCAGCGAGCAGGCCGGCGCTCGCCGTGGACATCATCGCTGCCATCGCGGCTGTGATTACCAGGCTGCGAATGCCGTCCGGCAGCGCGACTTGAATGATGGACGCGAACGCGTTGTTCGGATCTTGCAGCTCCGGCAGGAGCAGCTTCGCGCACATGCCGATCAGCGCCGCCGCGAGTCCATAGATCACGCAGTAAATGCCCGCCGCGGTGCCGGCGTACTTTGCGACGGAGGGCGAGCGCGCAGTGAACACGCGCTGCCAGATGTCCTGACCGATGAGCACGCCGAACGTATAGATCAGGAAGTAAGTGATGATCTTCTCGGTGCCCAGCGTGGCGAAGCTGAATGAGCTGGCCGGCAGTTGCGCCACCAGCTGATCCCAGCCGCCGACCTTGCTAATGCAGATCGGCAGCAGCAACAACATCAGGCCGATGGTCTTGATGATGAATTGCACGATGTCCGTGAGCGTCAGCGCCCACATGCCGCCGATCGTGGAGTAGGCCACGACCAGGCCGCCACTGAGCAGCACGGCGCTCCAGAAGGGCAGCTCGAAGAACACCTGCATCACAGTGCTGATGCCGAGCGTGGAGACCACGCCGATCATCAATGCGTAAACAAACATGATTGCGGCGCTGACCTGGCGCGTCATCGGGTTATAGCGCCGCTCGAGTACCTGCGTGACGGTGAAGATCTTCATATTCACCAGCGGGCGCGCGAGGAACAGATTCAGAAAGATGATTCCCAGACCGATGGTCGCGCACAGCCACACACCCGAGATGCCGTACACATAGCCCAAGCGCACCGTGCCGATCGTCGACGCGCCACCCAGCACTGTCGCGGCCATCGTGCCCATGTACATGCCGGGCCCGAGATTGCGGCCCGCGACCAGAAAGTCTTCCTGCGTTTTCGAGCGCCGCAGGCCGACCCAGCCGAGCAGCAGCATGCCGAGCGCATAAAGAATGAAGACCAATACGTCCAGCGCCATTACCGAATCCCCACTGCCTTGAGTGTCGCTTTATCGAATGTGTCGAAAGGATCGAGCCGTTGCCAGGTCAACTTGAGCCGGGTTTTCTGCCCCACGGCGGGGCATCGAAAACCCGTCGTGCCGCGGCTTGGTGCAAGGCATTGTGCCGCTTGCAATTTGTTACGATAGGAATAGTATACATGCATATCTGAAAAATAAATCCTATTTTTCAAGACAAATTGACGGTTGGCACCGCCAATATTTGCATTTTTGATTTCCCAAAAAATAGAGGGGTGGGGCATGCTCTCGCGCGCTTTTTATCGAGTAGGTAGCGACTCGCCGGCTCAATGCGGCCTGGCTTTCGCGGTCGCATCTGTGCTGGCTTCGGCTCTGGTCGCCGGCCCGGCACTGGCTCAGGACGCTTCGACACCGGCAGCAGAAACAGCAGCTGCGGGTTCGTCTCAGCTCGACACGGTGGTGGTCACAGGCAGCCGATTGGTACGTGATGGCTACGAGGCCCCGACACCGCTCACGGTGGTGGGCTCCGAGCAGGTTGCGCAACAAGCCACGCCCAATCTGATCGACTATCTCACGACGCTGCCCGCGTTCTCCGGCAACTACACTCCCCAGAGCAGCACGCAGAACGTCAGCGCTGGCACCGCCGGCACCAGCGCCGTGAACTTACGAAATCTCGGGACAAATCGCACGCTGGTTTTGATCGACGGTCAGCGCTCGGTGCCCTCGACGGTCACCGGTCTGGTCGACATCAACACGATTCCGGCGCAACTCATTGAGCGCGTGGAAGTAGTGACGGGCGGCGCTTCGGCGGCGTACGGCTCGGACGCGGTCAGCGGCGTGGTGAACTTCATCCTCGACAAGAAGTTTACCGGTTTCAAGAGCGAAGTCTCCGGCGGTATCACCAGCTATGGCGACAACGCCAGCTACCGAGTGGCAATGAGCATGGGCACGCCGTTCGCGGACGGTCGCGGCCACCTGCTGTTGAGCGGTCAGCAGCAGCAGCAGGAAGGCATCCTCGATGGCGATCGCCCCTGGAACACGAAGGGTTGGCAGATCATCAACAACCCGAACTACACGGCGACCAACGGCCAGCCGCGCCGCCTGCTGTTGCCACAGATCGCCCCACAGAACATGACTCCCGGCGGCATCATCACGCAGGGCCCGTTGCGGGGCACGGCGTTCGGCCAGGGCGGAGCGCCCTATCAATTCCAGTATGGCGACCTGATCTCCGGCAGCGCGATGCAGGGCGGCGCCTGGCGCTCCACCTCGCTGCACGAGATCGGCCAGTCGATCGAGCCGAAGCTCTCCGCTCAGAACCTGTTCGCGCGACTGAGCTACCAGGTCAGCGACAACGTCGAGGCCTACATCCAGTCGAACTGGTACAGCAACGACAACATCTCCCATGCCTATCCGAACGACCAGTACTTCGGCGGCATGATGGTGAGCGTCAACAATCCCTTCATGCCGGCCTCGGTCGCCGCTCGCGTGCAGGCGCTGGGCCTCACGGGCAACCTCAACATGGGCAGCTCGCTGGCGGACGTTGGCGGCGTCGTGATCGACACGGGCCGCGAAGTGCTTCGTAACGTCATCGGCTTGAACGGCGGCTTCACCGTCGGCGATGTCGATTGGAATTGGGACGCTTACTACCAGCGCGGCGAATCGCGCGCTTCCGAATCGGCGGTCAACAGCCTCAACCTCGTGCGTTACCGCGAAGCGCTCGATTCGGTGCTCGACCCGAATACCGGCGCCATCGTGTGCCGTTCGACGCTCACCACCCCGAACAACGGCTGCGTGCCTTACAACCCGTTCGGTATCGGCGTGAACTCGGCGGCGGCCATCGACTACGTCGCCGGCCAGATCTCGCATCGCAATCAGACGTTCAAGCAGGACGTGGTGGCCGCGTCGATCAGCGCCACGCCGTTCTCCAGCTGGGCAGGTCCGATCTCGATCGCGACCGGTCTGGAGCATCGTCGCGAGTCCGCCAGCGGCTGGTCGACGCCCCAGGATCTGGCTGCCGAGTTCTTCGCCGGCAACTATCGTCCGACCTTCGGCAAGTTCAACGTGACGGAAGGGTTCTTCGAAACCGCCGTGCCGCTGGCCGCCGATTTGCCGTTCGTGCGTGCGCTGGATCTCAACGCCGCGGTGCGCCTCACCGATTACAGCACTTCCGGCTTCGTGACCACGTGGAAAGCGGGTCTGACCTATTCGGTCAACGACGATGTGCGCTTCCGCTTCACGCGCTCGCGTGACATTCGCGCCCCCAACATCAACGATCTGTTCAACGCCGGCGCGCTGCAGAACAACCAGGTGAACAATCCGGTCGACGGCTTGAACTACCTGACCGAGGACGTCACCACCGGCAATCCGAACCTGAAGCCGGAAAAAGCCGATTCGACCGGCTTCGGCGTCGTGTTCCAGCCGAGCTTCGCGCCCGGCCTGAGCGCCTCGGTCGACTACTGGGAGATCGACCTCAAGGACGCGATCAACACCGTCGGCCGCCAGGCGGTGGTGGACCTGTGCTTCCAGGGCAACCAGCAGTTCTGCCAGCTGATCAACGATGGCCAGCCGCTGCGCCTGGACAACTCCGGTCCCCGCAACACGATTCGCATCACGCCGATCAACCTGGCGCAACAGCTGGTGAAGGGCCTGGATATCGAGGCTGGTTACAGCCTGCCGCTGACGACCCTCGGGTTCGACGACGGCCGCGTGTCGTTCCGCCTGATCGCGACGCATTTCATGAAGAACTATCGGAACGACACGTTCACCGTGCCGACCGACACTGCGGGTGAGAACTACGGCAACACCGGCTCGCCGGATTGGCGCTGGACCGCGGTCCTGGGCTACGACAACGTGTCGTTCAACAGCGCGCTGACGGTCCGTGGCGTGAGCGCGGGCGTGTACAGCAACACGTTGATCGAATGTACGTCCAACTGTCCGGAATCGACGATTGCCCGTCCGACCATCAACGAGAACGATCTGGCCGGCGCGATCTACCTCGACTGGGCGATGACGTACAAGATGCTGCTCGGTGCGAGTCAGGATACGCAGGTCGAGTTGTTCTTCAACGTCAAGAACATCGCGAACAAGGATCCGGTGATCGCGGTGGGCGGCCCGGGTGGCGTGCCCTTCGATACGGTATCCACCAATGCGAACGTCTACGACTCTCTCGGCCGCGTGTTCCGCGCGGGCTTCCGGGTGAAGATGTAGCAGTTTGGGCGTGCAGCGTGGAGCGACTTCGTGCGCTCCACGCTGCGCGCGTTTTCACGGACTGGGGGGACAAACAAAATGAATCTTGCTGAAAAAGCAGGCTTGCTGTGTGCGGCGATGCTGCTCTCGGCGGCCACGAACGCGGCTGCGCCCGAGGCGCCCCGCTCGATGGGTGGCGGCAACTGCGCCAAGAGCGTCTACAACTGCGCCGACACACCGAATCCACTGCCGAAAGCCGATATCGTCTGGCTCGAAGAAATGACCTGGATGGATGTGCGGGACGCGATGGCTCGCGGTTCACGCACCATCATCATCCCGACCGGCGGCGTCGAGCCGAACGGACCCTGGCTGTCCTTGGGCAAGCATAACGTCGTGTTACGTTCCACCTGCGAGGCCGTCGCTCGCAAGCTCGGCAACGCGCTGTGCGCGCCCATCATCGGGTTCGTGCCGGAGGGCGACATCGAGAAGAAGACCGGCCACATGGACACGGTCGGCACCATCAGCGTCCGGCAGCAGACTTACGAAGCCATCATCACCGATGTCGCGCAAAGCATGCAGGCGCACGGCTTCGAGCACATCGTCTTCATCAGCGACAACGGCGGCAGCAACCAGGACGGCCAGCGCCGGGTCGCCCAGCAGTTGAACGAACAATGGTCGTCCGCCCGCGCGTACTACATCCCCGAGTACTACGCGAGTTGGGAGAGTGCCGATAACCTGTTACTGAAGAAGGGCCTGACGAAGCCCGGCGTGCGCGATGGCATCCACGACGATCCCGCCAGTACCCTGCTGATGATGCAGACCGATCCGGCCACCGTTCGTTGGGAGCAGCGTGTAAAGGCGGGCAAGACGACGATCGACGGTGTTTCCATTGCCGACCGGCAGCAGGCGCTGGCCTGGGGGCGGGAGTTGCTGGAGCAACGGGCCTCGGAAACAGCGGCGGCGATCGCCAAAGCCCTGGCCGCCAGGCCGTAACCCGGTCGGGGCGCTTAAGCCTCGCCCGCAGGCCCCACCAAATGGCAAGATTTCCCTGGCCTTGCGCGCATAATGCGAGGCCAGTTGAGCGTTGATTCTCAGAAATGCGGTCCAGATGGCGCGTTTCGGAATATATGCCGGTGGTTGTGCGCTTGACTATTGCAATTTGTCTTTTTAAACCTAGTATGACTGCAATATTCGATTTGAATCGCCGCCGATTCGCCCGGTTATCCAGTTTGGCGTGAATTTCTCGGCGGGTTTGAGGTTTCGAATAGTGGCCGTCCGCGGTTTGACGGAGATTGGTGTGAGTAACGTGCCGATGTTGGGTCGAAGGTGGCGGTTCGCAGGTGCGGCAGCCGGTGCGGTTCTACTCGCAGGCTCCCTGGCCGCGTGCTCGGGTGGGTCTGGCCGTGGCCCGCAGGAGAGCGACTCGCCGGCGCGCGCTCGCCTGATGTCCGCCTCGCAATACTCGCAGACCATCGCTGATATTTTTGGCGCGGACATCAGCGCCGCGGTCCCCGCACCGCTGCCCCCGCTGCCGCGAACCGACGGTCTCCTCGCAGCAGGCGCGGCTTCTATCGGTCTCACTTCAGACCAGTTGGGACAACTGCATCAGGCGGCAACCGCGATCGCCAGCAAAGTGGTGGATGAATCCCACCGCGAGTTCCTCGTGCCCTGCAAGCCCCAGTCGCTGAAGGCCGCGGATGCGGAGTGTGCCACTGAGTTCATCAGCAGCACCGGCCGACTCTTGTACCGCAAGCCCTTGCCCGAAGCGCGAGTCAAGGAGTTGGTGGACATCGCCGGCCACACTGCCGATGACCTGAAGGACTTCTATGCGGGGCTCGGCACCGCGCTCGAGGGCATGCTCATCAGCCCCGAGATGCTGTTCGTCGTCGATGTCGCCGAGCCCGATCCGGACCACAAAGGACGCCAGCGTCTGGACGCCTATTCGCTGGCTTCCCGCTTGAGCTTCTTCCTGTGGAATTCGGCGCCCGATGACGAGTTGCTGCGGGCCGCGGAAAGCGGCGAGCTGCAAACCAAAAAAGGTCGCGAGCGGATCGTCGATGAGATGTTGAAGAGCGCTCGGCTCGAACACGGTGTGCGCGCCTTCTTCGAGGATCTGTTCGAGTTCGAGAAGTTCAACAGCCTGGCCAAGGATGCGATGGCGTATCCCGCCGTCACGGGCAGCACGCTGGCCGATGCGCGCGAGCAGACATTGCGAACCATCGTCGATCACCTCATCACGCGCAACGAGGACTATCGCGATCTCTACACCTCGCGTAAGACCTTCATGTCGATGAATCTCGCCGCGATCTACGAAGTGCCGGCGTCAGATGGCTGGGTGCCGTATGAATTTCCAGAGGGCAGCTCGCGAGCCGGGCTGCTCACGCAGGTGAGCTTCCTTGCTTCGCACGCCCATCCGGCGCGCAGTTCGCCGACGCTTCGTGGCAAGGCCCTGCGTGAGCTGGTGTTGTGCCAGAAGGTGCCGCCGCCGCCCCCGAATGTGGATTTCTCCTTGCTCGAGGATCCGGACGCGAGCCTGAAGACCGCCCGCGAGCGGCTCGCCGTGCATGCTTCCAATCCTTCCTGCGCCGGCTGTCATCTCATTACAGATCCGATGGGTCTGGCGCTGGAGAACTTCGATGGCGCGGGTCGGTTCCGCGAGACCGAGGACGGCGCTGCGCTGGACACCAGCGGCGATCTGGATGGCACCGAATTCACGAATGTCGACGGTCTCAACGAGGCGCTGCGCGACCACCCGATGTTGCCTTCTTGCATCGTCAACCGCATGTACAGCTTTGGTGTGGGCGGGCCCGTATCGATGAGCCGCGACCGGCAGATCCTCGCGTATCTGAAAGACCAGTTCATCAAGGACGGGTACAAGCTGCCCGACCTGCTGCGCGAGATCGCGCTCAGCGCTGCGTTCTCGCAGGTGCGCGAGCCGAAGGCCCCGAAACCCGACACTACATTGGCGAGCTCAGCCCCCGCTGCGGTCGAGCACGCTGACCCGCATACTCGTTGAACGGAGAACGGACCATGACCGATTTCAGCAGACGCCGCGTCCTGCGAGGCATGTTGAACGGCGCCGCCGTGAGCGTGGCGCTACCCATGCTCAATTGCTTCCTCAACGACAACGGCTCGGCGCTGGCTGACGGCCGGCCGATCCCGCAGCGTTTCGGCACCTGGTCCTGGGGGCTGGGCATGAGCGAGGCGATCTTCGTGCCGAAGAAAACCGGCGCAAACTTCGATCTGCCGCCGGAAATCGCGCCGATCAAGCCGGTTCAGCAGCACGTCAACCTGCTGACCAACTATCACGTCTTCAAGGACGCCGCGCCGAACCTGTGTCATCACACCGGCTGGGTGATCCTGCGCAGTGGCATTGCGCCGCTGACCGCGCAGAATCGTCCTGGCGAAACCATCGACGTCACCATTGCCAAGAAGATCGGTAACGAAACCCGCTTCAAGAATCTGAGCGCCAACGCCACCGGCGACGTGCGTGACAGCTTCAGCTACGAGAACGGCAACTCGGTCAACACGCCGGAGTGGTCGCCGATCCGCTTCTATCAGCGCCTGTTCGGTGAAGACTTCCAGAATCCCAACGCCTCGGAGTTCAAGCCCGACCCGCGCATCATGGCGCGCAAGAGCGTGCTGTCGGGGGTGATGGAAGAGAGCAAGTCGCTCACCAAGTCGCTGGGCGCCGAAGACCGCGCGCGCCTCGATCAGTATTTCACCGGCCTGCGCGATCTGGAGCGACGCTTCGATCTGCAGCTGCGCAAGCCCGACCCTCTGGAAGCCTGTCTGGTCCCGGGCAAGCCCGAGGATCTGCCGGCTGGCCTCGATGCGGATCTGGTCTCCAAGCGTCATCGGATCATGACCGAGCTGATGCTGATGGCGGTGGCCTGCGATCAGACGCGCGTCTTCAACATGTTCTATGCGGCCGCGTTCTCGGGCACCACCAAGCCCGGTTACGACAAGCCGCATCACACCGCCACGCACGAAGAGGCGGTCGACGAGCATGTGCACTGTCAGCCGAACGTTTCGTGGTACACGCGGCGCGCGATGGAGGAATGGGCGTATTTCGTTCAAGCGCTCGCCAACGTCAAGGAAGGCGGCGGCTCGCTGCTCGACAACGTGTTCGTGTTCGCGCTCACCGATCAATCGTTTGCCAAGACGCATGCGATCGAAGGCATTCCGATGTTCACCGCGGGCCGCGCTGGCGGTCGCGTGAAGACCGGTCTGCACATCGACGGTCGCGGTACGCCGGGTACTCGCGCGGGCTATACCGCCATGAAGTTGATGGGCGTCGATGCTGCGTCCTGGGGTAACCAGAGCAACAACACCTCCAAAGAGATTGGCGAGATCCTGGTTTGAGCCGCTGGTAACCAAGAACGTGAGCAAAGTGCAGGGGTTGGAAAGAAAAGGTTCGGCGCCCAGTGTCGGCTTGCCGCTCGCGGCAATTGCCGCGGTGTTGCTGTCGCAGACGGCAGCCAGCGCTCCGGCAAAAGCTGCAGCGCCCGGATCGGCGGCGACCAGCGCGTCGCGCGACTATCTGGAAGTGCCCATGCCGCCAGGATTCCGCGTCGAAATCTCCGAGGCGGAAGGGCCGGTGTTCGCGGATGAGAAGGGACGTACGTTATATGCCTGGCCGGCACGTCTGTTGCGTAACGGCTTCGCGGGCGAACAGAAAGGCACGCCCCGTTGTTACGACGAGGTGCTCAAAGAGACCGCGGGCCTGATGAGCCCGTATCCGGCCGGCGTGTTGTTGCCGGACCTGGACAAGCGTCCGAGTTGCACGGATCTGTGGCCGCCGGTGCTCGCAGCCGAAGGCGCCGAGAAAGTGGGCAAGTGGACCATCATCGAGCGCAAGGACGGGAAGAAACAGTGGGCCTACGACGAAGAGCCGCTCTACACCTCCGTGCTGGATAAGCAGCCGGGAGATGTATTGGGAGGCACGTCGCGTCGTAGTCGAGGTGATGGGCCCGTGATCCGGGTGCCGGTGTCGCCGCCACCGCTTGCTCCTCCGGGCTTCGCAGTCACGACTACGGTCAACGGCCGGCTGCTGTCCACCGATCGCAACTACTCGGTCTACACGCCTGAGAACGGGAATACCTGCGATGCTGCGTGTCTGCAGCGTTGGAAGCCAGTGTTGGCGCCCGCAACGGCAAAGCCGCACGATGAATGGACGATGGTGACGCCGTCGCCCGGCGTTCGGCAGTGGGCTTTCAGAAACCAGCCGCTATATACCCTCGAAGGGGAGACGCAGCTGTGGAGTCTCCAGGGCAGCGATGAGCGCGGCTGGCGCAATGTCTACGTGCAGACCGTGCAGCCACGCCCGTCGTCTTTCACCGTTCAGGACACGCTGGCCGGCCAGGTGCTCGCCGACAGTCGAGGCATGACGATCTATACATACGTCTGCGGCGACGACTCGTTGCAGCAGCTCAGTTGCGAGCATCCGAGCGATACACAGGTTTATCGGCTCGCCGTGTGCGGGGCAGGTAACGTCGAGCAGTGTCTGCGCAACTGGCCGTACGTCAAGGCAGAGCCCGGTGCGAAGAGTGACAGTCGCTTGTGGTCGGTGATGACGATCGATCCGTCGACAGGACACCTCGCAAAAGCTGGACAGAGCGGTGCCATCGACGTTTGGGCCTACCGCGACCGACCTGTCTACACCTATATCGGCGACGTGCAGCCCGGCGACGTGAACGGCGCAGGCACGGGCGAGTGGCGCGGTCAACGCAACGGTCTGAAAGCCTTCTGGGTCCGTGACGATTATTTCGGCGGCACTCTCTGACGTTCATTCCTTCGGGATTAGATATATGTGCAACGTGAGTCGCTCCTTCCGTCCTGGATTGTCCGCCGCACTGGCGACGACCGCCTTGCTGGTGGGCACGAGCGCATCGGCGAACGATGCGATCTCTGCGCCGCCGCCGCCGGGCGGAACGGTCGGCTATGCGCTCACGGATTTGTTCTGGTCGGTGTATCAGACGCCGAACGGCAAAGAGGAATGTCCGAAGGGCTTCAACGATGGCCCGCGCGAGCAGTACGCCAAGCTGTATCCGAATGGGCGCAAAGTGAACGTGGTCGAGAGTCAGCTCAAGCTCGAAGGGCAGACCTGGTGGCCCGCCCCGGGCCCCGACTTGTCCGAGTTCCACGCCGTGCAGGGCAAGTACTCCTACGGCCTGAATCTGGATGGCAAAGTCGGTCCGAACGACTTCACGCATCCCGATGGCACACCGGGCATCGACAACGGCGTCTATCGCGCCGTCGGTTGCATCATCGGCTTCCGCGGGCCCGATGGCGTGGAAGTGATCTTCCAGAACAAAGCGATCACCTCGGACACGTTCAACCGCACGATCATCGAGCTCAACGGTGTCGACAGCTGGGTGAAGGATGACGACGTCACTGTGACGATCTTCCGCGGTCGCGACCGATTGCTGACCGATGCCACAGGTAACAAAGTGCTGCCCGGCGGCACTCAGCGCATCGATACGCGCTGGGGCAAGAAGCTCATTCAGCAGGTGAAGGGCAAGATCGAAAACGGCGTGCTGACGACCGAGCCCACCCAGCAAATGATCATTCCCTGGCAGAACCTGAGTGTGCCGTCGTTCCAGTTGATCCGTGACATGCGGCTGGTGCTCAAAGTTTCGCCGACCCACGCACAGGGGCTGCTGGCCGGCTATGCCGACATCGACACCTGGTATCGCCAGCTCATTCGCAACGACTCGACGCATCACTTGAGCAACGGGCAGATCTCGGGCATCTCGTTGTACAAGGCATTGCGCCGGTTTGCGGATGCTCATCCGGATCCAAAGACCGGCGAGAACACTGCGATCTCAACCGCGCTGGACGCCAAGTTCACGCAAGTGTTCATTCAACACCCGCAAGGCGAGGCCGCCAAGGCGGAGCTCATCAGCTCGCTCAAATCGCAACAGCCCGCGCAAGTCGCCACGGCTGAGTCGCGGCAACAACGCCAATAGTCAATTCGATTCTCGGCTCGTGCACGGTGCGGAGCTGACTCCGCGCCTGCGGTGCCGTGCGCCCTACAAACCTTGAATTTCCCTTTCAGCAGTTTTCGGAAGCTCCACATCATGACCAACTCTCTTTCCAATTCCGCATTGCTCGCTCGACGTGAGGCCGCCGTGGCCCGAGGCGTCGCCACTGCCACGCCGAACTTTGCGGCCACTGCCACAAATTCCGCGATCACGGACGTCGACGGCCGTCAGTTCATCGATTTCGCCAGCGGCATCGGCGTGCTCGCGACCGGTCATCGGCATCCTCGCGTCATCGCGGCTGTTCACAATCAGCTCGACCTGTTCACGCACACGGCGTTTCAGGTGATGGCGTACGAGTCGTACGTCCAGCTCGCCGAACGCTTGAATGCCATTGCTCCGTTCAAGGGCCCGGCGAAGAGCGTGTTCTTCACGACCGGCGCCGAGGCGGTCGAAAACGCAGTGAAGATCGCGCGCATCGCGACCGGTCGTTCGGCGGTGATTGCGTTCACCGGCGCCTTCCACGGGCGCACGCTGATGACGGCATCGCTCACCGGCAAGATCGTTCCGTACAAGCAGGGCGCCGGCGCTTCGGCGGCCGAGATCTACCGCCTGCCGTTCCCGATCGAACATCGCGGCATCACCCTCGAAGATACCAAGCGCGCATTGGCTTCTTTGTTCTACGGCGATGTCGAGCCCAAGCGCGTCGCGGCCATCATCATCGAGCCGGTGCAGGGCGAAGGCGGATTCCACGTGGCTTCGCCGCAGCTGATGCAGGCGCTGCGTGAGCTTTGCGACACCCATGGCATCCTGCTGATCGCCGACGAGATCCAGTCCGGCTTTGGCCGCACCGGTCGCATGTTCGCGGTCGAGCACAGCGGCGTGCAGCCTGATCTGGTGACCGTCGCCAAATCGCTGGCGGGGGGGTTCCCGCTGTCCGGCGTGATCGGGCGCGCGGCAATCATGGACTCGGTGGAGCCGGGCGGTTTGGGCGGCACCTACGGCGGCTCGCCGATCGGTTGCGCCGCTGCGCTGGCCGTGATGGATGTCATCGAACAGGAAGGCCTGCTCGAACGCGCCAACAAGATCGGTCAGATCATTCGCTCGAGCGTGGAATCGAGGCTCGCCGCGAACGACGGCGCCCCCATCGCCAATCTCCGCGGTCTCGGTGCAATGCTGGCCTTCGATGTGCTGAAGGCGCGCGACAGCAAGGAGCCGGATGGCGCACGCGCCAAACGAATTGCCGGCCTCGCGCTCGAGCGCGGATTGATCGTGCTTACGTGCGGAACGTTTGGCGAGACGCTGCGCATTCTGGTGCCGCTGACCATCGACGACGCAGATCTGAAGCGCGGCCTGTCAATCCTGTCCGAAGCCATCGCGGCGGCGTGAGGCGACCATGACCATCCAGGTTTCCAGCGAGGAGCGCGATCGCCTTGCATTGGCTTGTCCTGAGCTGTTGCGTGAGGCGGCGTATATCGATGGCGAATGGCTGACGTCCTCGAAGGCCATCGCTGTCGTCAATCCCGCGAGCGGGCGAACGCTCGGCTCAGTGCCCGCATTGGGCGCGGTCGAGACGAAGCGGGCGGTGGCTGCCGCCCATGAAGCGTTCAAGGGATGGCGCGCTCGCGGTGCAAGCGAGCGTGCGGCCATCCTGCGGCGCTGGTACGAGCTGATCATTCAACATCGCGAGGATCTGGCGCGATTGATGACGGCCGAGCAGGGCAAGCCGCTGGCGGAAGCTCGCGGCGAGATTTCATATGCCGCTTCCTTCATCGAGTGGTTTGCGGAAGAGGCGAGACGGATCTACGGAGACATCATCCCCGGACACTTGCCGGACAAGCGCCTGCTCGTGCTCAAACAACCGGTCGGCGTCGTGGCTGCTATCACGCCCTGGAATTTTCCGGCCGCGATGATTACGCGTAAGGTCGGGCCGGCACTTGCTGCCGGCTGCACCGTCGTGCTCAAGCCTTCGGAGCTGACGCCGTTCTCCGCATTGGCGCTCGCGCAGCTGAGTCACGAGGCCGGTGTGCCGCGTGGCGTTTTCAATATCGTCACGGGTGAGCCGCAGCCGATCGGCGATGTGCTCACCACCGATCCGCGGGTGAAGAAGTTCACCTTCACTGGCTCGACCAACGTGGGCAAGATGCTCGCTGCGCGCTGCATGGAGACGGTCAAGCGCGTCTCGCTGGAGCTGGGCGGCAATGCGCCGTTCATCGTGTTCGACGATGCCGATCTGGATGCGGCGGTCGAAGGCGCCGTGGCGTCGAAGTTCCGCAACACCGGTCAGACTTGTGTCTGCGCCAATCGCTTTCTGGTTCAAAGCGGTGTCATCGATGAGTTCGCTCAGCGGCTGGCGCGGCGCGTGGGCTCGCTCGTCGTCGGCGATGGCCTGGACGGAGTGACGCATCAGGGGCCGTTGATCAACGCAGCGGCGGTGGCAAAGGTGCAGCGTCACGTCGACGATGCAACCCGTCTCGGCGGCGAGGTGCTCGCGGGCGGACAGCGCATCGGTGCAAATTTCTTTCAGCCTACCGTCATCAAGAACGCGACGCGCGACATGCAATTCTTCTCGGAAGAAACCTTCGGGCCTCTGGCGGGGCTGGTTCGTTTCGAACGCGAGCAGGAAGCCATCGAAATGGCGAATGACACCAGTGCGGGCCTGGCAGCCTATCTCTACACCCGGGACGTGAGCCGTTCCTGGAGAGTCGCTGAGGCGCTGGACTACGGCATGGTGGGTCACAACACCGGTCTGATTTCGACGGCGGTCGCGCCTTTCGGCGGCGTCAAGGAATCGGGCTTGGGGCGCGAGGGCTCGTTCTACGGCATCCAGGATTATCTGGATACGAAGTTCATGTGCACGGAGGTTGCGCCCGAGTAGCTGCCCTGGCTCGCAGATCTCATCGTATCAACGCAGGGACCGCTTTGAGATAGATGAGTTCTGCGACCAGCTCGATCAAGGTTTGTGCGATGACGGTGGCGGCGGCCAGCGTCCTCAGCTCGGGCGGTAGCGCCAAGGCGAGAGGCAACACGACCAGTGAGTTCCGTGTTGCCGAGCTGAACGCGACCGCTCGGGCGGCGGCTGTGGGCAGGCGAAACGTGCGCGCAGCCAGAGCGCCGACTACAGGCGCGAGCACGACGAAGCCCGCGTAGACGGGAAGCAGCGCCATCAGCGTCGTTGCGTCTTGCAAGATGCCGGCGATTTGAGAAGCAATGACGAAGACCAGCACGGCGGCCATCGCTGGCACCGGCATCCACAGCCATCCGTCACGCCACGAGCGCACAGCACTCGAGCGCGCCGTTCAGCGCTTTTTCCGTTTTGCGACCGCGAGAAGCAGCGGCACTGCGATTGAGAAAGTTACGAAATTGCCTCGATGAAGGGAGTAAAGGGGATCGATAAGGCTTCATCGCCACTGAGCATGAGCGATAGATAGACGGGCAGCAGCGCAAACTGGAGTAACAGCAGGATCGGCGTGGCCGACAGGGTCAGCCGCGCATCGCCCTTGCCCAGATGGGTGAAGACAACCACGTAGTCGATGCAAGGGGTCAGCAGCACCAGTAATGCGCCGATCAGAAGCGCTTTGTGATCTGTAAGCGGCAGTGTCAGCACCCACACCAGCATCGGTATCAGAACGAAGTTCGCCAGCAACAGCGCACCGATGAAGCGCCGGTTGCCCAATGCGTCACGCAGACTCAGAAATGGAATCTGCAGAAACATTGCGTACATGAGCACCGCAATCGCGGGCGTCACCAGCGCGTCGAGGCCCGATGTCGACGCCGGGGCGGCGAGTCCGGCAGTTGCCGCGAGGGCCGCCGACGCAAAGTAGATCGCGATCTGATTTCGCTCCAGCCACTCTCGCGTCACGTGCAAGACGCTCCGCGATACCCATTCGGACGGCTGCCCACGTAATTGACCTCGATACTCATGTGCACCAACTCTTCGTGCACACGCAGTTGCTGCTTGAAGTCTTCCGGCTCTGCTCGGACCGAAGTGAGCACGCTTACGATGCAGGCGTACTGGCCTTTGCCGACCCGCCAGACATGCAGGTCGCTGATCTCGGCAGCAATCGGGCCTTGCTCGATCGCCTCTCGAATCTCATGCGCCACAGGAACATCCAGTTCTGCATCGAGCAGGACTCGTCCGGCATCCCGTAACAACCCGATGGCCCATACGGCAACGAGCACAGCACCCACGATGCCCATGGTCGGATCGAGCCAGTCGGCTCCCCAGAATTTGCCGCCGGTCAACGCAACGATGGCCAGGACCGAAGTGGCTGCATCGGCGAGGACGTGCAAATAGGCGGAGCGCAAATTCAGGTCATGATGATGCGCATGCCCATGCTCGTTGTGACGATGGTGATGCCCTTCAACCTGGAGCAGTCCGGCACATACGGCATTCACGATCAGGCCGACGATTGCGATGCCGATCGCCTCGTCATACTGGATCGGTCGCGGTGCCGCCATGCGTTCGACCGATTGAAATAGCATCAGCGCAGCGACGCCCAACAGCAGCACCGCGCTGGTATAGCCGCCGAGCACCTCAACCTTCCAGGTGCCGAAGTTGAAGCGACGATCTGCGGAAAAGCGCCGTGCCACGGAGTAGGCGAGCAGCGAAACTCCCAGCGCCAGCGCATGCGAGCTCATATGCCAGCCATCGGCCAGCAGCGCCATCGAGTTCAACAGCCAGCCGCCGAAGATTTCCACGATCATCATGGTGGCGGTGAGCCAGACGACCAGCCGCGTGCGGCGCTCGGCGCGCACGTCGTGCTCGTCGAAAGTGTGGGTATGTACGAAATCAGCGATTGAGCTCACGACGACTGCCCGCCCGAGACTGGGACACTATACTCCCATCCTGTCTGAAGTAAGTTGTTGCGCACTCGTCGTGGATTTCTCTGCGAAGCGAGAGCGATATTCGCGCGGCGTCATGCCCACATGACGGCTGAACAACTTGCGGAAGGAAGAAACATCCTCATAACCGCATGCGACGACGATCTGATCCAACGGCGTCTCGCCGCGTTCGAGCAGCTGTTTGGCGCGCGCCACACGCTGGGTCTGCAGGTAGGTCAGTGGGGTCATGCCGAGTGCGCTCTGAAAACGCCGTGACAGCGTTCGTTCGCTGACATTCAGTGCGCGGCTGAGCGTCACAATGGAAAAGCGTTCGGTCGCATGACTGCGAAGGTGCGCCGTGGCGCGCCGAATCAGTGGGTCATCGGCGTCTTGAGGCAACTCGGCCGGAGTGAGAAATGGCGACTGCGAGCCGCGACGTTGCTCAACGAGCATCAATCGCGCCGTCAGGTTCGCGATCTGGGCACCGGCGAGGCGACGAACGATCGCCAATCCCAGATGGATGTATGCGGAGCCTGCGGCGGCGGTCCAGCGATCCCGATCGGTCATGACGAGCCGATCTGCCACGAGTGTCACATCGGGAAAGCGCGTGGCAAACCATGGGGCCAGCCACCAGCAAGTCGTCACACGATGTCGAGCCAGCAGTCCCGCGTTCGCCAACAACGCGGCGCCGCTGCACGCACTCGACATGATGTTCGCCCGCCGGGCGAGTTTGACTAGTAGTGGCTTCAGGTGCTCGAGCTCGATGAGTCGCTCAGAAACCTCGCGCGGAGATGTGACCCAAAGTGGAGGCACGACGACCGCATCATAGCGACGCCGCAACGGCGCCGGCTCGAATCGCACGTTATGCGACCCACGAATCAAACCCGACGACGCTCCGATGATTTCGCAGCGAAACGGCGGCAGCTTCATCGTGCGGCTGCCGCGCGCGTGGGCGGCCGCGACATTCGCGATCGCGAATTGCTCGATCAGCCCGGCGGTGAGCCATGCCGAACAGCCCTCGTAAGCGAGGATGCCAATGGCCGCAGGCGTGTCTGTTTTCGCCATGATGCGGTCGATTGTGCCACTTTCGCGAGTGCGCCGGTCAACGCAGTATTGCCGGGGGAGTCAGTGAGGATGGGCGCATGCATATGCATAAGATCGGGCGCAGAGTCTTGTTCCGGCTGTCATTTGCTGGAGCAGCGGCATTCCTGATGCGGCCGTTTGCCGCTCACAGCGCAGAGCAGGCGCCGCCTAAGGCGAGTCTGTACCTGGCGATGTATCGTCCAGGACCCGCCTGGATCGAGGGACAACCGACCGCATCGCAACCGTTGCGCGAGCACGGTCGATACATTTTGCAGCTGCATTTGCAGGGAAAGCTGCGGCTGGCCGGCGGCTTTCCGGAGGATGGCGGCGCGGCGGTGTTCGAAGCAGAGAGCGACGCAATTGCCCAGTCGATCATTGCTGCAGATCCGGCCGTCACCACCGGTCTCATGGAATGTACCTTACGCCGCTGGAACGTGCAGGACTGGGATGCGATTGCACGCAGGGTGAAGTGAGGTCACGGGGACGTCGCTACGCGATTCGCGGGGCATTTTGGAATGACGCGAGCGCTCGCGTCGTTGCCAGCCGCGCCTTCGACGAGAATCTCGACGCGTCGATTCAACTGTTGGGCCTCATTCGCTGACGAGAAGCTCACTGGCCTGCGTTCCCCGACGCTGGCGACTTCGATGGGGATACGACTCAAGCCTGATGCCGTCAGCGCCCGTTGCACGGCGCGGGCTCGCCGAAGTGCCAGCGTGTCGTTGTAACGGCAGGTTCCCACCGCGTCGCTATGGCCCACTACCACGACGCGCGAGGCGCGCTCTTTGCGCAATTCTCGGGCGAGTTTTGTAACCGCGGTCCGCACCGGTGCCCGCAGCTCGGATTCGTTGAAACAGAAATGCAAAGACGGGCCGCGTTGTTGCAGCGATGGATCTGAATATGTAGAGATAGTGCGTCCGCTGGCAGTGATGCCATCCCATGCCGCAGCGTCCGTCTCCGCACGCGCTCGGAGTGGATCAGGCAGGCCCGAACGTTGCTCCAGGACTTCGGACGTCATAGCTGCCACGCCGCTGTCGGTGCAGGTGTCTTCGATCAATTCCAGCGCATCCTCGAAATTCGGTGCAGGCCGAACGCCCGTGGTCGGATCGATGGGCCTGCGCAGGCGCTGCGACAGCAAGGTCAAGCGCATGGCGCCGCCAACGGAGGTGTGACCTAAGGTCTTGGCGGTGCGCTCCAAAGGCTCGATGTCATCTTTATCGCCGATGCGTCCGCCGAAGTACAACAAGCGGCCCACGTCCTTGGCCAGCTGACCATCGGCGTCGAGCAGCACCTGCAGGGCGGCGAGATCATCGGGCGTACTCGGCCCGGCGACAGCAATGGCGATCGGCTCGCTGACGATATCCTCATGCGGCGGCCCGACTTGCAGCCGAGCCCGAATCTCATAATCACCCGCCGCGCCGAAGGTCCAGCCATCCTCACCGAAATAGATCGGAATGGTTTCTTCGGTGGCGGCTCCGGGGGCCAGTCGAGCATTGTCGTCGCTGGTCGGCTCGAACCAGTTGAGCGGTAGCACCGACTGCCATTCATCCGTGCCCACCGGTCGATGCTCGATCACGAACATGCCATAGCGGGGATTCAATCTGCCGACGATCGGCAGGGACTGCTCGCCTGTGTTATTGACCGTGACTCGAATCGCGATTGGATACCCGAGCGGATACGCGGCCGACTGTGCCTGCAGTCTAATGTCCGCGGCGGGTGGCGCTGGCTCCGCTTCAGCCGCTTCCGCGCTGCTGAAACCGAGCAGTACTTGCAATCTGCGCATCGCCAACGCCAGGCGCGAGCGATCCTCCGATACTTGCGCCCGGACATCGTCACATTCCGTTGGTGAGGCGCGCCGAGAGGCATAGGGCGAGTTCGCTGGCCCCGGCAGAATGTCGCGCGCTCTGGCGGTTTGAAAGAAGCGGATGGTGCTCGGACTGATCGTCATCAGCGGTGTCTCGCGCAAGCGCCAGCCGCGCGGCTGCATTTCGGAGATGCAACGTGTCGGCGCTTCCAGCGTCAGACGGCCCTCGCGCGTTTGCGCCGCATCGGTGTGATGTCTATTGAGCGCGTGTAGCAGCTCGTGAGCGAATGTTCTCAGTTGCAGCGTCGCGATTTGGGCGGGCTCATGCTCACGGAAGATACGTTCAGTCGTTCTGGGGGCCACGGCAAAGCCTTCGCGCCCCGCTGTATCAAACATGATGCCGAACAACTGTTCGCCATCGTCGGCGATCAAGGAGTTCACGAACAATGCGTAGAGCGTCGCATCCGTCCCTGGCACGGACTTGTTCTTCCAGGCCGTGACCAGCTGGAACAGATCGGCGCGATCGAGCGGGCCGCTGGCCGGGTCGTAGGGCAGGGCGGTCTCATCGAGGTGGATGCTCAGCTCGATGCCGCCGTCCCGCAGGATTTCGGTCAGCGATACCGGCTGGTCCACTTCGGTCACGTCGAAGCTGATGGGCTCGACGTGTGCGAGGGAGTCGACTTCGAGCGCCACTGAATAGCGCTGGCGGGCGCAGCTGGGATGGTCACAGTCGCTTCGCGGCCAGTACAGAGCCCACAGCACCAGCGCTACGACCACCACCGCGGCGGACGCGGCAACATGCCATCGAGCTCTTCTGCTGTGGGTAATGTCTGTGTCAGCCGGTTTTGTCGTGGGATCCTCTGCGCTCATCTCGCTACCGGGCCGCTGCTCCGGCGCCGAGAGTAACACTACATCGCGTCTGGACCAGCGGGTTTCACATCGTGCGAAATATCCGCACAGCGCCATCGTCCACGGACGGGGCCTCGAAGCAGTCAATCGCTCCAGGGAACGTCAATGAAACTGTCGTTGCGCACCAGGACGCGCAACGGCTCTCCGGCATCAACCACTGATTCATCGCTGACGTCCTTGCCGGTGCCGTAGTTCACCTGAGCGCTGGGATTCTTGTTCACGTCGAAGAGCATCAAAAGCCGGCTGCCGGCCGCGAGCTTGCGGCTCACCACGGTCGTTGTGAACGACAGCCGGGTGGTCTTGCCCGGGCTCAGGAGCTGTCGGCGAGTCGGGTCCCGGGCAAAGCTTGCACGTTGCAGTGAATAGCCCAGATTGAACAGCGTCCCGTCGGGCATCACCTCGTACGCAGTAACGCCGAAATCGAAGTCCTTCTTGTTCACCACCACGCTCATTGTTCCTGTGATCGCGCCGCTGATCACAGTGGAATCTGCAAATGGCTCACTGATGAATTGCAGCTCGGTGATGTACTGAAATTTTGCGCCGACGATGGGAAAGGGATAGGAGTTGAAGTTGTGGTACACGCGGCGATCTGCCAGATCCACGATATGCAAGACGCTGCCGCTCTTGACTGGCTTGGTTGCGGCGAGCTGCAGGCGATCGCCGTTGCGTATATCCGAAAAGAAAAGCCGCAAGCGCTTCGCGCTCATTGCATCGAGTGAGGGCGCGTGACGCCACTCGTTGCCGCCCATGACTTCGAAGTTGATCCTGTCCTTGAGCAGCGTCGGCTTGGGGCCGCCACGCAGCACGTAATTCATCCATTCGTACACCAGTTCCGGTGTGCTGAATTGGGCCACGGGGTCGAGTTCGTAGCCCCGGAGCACCGGCTCCTTTCTCGGCGCGTGCGTACCGAAATGGTCGTATGGTCCGATCACTGCGTAGTGCTGCGCTTTGGGGCGGTAACGATAGTGCTCGCTGAGATAATGCAGCGCCGATATCTGGCCGTCGTCGTAATAGCCGGTGATCGTGAGCGCCGGGATGTCGATGTGCGCGAAGTCGCGCCCGTAAGGCACCATCTGTTGCCAGTACTCATCGTAGGTCGGGTGCTGCAGCCAGCGCTGCAACCAGGGATTGGGCGTGCCATCCACCTGGTCGATCTCGCGATAGGGGCGGCCGCTCGCGAACCAGTTGCGCGACAGGTTGGACCAGCGCTGCGGATCGTTGTAGGTCCGCTCGTCGAGATATTTGTTATTGGTCGTATAGAACGCCCAGCCATAGTTCGCATTCAGGAAGATGTTGCGATACATCGGCAGCCCCAATCCTGGGATTGCAGCGGCCGAGGTGGCGATGGTTTTGAGCGCGGGATGCTTGCGCTTCGCAGCGGCCCACGCCGTGAATCCGCTGAAGCTGCCGCCGTGCATGCCGACTCGGCCATCGCTCCAAGGTTGGCGGGTGATCCAGTCGAGCACGGCCTGACTGTCTTCCGCGTCGTGTTCGTATGGAACGATCGGCTCAGGGCTCAGGCGCTTGCCGCGGGTGTCCGCATGCACGCACACATACCCGCGCAGGGCGGTGGACTTGCAGCGAGTTACTGCGTTCACCGGGTCGGTGTAGATATCGAGCGTGAGCAGCGTCGGGAGCTTGTCTGAAACATCCCTTATGCGCACCACCACCGCGGAGAGGGTTGCGCCGCCCGGCGTCTTGATCGCGACATCTTGCTGGATGTCGTAACGGGACTCGTCGTCGTCAGTGGGGCCGGGCGTTTGCTGAGCGAACGACGCAGAAAAGATCAGCGCAGAGCCCACCACGAAAAGCAACCGCCGCATCCCCGTCCCCTTGTTCCCTGGACAATCGCGCGAGGGTTCCAGATGGGTCTGGGCATTGCAAGTGGCAATGCATTCTCTCTGCCGCGCCGGCGGGGGTGAGCTGGCCGAGAGGATCGGCCAGCTCCTGTCGATCAGGCCTCCGATCTTTGTCGGCGAGCTTGCAGGGGGCGCTCGTCTGGCTCGTTAGCGGCGCCACTCTCCGTAGCGACATACAGCCGTTGCGTCGGATAAGCGAACCTGATGCCGCGCTTCTGCAGCTCGCGATGCAGAGTGACATTGATGATCTGCTGTACATCCATGTACTTGTTGTAGTCCGCTGACAGAACGTAATACACGGTCTCATACTCGATCGCGTCCACGCCGTGCTTCGCGAAGTGACTGCGATCGAAGCGCGTGTTCGACTGGCCTTCGATGATCTGGCGAATCAAGCCCGGCACCTGCTCCAATTGCTCCAGCGGTGTCTCGTGGGTCAGGCGCGTGCCAAACACGACGCGCCGCTCGTTCATGCGGCCGTAGTTGCGTACACGGCTGCTCAGCAGATCGCTGTTGGAAATGATGATCTGCTCGCCGCTCAGGCTGCGCAGCCGCGTGCTCTTGATGCCGATGTATTCGACGCTGCCCAGAAAATCGCCGAGGATCAAGAAGTCGCCGACCACGAACGGCCGGTCGAGTGTGATCGACAGGGAGGCAAAGAGGTCGCCGAGCACGTTCTGGACCGCGAGCGCCACCGCGATGCCGCCGATGCCGAGGCCCGCGATGAGCGCGGTGATGTCGATGCCGAGATTGTCGAGCGTCAGCAGCAGCACCATCGCCCAGATCACGACATTGATCACGAAGCCGATGATGCCGAGCGAGCCGACGGCGGCGCGGTCCACCGCGAGGCTGCGCTGGCGCTTGCGTTCGAGCCAAACCGCCACTGCCGCTACCGCCCAAATGCCAACTTGCCAGAACAGCGCGATGGTGATCGCCGAGCCGAGCATCTGCTCAACCTTCGGGCCTGTGGTCAGCCACTGCGCGGCGACATACAGCGACACGACCAGCAGCGACAGCAGCGTGGTGCGACTCAGTACCTGCATGGGAATCTCGAGCAGTTCCGTCTGGGACGTGGCGAGCAATTTCTTGTGATATGCGCGCACAGTTCGTCGCACCGCCAGCAGCACGAGCAGCACGGCCACTGCGATGCCAAGCGCGAACATCCAGTCCAACGCTGAGTTATTGAACAAGGGCAGCTGAGCGAGGCTGGAAAGCTCAGACATCATGAACCTCTGATACGTAAGTGTTGCCGAATGAGCCGAAATGCCGGCGGATGGCGGCGTGGCGAGCGTGCAAGTGTAGCAGATCGAGAACATGCGACGAGCCCTGCGGTGGGCCCGTCGTCGCTGCAGATGCATTGAGGCCAATGCAATGGCGAAGCGTGCGATTCTGCTAAGATTCGCGCAGTTACGGCAGCAAGAGGCAATGTGCACGAGTTTATGAGTAACAAGCGCCCGATCGGCAGATCGCGCCAGACGGCGGATCTGAGCATGGCGGTGTTGAAGAGCTTTCGAATCATTTATGGCTCCGTGAGGGAGCATTTCCGCGAAGTGCAGCGGACCTGCGGAATTTCCGGCTCGCAGCTGTGGCTGCTGCATGAGTTGGCCCGCGACGGCAGCTTGGGTGTCTCCGAGCTCGCCGACAAACTTTCCATCCATCAGTCGACCTGCAGCCTGCACGTGGAAAAGCTGGTGCGCGCGGGGTTGGTGAAGAAGACCCGAGGGGTCGAGGATCAGCGGCGGGTCGAATTGTCCGTCACCACGCTCGGGCGACGGACCATCGCTCGCGCTCCGGGGCCTGCAGAGGGCGTGCTTCCCGAAGCCATTGCGGAGCTGTCGCCGGCGACGCTGCGCGGGCTGAGCAGGGGCTTGCAGCAGATCGTCTCGGCTTTGGATATAAAAGACGAAGCGGCCGCCGATCGACCTCTGGCAGATCTGTAACTGCCTTCGCGAATGTCACATCCTGCATCGATTGAAGTTCGCTGCAGGATGTGAGCGCCGTCACGACTCGATGCATTGACGTCAATGGATGATGCATTGGCATCAATGGATTGCTGGACACCATCACAGGCGAGCCACTAATTTGCCCCGACGGGTTGGCGCGCCGCGCAAGTTCTACTATACTGTCGGCCGACTGCTACAGAATGCAGTCATAAATAACACGGGCCCCGCGTGTGGACGACATGAGCGTCCAGCATCGCGCGGTTGTCCGAGCTTCGCGACTCATCATTGCGCAGTAGTCGCGAGCGCATTGCCGGGAGCTGAACAGCAGCTGCCTGTGCCCAGCGGTCCATCGATCCTGTTCAGGGATGGTACGCCCTGCGGCTGCCCAAATCGAAATTGTTGCCAGTGCCGACGGGCGCATTTTGCCCATCGCTGATAGAGGAGATTTGTTCGCACACGACTGACGTTTTTCGGCGAACACCCAAGCCACCGCGCAGGCAAGACACGGCGGCTGTTCGTTGACAACTCAAGGTTCGTGCACGCAAGTGGCGAGCCTTCCGAGCGGGCCTCACAGGGGAGGTTCGAATCCTGACGAAGGAGGCTTGTTGATGACAACGAGAAAACGCCTGCTCGCACTTGGTGCGGGCATTGCCACTGTCTGTGCGGCGCAGGCGGAGGCAGTGACACTGACGATTGCCACCGTCAACAACGGTGACATGATTCGCATGCAGAAGCTGGCAGGCGAGTTCACGCGGCAGCACCCGGACATCGAGGTGCGCTGGGTGACTCTCGAGGAAAACCTGCTGCGCCAGCGGGTCACTATCGATGTCGCCACTCAGGGCGGCCAGTACGACGTGGTGACTGTCGGCAACTACGAAGTGCCCATCTGGGCGGCGCACGACTGGCTCGTGCCGCTCGACGATCTGGGCGAGGACTTCGCCCGAGACGATCTGCTACCGGCCATCGGCGATTCGCTGTCTCACGACGGCAAGCTCTACGCCGCTCCTTTCTACGCCGAGAGCGCGCTCACCATGTATCGCAGCGATCTGTTCGAGCGCGCCGGACTTGCGATGCCGGAGAGTCCTACCTGGAGTTTCATTCGCGAGGCGGCCGAGAAGATTACCGACCGCGACAATGGTATCTATGGGATCTGTCTGCGCGGCAAGGCGGGCTGGGGCGAGAACATGGCATTTGTCTCTACGCTCGCGCACTCCTGGGGCGCCCGCTGGTTCGACATGCATTGGCAGCCGCAGCTGCAGTCGCACGATTGGCAAGCGGCTGTTTCGTTCTACGTGGACCTGCTCAGGAAATATGGTCCTCCCGGCGCCTCGACCAATGGTTTCAACGAAAACCTGGCGCTGTTTCAGGCGGGCAAATGCGGCATGTGGATCGACGCCTCCGTCGCAGCATCTTTCGTGTCCGACGCGCGGCAATCGACGGTGGCCGATGACGTGGGCTTCGCCTTGTTTCCTTCGCGCGGCGAGCTGCGGAATCATGGCAATTGGCTGTGGGCCTGGAGCTTCGTGATTCCGGCGGCCTCGGAAAAAATCGAAGCGGCCAAAACGTTCGTCGCCTGGGCCACCGGCAAGTCCTATATGCAGCTGGTCGCCGCTGAGTCCGGCTGGGCCGACGTGCCGCCCGGCACTCGTCAGTCGCTCTACGCGAGTGCTGAGTATCAAGAGGCTGCGCCTTTTGCCGGCATCGTGCTGCAGGCCATCGAGGCGGCCAATACGCGCCAGCCTTCCGAGCAGGCGGTGCCGTACGTGGGCGGAAATTTTGTTTCGATCGCTCCTTATCAGGGCATCGGTACCGTCGTCGGTCAGCAGATATCGGCCGCGGTCGCGGGTCAGATCTCCACGCGTCGCGCATTGGCCAAGGCGCAATACATCGCCGAGCGTGAGATGACTCGCGCCCGTTATCTCGAGTAGCCGTTTCCTCGACGGAAGCGCCGAGCATCCTTCTTGAGGAGATTCATGGCACGCACCCACACCGGGGCCACGGCCCGTCTCATGCTTTCACCGGCAGTGGCATTGCTGCTGGTCTGGATGGCCGTGCCGCTGGCCATGACGCTGTGGTATTCGCTGCACGACTATCAGTTGCTGATGCCGCGTGGCAATGAGTTCCTGGGCCTCGAGAACTATGTTTATTTCCTGACCGACCCGGCGTTCTTTCAGTCGCTCGCGAACACCTTCGCGTTGGTCATGGGCGTGCTGGCGATCACAGTGACCGGCGGCATCGGGCTCGCGTTGCTGCTCGACCGGCCGATGCACGGGCAGGGCATCGTGCGGGTGCTGATCATTTCGCCGTTCTTCGTCATGCCTACCGTCTCGGCGCTGGTCTGGAAGAACATGTTCATGAACCCGGTGAACGGTCTGTTCGCCTGGCTCGCGCAGGTGTTCGGCGTGCGTGCCATCGATTGGCTCGCGGAGGTGCCGCTGTTCTCGCTGACGCTCATCGTCGCTTGGGGCTGGTTGCCATTCGCGACTTTGATACTGCTCACGGCGCTGCAGTCGTTGGACACCGAACAGCGGGAGGCGGCCGAGATGGACGGCGCGAACGCCTTCGCGCGCTTTGTTCACATCACCCTGCCGCACCTGGCGCGGGCGATTGCAGTCGTCATTCTGATTCAAACCATTTTTCTGCTGTCGTTGTTCGCCGAGATTCTGGTGACTACCAATGGCGGGCCGGGCAATCAGAGCACCAATCTCGCGTACCTGGTTTATTCCCAGGCTTTGTTGCGTTTCGATGTGGGCAGCGCATCGGCCGGCGGCGTGGTTGCTGTCGTGCTCGCAAACATCCTGGCGATCTTTCTCATGCGCCTCGTCGGCAAGAATCTGGAGAGCTGACAGATGGCGCGCGCATCGGACAATCGGCACAAGCTGCTCGTTACCCTGATCGCTTGGGTCGTGGCCCTCGCAATCTTCTTTCCGATCCTGTGGACCGTGCTCACGTCATTCAAGACGGAAGCGGCCGCCGTGGCGATACCGCCGCAGTTCCTGTTCTTCGACTGGACGACAGAGAACTACGCCGAGGTGTGGGCACGGACGGACTATTTGCGTCACTTCACGAACTCCGTCGTCATCTCGCTGGGCTCGTCTCTCATCGGTCTGCTCGTGGCTGTGCCCGCCGCCTGGTCCATGGCCTTTTCGCCGACGCGGCGCACGCGTGGCGTGCTGATGTGGATGCTCTCGACGAAGATGCTCCCGGCGGTCGGTGTGCTCGTGCCCATCTACCTGCTCTTCAAGCGCTTCGGCCTGCTCGACACGCGTACTGGCCTGGTCATCGTGCTGATGCTCAGCAACCTGCCCATCATGGTCTGGATGCTGTTCACCTACTTCAAGGAAATACCTCGAGACATTCTCGAGGCGGCGCGCATGGATGGTGCGACACCCCGGCACGAGCTGCTGCACATCCTCGCGCCCATGGCGCTGCCTGGCATCGCCTCGACGTTGTTGCTCAACGTCATCCTGGCCTGGAATGAATCGTTCTGGACGCTGAATCTCACCGCGGCGAGCACCGGCCCGCTGACGGCATTCATCGCGTCTTTCTCGGCGCCCGAGGGGCTGTTCTACGCCAAGCTGTCGGCGGCCTCGACCCTGGCGATCGCACCGATCGTCGTGCTGGGCTGGCTGTCGCAAAAACAACTGGTCCGCGGCCTGACTTTCGGCGCGGTGAAGTAGCGGAGGAGTCATGGCCAGTATTGCACTGAAGAACGTTTCCAAGAGCTTCGGCGGACACGAGGTCATTCCCAGCCTCGATCTGCAGATCGAGCGCGGTGAGCTGGTGGTGTTCGTCGGCCCGTCGGGCTGCGGCAAGTCGACCTTGTTGCGTCTGATCGCCGGGCTGGAAGACGTCAGCGGCGGTCAACTGCTGATCGATGGGCGCGACGCCACGCGGTTGCCGCCTGCCTGGCGCGGGCTGTCGATGGTGTTCCAGTCCTATGCGCTCTATCCGCACATGAGCGTGCGCGACAACATCGCTTTCCCACTCAAGATGGCGGGGCGCGACAAGCAAACCATCGAGCGCAAAGTGAGCGAAGCCGCGCGCGTGCTCAATCTGCAGGATTATCTGGATCGCAAGCCTCGCGAGCTTTCCGGCGGTCAGCGTCAGCGGGTGGCGATCGGTCGCGCCATCGTGCGTGAGCCCGTGGCGTTCCTGTTCGATGAGCCGTTGTCGAATCTCGATGCAGCCTTACGCGTCAGCATGCGCATGGAAATCGCGGCGCTGCATCGTCAGCTCGGCGCGACGATGATCTACGTCACGCACGATCAGGTCGAAGCGATGACGCTCGCCGACCGGATCGTGGTGTTGAATGCGGGGCGAGTGGAGCAGGTCGGCTCGCCATTGGAGCTCTATCGCCGGCCCGCCTCGCTGTTCGTCGCGGGCTTCATCGGTTCGCCGCGCATGAATTTTATTGGCGGTGTCGAAGCGTCGCGACATGCAGCGGCCACGATCGGCATTCGGCCGGAACATTTGTCGCTGTCGACCAGCGACGGCAGATGGCAGGGCAAGGTGAGTCTCGCGGAGCATCTCGGCGCGGACACGTTCGTGCACGTCGAGGTCGCGGGGCTCGGCACGATCGCTGCTCGCGCCGCGGGCGACTTGGCGGTTCGCCACGGCGACACACTCTGGCTGACGCCCGACGAATCCTGTCTGCATCGCTTCGACGAGTTGGGCCGGGCGCTGGCTGCATGAGGCCGCACCCGTTTTCGTTTTCCACGAATCCGTAAGGTATCTGAACGATTTGTTAATGGTTGGTGGCGGTGCTGCATCGCTGGCAACGGAGGTGACTGAGTCCGATGATCAACTTCCTAGGCAAGCATATCGAGAGCGCCATCTTCGACATGGATGGCACCATGTTCGATACGGAGCGGCTGCGCTTCCAGACGATCAGGCAGGCTTCGCTGGAGCTGGCCGGCCGGCCCATCGAAGATCGCACGCTGATCGGTTCGCTGGGTCTGAGCGCCACGCGCGCCGAAGCGCTGGCGAAGGAACATTACGGTGAGGATTATCCGTATCGCGAAATCAGGCGTCGCGCGGATGAGCTGGAACTGCAGCACGTTCGCACCCACGGCGTGCCGGTCAAGCTCGGTCTGGTACGGGTGTTGGAGCGTCTGCGTCGCAGCGGGCTGACGATGGCGGTGGCCACTTCCAGCCGTCGCGCCATCGCCGAGGAATATCTGATCAATGCAAATGTTCTGAAATACTTCGACATCACGGTCTGTGGCGACGAGGTGCAGCGGGGCAAGCCGCATCCGGAAATCTTTCTGCGCGCCGCCACGGAGTTGAACCGCTCGCCAGATCGCTGCCTGATGTTCGAGGATTCCGAGAACGGCTTGTTGTCGGCCAGCGATGCGGGCGGTCAGCCGATCTTGCTTCATGACATCAAGGCGCCGCGGGCGGAGATCGCGGCTCGCGCCTTCAAGGCTTACGACAGCATGCTGGACTTCCTGTCGGATCTGGCGGATTGCGTGCCTGAGATCGACGTGCCCGCCGTGATCGATCCCTTTCCGCAGGCGATCAGCCAAGTGCGCGCCGGCATTCACGGCTTCGGCGCGATGGGCGGCGGTTATCTCACGCAGGTGTTCTCGCACTGGGATGGCTACACGCGCCCTTGTGAGATCATCGGTGTTACGGGTGACCAGTTGCTGCGCGACGCCGTCAATGCCTTTGGCAAGTTCAGCGTCCGCTACGGCAAGCACTCGTTCGACCAGACCATCGAGCATGTGCGACTGATCGACATGGCCGACGAGGACGGCGTCGCGGCGATGTATTGCGATTCGGAGATCGTCGGTCTGGCGCTGCCTGAGCAGGCGATCCGACAGCAGGCGCCGATGATTGCGCGCGGACTGCTGCGCAGATGCCAGCAAGATCGAGGCGATCTCACCATCCTCGTGGTGCTTAACAAGGTCGGCGGCGCGAGCTATGTTCGCCGGCACGTCGAGACTGCGCTGCTCGAAATGACCAATCGTTTCGAATGCGCGAAAGTCCTGGCTGCGACCCATTTCTCGGAGACCGTCGTGAGTCGCATCGTTACCCGCCTTGGGCGGGAATCGCTGCAGCGCCAACTGCGCATCAAATGTGAGCTGCTCGAGAAGAACCTCGCTGCAGCTCACAGCGCTCAGGAGAGCACGAGGCAAGATACGGGCGACGAGCCTACGTTGGACTTGGATCGCGTAAACCTGCTGCGCAATGCCTCGGCTCCGGCGCGGGCGCTGAACCAGCTGCATCTGATCCTGTTCAACAGCGAGCCGGACATGCTGCTGTATGCGCAGGGCGGCGGCGCTGCCTTGCGCCGTCTGCGGCAAGTGAAGACGGTCGACGACATCGCCCAGATACAAACCATCAAGAATCGTTTGTGGAACGGCACACACGCCATCGTCGCCTGGTACTCGAGCCTGCTGGGTCATGCGACGATCGGGCGCGGCATGGGAGACGAGCGGGTGATGGCGCTGGTCCGGCAGTTGATCGAGAATGAGATCCGGCCGGCGCTGCTGCTGGAGAGCCCGGAACTGGAAGCGATCATCACAATGATGATGCGGCCGTTCATCGAGCGCTGCCGCTCTTCGTTCAAAGATCCCTGCAAGCGCGTGGGGCGCGACCCGCTGCGCAAGCTGCGCAGGCGCGAACGGATCCTCGGCAGCATCGCACTGGCAAGAAAACATGGCATCCCCACTCCGGGGCTCGAGTTCGCCATTGCGTTGGCGATTCGCTATGCGCTGAGCGAGGCGGCCGAGCAGGATCTCGAATGCGAGCTGATCCGCAGCATCTACGCGCGCAATTCGAGCGTGGCAGCCGTGCTGACCTATCGAGGCAACTACAACGGCCATCCCTATCAGGGGCTCGATCCGGTCACGGACGCAACACTGATTGCGGCGGTCGCCGAGCACTTCGAAAAGTTGGCCGAGCCAAACAGTCGTCACTGGCACTGGCCGCTCGACCTGACTCGACGCGATCCCACAGCGGATTTTCTCGAAGCGGCCTGCGGCGCTGACTATGTGGCAATCCCTGCCGCGGCAGCGGGCGGGTCGTAGTCTGCAGGTACGCGTAC
>NZ_LSRW01000005.1:0-178024 GCF_003104955.1 Steroidobacter cummioxidans | reverse complement strand
ATCATGGGACGTGCGGTGTAGGAGCGCTAGCGCTCCGGCCGTGCCCGGTGCCGGGCGGAGGTAGGTCGCTCCCGTCGACGCAAACCACCAACGCCTCTTCTCCGAGCGAAGGAGGTAGGTCGCTCCCGTCGACGCAAACCACCAACGCCTCTTCTCCGAGCGAAGGAGGTAGGTCGCTCCCGTCGACGCAAACCACCAACGCCTCTTCTCCGAGCGAAGGAGGTAGGTCGCTCCCGTCGACGCAGACCACCAACGCCTCTTCTCCTAGCAACCGTGACGTAACCGCTACTGCGCAGTCCAGCCGCCATCCAACACCAAACACTGCCCCGTAATATTCCTCGCCACCGGGCTAAGCAAAAACTCAACGCATCCCACCAACTCATCCGTCGTGATGAACTCCCGCTTAGGCATTGGCTTCAGCATGATCTCCTCGACCACCTGCTGTTCCGTCATGTGGTGAGTCCTCGCCAGCGACGCGATCTGTGCATCCACCAGCGGCGTTTTCACATACCCCGGGCACACCGTGTTGATCGTGATATCCGCGTCATGCGTTTCCAACGCGATCGTCTTGCTGAACCCCACGAGCCCATGCTTCGCGGCCACGTACGCACTTTTGAACGGTGACGCGATCAACGCATGAATCGAGCCAATATTCACGATGCGGCCATAGTTCCTCTTTCGCATCGGCGGCAACACCGCTCGCGTCAGCAAAGCCGTGCCCGTCAGCATCACCGCTATCAGCAACTGCCACTTCTCCGGCGGAAACTCTTCGAGCGGCGACACGAATTGCAGTCCGGCGTTATTGATCAGGACATCCGGCGTGTCCTCGCCCAACGAAGCGAACGCCGCGTCGATCTGCTTGGCGTCGGACAGATCGAACGCCAGCGTACGAACCTGCGGCAGACTCTTTTCTAACGAATCGAGCGCCGCGCGCTGCAAGTCACAGGCGATGACCTCATGGCCGCCGGTCACGAAGTGCTCGGTCAGTGCCAGGCCGATGCCGCTGGCGGCGCCGGTAATCAGGATGCGATGTTTGGAAGGCATGAGCCAGGTCATTCAGGTTCAGGTGCCGTGTGCTGCCATCGGGTCGTTGAACACGACACCTGAAACATTCGTTTCTCAATCAGTACCGATACGTTGCCGTCACCGACACCGTTCTTGGCGGGCCGTAGAAACCGATACGGCTGAAGCCGCCGGTCGCGCCGGTGGCGCCGAAGTCATATCCTGCGACTCGGTATTCCTCATCGAGAATGTTCTTGCCCTCCAGCGCGAATCGCCAGGTTTTGGCCGCGGTCGTATAGGCAACAACCAGATCCAGAATGTCATAAGCACCCTGATCCGTGATGCTCGCCGTCGTGTTCGCGACCTTGGTCGCGCTGCGGTACTGGTAACCCGCATGGAGGGTCATATCGCCCGAGCCCAGCGACCATTCATAGGTGCCGCCGAGATATGTCGTCCAATCCGGCGAGTTGATCGGCTTGTTGAGCCCACTCAGATCCACTCGGCATCCCGGTGTCGGGGTCGGACATGCTGTGAAGAACTCTTTGAACTCCGCGTCCAGGTAGCCGACATTCGCCGCCAGCGTCAGTCCCGCTATTGGCCGCCACATCGTTTCCAGTTCCACGCCCTGGTTCACCTGTTTGCCCGCATTGAGCACGGCCGTGGCGTTGGTTGGAATGCCGTTCACCAGCACGAACTGCTGCGTCGTGATCTGAATGTCCTTGTACGGCGTGTAGAACGCAGTCAGATTCACCTGCAGCGAGTCGTCGAGCCAGGTCGATTTCATGCCGACTTCGAAGTTGTCCGCAGTCTCGGCGTCGTAGCCATTGACCGTGTTCGGATTGGCGAGCCGATTGCCGCGCATATCGAAGCCGCCGCTCTTGAAGCCTTCGGCGTAGCTGAAATACAGCATCAGATCGTCTTTGAGCTTGAAATCCATGCCGAGCCGCGGCGAGACATTGGAGAAGCTGCGGTTGTTCGTGTAGTCGCTCTGTACGGCTAGCAAGGTAAAGCCCGCCGGCACATTGTGCTGATCGAACAACGTCGCATTCGGCGCGAGCACGCCGGCATACTGTGCGACGAATACCGTCGCGTCCTTGTCGTCCTGGTTCCAGCGCGCGCCGACGTTCAGGTTCAAGCGGTCGGTGAGCGACCAGGTCGTATCGAAGTACACAGCGATGCTGTCGGTATCGACGCTGCCCTTGGTGAGCGAGGTGAGCCCGAGTGAGCCCAGCGACGCATCGAACGCGCCCTGTGCGCGGCCGGTGAAGTAATAAACGCCGGCGACTCCTTTCACCAGGTCGCTGGTGTAAGTCAGCTGCACTTCGGCGCTGCTTTGATCGTCGCTGTACTCGGCTGGCACCTGGAACAGATTGGCGTTCAATTCATCGAAGTCGATGAACTGGCGGCCCTCGCCTTCGCGGTACGCGCCGACGATTTTCAGGTCCAGTGCGTCGGTCAGCGACTGCGTGTACGTCGCCGCGATGCCCTTGTTGATGAAGCGGTCGCGGTCCACCGGCATGTCGGTGCGTTGATCGTAGCGGTCGTTCAAGCGCGGATACGTGCCGGCGGCCGGGCCAGCCGCGATCGTGAGATCGTTCAAGCGCTGGCCGCCCGCGGCATTGGAGTTGTCTTGCACGGTATCGGCGAGGATGCGCAGTCTGGAGCTGTCACCCCAGACGAACGTGGCATTGGCGCGCGCCGCGAGCACGTCTTTGTCTGAAACGTCCTGGCCGGCGCGGTTGTACAGGCGAGAGCGGCCGTCATCGACGATTTCGCCGTAACCGTCGCGTCGGAGGTAAGCCACTGCGGCGCCGAGGAAGACGTGCTCATCGACCACGGGCATCGAGCCGCCAATCCTGATCTCGCGCTGGTTGTAACTGCCGCCCGTCGCAGAAACATTGAGCGTCGGTTCGCCCGTCGCGATGTCGCGGGTTACGTACTTGATGGCACCGGCGATGGTGTTCTTGCCGTACAGCGTGCCTTGGGGGCCGCGCAGCACTTCGATGCGCTCTACGTCGTAGACGTCGAGCAATGCGCCTTGCGGGCGCGCGACGTAGACATCGTCGATGTAAATGCCGACGCCTGGCTCGAAACCCCACAGGGGATCGTTTTGTCCGACGCCGCGGATATATGCGTTGATCGTGCTGCTCGTGGCGCGGCCCGCGTTCACTTTGATGTTCGGTGCGAACGCGGTCATGTCCTCGAGCGTGCGGACGTTTTGAGTCTGCAGCTGATCCGCGGTCAGAGCGGAGATCGCCACAGGCACGTCTTGCAGGCTTTCTTCACGCCGGCGTGCGGTGACGACGACGCTTTCGATACTGGTAACGGACGCGTCATTGCTCGATTGTGCGCTGGCCGGTGTGGGCAGCTGCGTGGCGAGAATGGCGGCAATCGACAGGCGCAAGGCGCCCCGAGATGCGTAGGCAGTCATGCTCAAGTCCCCCTAACTGACCCGTCTTGGCTGCAGGCCGGAATTTATTCATCAGGTGATGATTATTGCCGAGATTGCCTCCGGGCAAGCTCGCTGTCAATTATTCAGCAGATGATGAATACTCATGCGACGCACTGACACGGGGCAAACGACGGCCAAAGAGGTATCCTGTTAGGGTTTTCGCCTAACCTACGAACATGAGCACCAAACGCCGCAAGGTCCGCCGGGGCCGGCCCTTGAAGACCGATACCGCACCGGATATGCGCGAGCGGATCCTCGACGCCGCCGAGGATCATTTCTCACGCCATGGATTTTGGGGCGTGACGGTGCGTGAGGTGGCGACGGAAGCGAAGGTCGACACCGCCCTGTTGCATTACTACTTCAAGACCAAGCGCGGCCTGTTCGATGCCGTGTTCGAGCGCCGGGCGGAGATCATCAACGAGGAACGCATCCAGTCCATCGACGCCTATGTGCAGTCGGCCGGCAGTGCCATCACCGTGGAAGGAGTGATCGATGCGTTCTTACAGCCCATTCTGCAGCGGGCCGCCACCGGCGATCAGCACTGGCACAATTACTTTGCATTGATTGCTCAGGTGAACAACACGCCGGCCTGGGGCGGCGAGACCATGGGGCGCACCTTCGACAACGTCATTCATCACCTGATCGATGCGCTTCGCAAGGCGTTGCCGGAGGTGAGCGAAGAGGAGTTGTACTGGAGCTATCACTTCCTGTCCGGCGCGTTGACGCTGACGCTGTCGCAGACCGGGCGTATCGACCGGCTGTCCGAAGGAGTGTGTAAATCCAGCGATTTCGAAGCCATCGGCCGGCGCATGGCGCCGTTCATCGCCAGCGGCTTCGAGCGTCTGTGCAAGCCGCAGGCGGCGAAACGTAAAAAGACCTCCTGAGGCCTTTGGCTTTCAGGTACAACGTCGGGCCATGAATTGGTTCGTCCAAGGCCTCACCCTGGTGCTCAGTACGATTGGCGCGCTGCTGCCGATCGTCAACCCGTTATCCGCGGTCGGCATGGTAGTGACCATCACCGCCAATCTGAGCGAGCAGGAGCGCACCGAGCAGATCAAGCGCGCCTGCATTTACATGTTCTTCATCCTCACGTCGTTCCTGGTCGCGGGCGGCTTGATCATGAACTTCTTCGGCATTTCCATTCCCGGGCTGCGCATCGCCGGCGGCATGATCGTCAGCTACCTGGGCTTTCGCATGTTGTTTCCGGATACCGCCGCGATGTCACGGCAGGAGCAGATGGAAGCGGCCTCCAAGCCTGACGTGTCTTTCACGCCGCTCGCCATGCCTGGCTTGAGCGGGCCGGGCTCGATTGCCGTCGTGATCGGCCTGGCGGCCTCGGCCCAGCAGAGCGGGCACGTCGTGGTGGGCCACGTGTTGATCGCGCTGGGTATCGCTGTGGTCGGTGTGATTTCTTACATCACGCTGCGGGCCGCGACCAGGCTGTCGAAAGTGCTCGGCATTGCCGGCATGAACGCCATGGCCAGGATCATGGGCTTTCTGCTGGTCTGTATCGGCGTGCAGTTCATCATCAACGGTGTGCTGGACGTGGTGCGTCTGGCGCGCACCGTGACTGGTTAGCCAAAAACCGCGAACAGCTGCCGGGACAACGCGACCGGCCGACCGTTCGGATCGTGCAGCAAGCCCGTTTGATTCACGTAGCCGCCGGTCGCGGCATCGATATCGCTGTCGATGCGCCACCAGGCGGCCGGGCTGAATTCCAGATCGTGCTCGAAGAGCTCCAGCATCCACACCAGCGAGCTGCCGGGGGCTGGCGCCCGGTACATGGACAGCGCCGGCGTGGGAATGCAATCCACCAGGCAGACGATGTGCGACTCGGTCAGTGCTGCCGGATCGCGATGGCGAATGAACACCTTGGTCGGCGATCGGGTGCTCGTGAAGGGCTTCGCGCCTTCCGCCACCCGCAACGCGAAGTGCTGAATGAACGCCGGCGAGCGCTCGGGCGAGTAACGGATCTCGTTGATGTCTTCGACCTGTCGAGGCGGATCGACCGCCGCGGGTTTGACCAGCACCGCTGACTCACGATCCATGCCATAGACGCCGACTTGCACGGCGGCGACCTGATCGCCGTCGAGCACTTCGCACTGAGCGAGAGTCACAGCTCGACCGACGCGTAACACGCGCGCCCGCATGCGCCACGTGCCGGCGCTGGCCGGACCAACAAACGTCGTTTGCAACGAGCGCAGCGGCCGATCGCGCGGCACGAGCTTGCGCATCGCTTCGTTTCCTACCGCGGCCACGAGTCCACCAAACGTGGCGCGTCCTTGCAGCCAATCATCGCTGACCGTGACCTGGCATTCCTCGCCCGTCGCACTAATCGAATCGAGAATCTCGGAAAACTGCATTGATGAGGTCCAGCTGGGGCCGGGCAGACATTAAAGCAGCTTTGCGCCGTTCGGCACTCGTCTTTCCGGACGGACCAGCACGACGCGCCCGGCCTCATCGTGAAAGCCGGTCACCAGTACTTCAGAGCGGAAGGGGCCGATCTGTTTGGGCGGAAAGTTCACCACCGCCATCACTTGCTGTCCGACCAGATCTTCCTTGCTGTAGAGCGCGGTGATCTGTGCGCTCGACACCCGCTCGCCGATCTGCGGGCCGAAATCGATGCGCAGCTTCCAGGCGGGGCGGCGGGCCTCGGGAAACTCCATGACTTCCAGAATGGTGCCGGCGCGCAGCTCGACCTTTTCGAAGTCGGTCCAATCGATGGGCGGTGCCAGTGGGGGTTGAGTCATCACAGTTCCTCTACGACTTCGCAAGCATGATCGAGCGCTTCGGTGTTGGCCGCGCCCGGCGCCACCATCGGCAGCACGTGATGAGTGGCGGCGATCGGCACGCGGATCAACACGGGGCCGCGAGCATGGATCGCGCGGGACAATGCATCGTGCGGATCGGCCGCGTCACCCAGGTCCAAGGCGGGAATGCCAAAAGCCCGCGCGATCGCGACGAAGCGGCTCGGCTGAGAAAACAGCGAGGCGACGAAGCGCTGCCGATAGAACAATTCCTGCTGCTGCCGGACCAGACCGAGTGCGGCATTATCGAGCAGCACGATTTTCACATTCAAATCCAGCTCGGCCAGCGTTGCCAGCTCCTGCACGTTCATGAGCAGGCTGCCGTCCCCGGTAAAGCACAAGGTGGTCGCCGCAGGTTCGACGAGTGCCGCGCCGATGGCGGCAGGCAAGCCGAAGCCCATCGTGCCCAAACCGCCCGAAGTGAGCCAACGGTCCGGCCGCATGAACGGGAAGCGTTGCGCGACCCACATCTGATGCTGGCCCACGTCCGTCGTCACGATCACGTCATCGGGTGCGAGCGCGCCGACCGCTTGCACGATGCCGTACGGTGAGCACAAGTCGCCGCTGCCAGGTGTCCGCAGCGGATGACCCTGCTTCAGTTGATTCACTCGGGAACAAGCCACAAGCGCTCGTTTNGAAGTTGGGGCTGCAACGCGCTTTCAAGCAAGTTTCGCGCGTTTGCGAAAAAACCCGGCGTCGGCGCAGATCGACACGTCGACTGCTTTGATCTTGCCGAATTCGCGCGGGTCGATGTCGATATGAACGATGTGAGCGTGCGGCGCGAAGCCCTTCGGATCGCCGGTGGCGCGATCGTCGAAGCGCGCGCCGATGGCGATCAACAGGTCGCACTCATCGATGATGAGATTGGTGAAACGCGCGCCATGCATGCCCAACATACCGATATCCAAGCTGTGGCCGGCGGGCAACGCGCCTAACGCCATCAGTGTCGACGTCACCGGCAGGCCAGCGCGTTCAGCCAGAGCGCGAATGTCCGCATGCGCATGCGCTTTGACGATGCCGCCGCCCACATAGAGCACCGGGCGTTGGGCTGCGTGAATCATCTGAGCCGCAAGATCGAAGTGCTGTCGCGTATCCAGCGCGCAGATGGAGGCGTGCTCGCGCGGCGCTTCGCTCAAAGGCTCGGGGTCCGCGAGCTGGAGCTGAACATCCTTGGGCACATCGATCAGCACCGGGCCCGGTCGTCCGCCCTCGGCGATGCGGAAGGCTTCGGGAATCACATGCCATAGCTCACGCGCATTCCGCACGAAGAAACTCGCCTTGGTGATGGGGCGGACCATGTCGACGGTCGGCACTTCCTGAAACGCATCGGTGCCAATCAGCGCTTGCGGCACCTGCCCGGCAATGCATACCAAAGGAATCGAATCGAGCTTTGCATCGGCGAGCGCGGTCACCACGTTGGTCACGCCCGGGCCCGACGTCGCAAAGCAGACACCGGCCTTGCGGGTGATGCGCGACATGCCTTGCGCGATGAAACCCGCTGCCTGCTCGTGTCGCGCCAGGATGTGGCGAATGCGGGTCGAGCGGCCCAGCGCCTCATACAACGGCAACAGTGCGCCACCGGGAATGCCCGCGACGATGTCGACACCCTGCCGCTCCAGCAGGTGAATGATGAGGTCGGCACCGGTGCGATTCTGTGCACTGGCCGGTTGTAACGCGATCATCAAGGCTCCTTGTCAGGAACCCCATCGACAAAACCGGCGCACTAAAACGAAAAACCCCCGCCGGCTTTGCACCGACGGGGGTCGTTGATTCGTAATTTAATAATTCCCCTACGGCGCGTAACTGATGGCTACGACCGGTACTACGACGTTGATCACGGCGATGGGGGAGGAAGTGTGGGACACGTGCGGGTTAGTCACTTAAGTCACGTGACACCACTATAGCCACCCTGCGCATAACCTGACAAGTGTGCCGACGTGCACGAGCTTCATTTATTGCGTCATCGTGCGCGGCGCAGGCCCAACATAATGCGCGGCGGGGCGAATGATGCGATTGTCCTGTCGCTGTTCCATCACATGGGCGATCCAGCCAAACACGCGCGCGGCCGCAAAGCTGGCGGTGAAAAACTCCTTGGGGATGCCCAGCGCCAGATAAACGACCCCTTTGTAGAACTCCAGGTTGGCGCGCAACGTACGTCGTTTCTCACGAGTTTGCTCGATGAAGGCTTCGTCGACGGCGCTCAACACATCCAGCAGCTTCACCTGCTCGGGCCGCTGCGCGACCTGCTGAGCCAATGCCCGGATCATTCGTGAGCGAGGATCGACCACGCGATACTCGCGATGACCCATGCCCATCACCTTGCGGCCGGTTGCAAGGCACTGCGCCACGAAGTCGCGTGCGCGTTCAGGCTCGGCGACTTCCAGCGCCATCTCCAGTGCCTGCTGATCGGCCGCGCCGTGCAGCGGTCCATATAGTGCCCCCATGGCGGCCGAGAGGGCCGAAGTTGCCGGGGCCAGTGTCGAAGTGACCACGCGCGCGGTGAATGTGCTGGCATTGAACCCATGGTCGAGTTGCAAGATCTGCGCACTTTCAAACACGGAGACCTCGATCGGCGAGGGCCGACGGCCGTGCAACAGCTGCAGATAGCGTTCACCGTAGCGGCGCGACGCTGGATAGGGATGCTCTGGATGATCCTGCAGCGCTGCGTGAATCGTGGCGATGGCAGCTGGAATGCGAGCCGCGACGATGAGCGCTTCTTCTTCCTGTTGTGACCGACCGAGGCTGATCGCCGGCGGCTCCAATGCGAGCAAGGTCGTGATCGCTTGCAATGTCGCCATGGGATGCTCGCCATGCCGCGCGATCTGACGTAGAGACGCGGCGAGCTCGGGTGGCAAGCGACCTGCGACCCACAAGTAGTCTTCCACTTCCTGAAGGCGCGCGGCATCGGGCAGCGTGCCGAACACGATCAGGTGCATCACTTCTGCAAACCGTTTGCGCGCCAGCTCTTCGATCGCATAGCCACGGTAATACAGTCGTCCGGCTTCGCCATCGACGAGCGATACCGAGGTGGTGTCAGCGATCACGCCTTCCAGACCTTTGTGAACGTGTTGCAATGACTCGCTCATGACTCATCTCCGCGGCGCCCGATGACTGCTCAAGCTACGCCTGAGCGCGTCACTGCACGACGCCGCGGCAACGATGCGCCGATCAGTGACTGTGATCGCATCGGCGCATCCGATACCCTTATCGCCCGCGCTGAAAGGCAGCGCTTTTCGACGTGTAATTTGCAGTAGTCGCGACTGCTGCGCGAAAATTGACCACATGCAGATCGAGCGCAATGAAATCCGTTGTTTTCACGCCGTGGTGGAGGCTGGCGGGTTCAGTCGCGCCGCTGAACGACTGAACTTATCGCAATCGGCAGTGAGCCAGGCGATCGCCAACCTCGAGCATCGGCTCGGCGCGGTGCTGTTACGTCGTGGCAATCCGCCGCAATTGACCGAGGCCGGCATCCGGTTGCTGCGTTATGCGGAGACGGTGCTGAACGAGGAACGCGAGACATTGGCGGACATCGCGCAGATCAAGACCGGCGCGTTGTCCACTTTGTCGCTCGCGCTCTCGCCGGCGACCAACGCGCGTTTCGGCATCGCGCTGCTGCGCGAGTTCTCCGAGCGCAATCCGCTGACTCGATTCAAGGTGACGGTCGCGCCCAGTCGCGAGATCGTGCATGGCGTGTCCGACGGCCGTTGGGAAGTTGGCTTCGGACCTTTGCAGCACACCATGCCGGATTACTTCACCGTCTACTCGTGCTTCGCCGAGACGCGTCGTTTGATGATCGCGCGCGATCACCCCAGCCGCGAGGCGCTCAAGCGCGATCCCCAGGCGACGCTGCGCACCCTGCCTCTAGTGACTTCTTATCTCGATGAAGCGGCCCGTCGCCCCAGCGGCGACCGACTGCGCAATGCCTTCGCGTCGGTATGGGAAGTCAGCCACATGGAGTTGCGACTGGCGCTGGTCGCCGAGGGCAAGGCCGTGACTTATGTCTCCAACCTGGTGACCGAGTTGCCACCGGAGCTGGAGCATATCGAAGGCCTGCCGTTCTCCAGTATCGAGCGACAGGTGGGTGTCTATCACCTTCGTCATCAGCCATTGTCGCAAGCCGGGGCCCGCTTCCTGGCGCTGTGCCGCGAGCGCTGGAATATCTGAACGTCGATTCACTGGAATATTTGCAAACCCGGCCTGATAGCTCACCGCCCCCGGCCCGGGGTGCTTACTCCATTCGCCTAACTCAGAGCCGGTAGAGTTGCTCAGCGCGTCGGACGCGTCCGCTGTGATACGTTGCCGGCGGGGGAGAAGAATGAGCCGCGTCCAGCGCAGACGCGATAAGCAACCTACTTCAGCGGGGCGTTATGTTCGGGTTCACGCGGTGGTGGCGGAAACGTCGCCGGCCTGCGAGGCGTGCCAATCTGGATGCGGACGGCGGCGTGCAGCAGCTGCAGGCAATCAACAAACGATTGCAGCTGTATCTCGATCGCGCGCCGCTCGCCTGTATTGTTTGGGATACCGACCATATCGTTCGCGCATGGAATCCCGCGGCGACCGCCACGTTTGGATACAGCGAAGCGGAAGCCATTGGCCGGCACATTCATGAGCTGGTCGCGACATCCCTCAGCATGTCCGTCATCGACGAGGTCTGTCCCAAGCTGCTCGCCGGCATCGAGTATCCCGAGGGCATGACGCTCGAGACCCGGCGCAAGGACGGCAGTTACATGCAATGTCACTGGCATCTGGCGCTGGTGGATCGTGGCACCGTCGACGAGGGCGTGATCGCTTTCGCCAGCGACGTGACCGCTCGCCTGCAGGCCGAGCGGGATCGCGAGCTGCTGGAAAAGAGCCGGGCGCTGGCGGCCATGGCCGGCGGTATTGCGCATGACTTCAACAACATCCTGCTGGCGATCTGTGGCAATGCTCGGCTCGCCTCGGAAGATCTGGCAGCCGATCACCCGGCGCAGCTGTCGCTAGCCGAAGTGCAGCGGGCCGGCGCTCGTGCGACCGGCATCATCAATCAAATCCTGGCGTTCAGCGGCAATGACGAAGAAACCTCGAAAGACGTTGTGTTATTCCACGATGCGGCGGCCAAGCATCCGTCGCTCGCCTCGCAAGTGCCGCGCGGCGAAGGTCAGAGCGTTCTCTACGTCGACGACGAAGAATCGCTTGTATATCTCATAACCCGGGTGTTGCAGCGGCTGGGCTATCGGGTGGCGGGCTTCACCGACGCGAACGAGGCGCTGGCCGCGTTTCGTTCCGATCCGGCGGCGTATCAGGCGGTGGTCACCGACCTGTCGATGCCGAGCATGTCGGGCATCGAGTTCGCCGCGCATGTGTTGAGCTTGCGGCCGGAAGTGCCGGTGGTGATGACATCGGGTTACGTGCGCGCCAAGGACCGGGAATCGGTGATGCAGACCGGCGTGCGCGATCTGTTGCTGAAGCCAAATACCGTGGAAGAGCTGGGCGACGTGTTGCATCGCCTGATGCTGCAGAGTCGGACGCAGGGCGCTTCTTAAGCCGCCACCATCGGGTCGAAAATAACGAACCGATTGCGGCCCGCCTGCTTGGCCTTGTACAGCGCCTCGTCCGCCTGTCGATATAACAATTCGAAACTCGCATCGGCGCCCGGCGCCACGCAGATTCCGATCGACACGCCGAAGTGCGAGCGGCTCGAGTTCTCGTCGTGTGAATACACCTTGCCCAGGATGCGGCGGGCGATTTCCGTGGCCGCGTCCAGGTCGCAGCCAGTGGCGAAAATCAGGAACTCATCGCCGCCCATGCGCGCGCAAATGTCCTTCTCGCGGACGCTGTTACGAATAGTCTCGGCGACCTTGATGATGAAGTCGTCGCCGGCCGAATGACCATACAGATCGTTGATGCCTTTCAGATCGTCGATATCGACCAGGATCACGGCGTAGCTGGAGGCGCGGGCGATCAGTGCCTCGCGTGAGAATTTCAGCGCGCCGCGGCGGTTCAGCAGCTGCGTCAGCTCGTCGCGGATCGAGATGCGATACTGCTCATCGAGGCGGTCGTGCACGTGATAGTGATAGCGCGCGGCCAGATAGCCGATCATCAGCGCGATCAATACCGCACCTGCCACCGAGCCATAGAAGATCGCGAGGAAGCTCGATTCCAGCGCCAGGTAATACTTCAGGTCGAAATCGACGCCGACGAAACCGCTGTAACGGCCCTGACTGTCGTAGATGGGCGTGTGGCCCGACAGGAACGTGCCGTAAACGTCGCGCTGAAAAGTGGGATAGACGTAGGTCTCGCCGTTCGCGAGCCGCTGCAGATAATCCGGGTCCGGCTCGGCATCGATACTTTCGAACGGTTCCATGTACGCCGACGGCCGCAGCTTGCGCGAGGTCTTCAGCTTGTTCGATGCGGCAGTGTCGACGACGAAGTGGCTCTTACCGCCGCGCTCCACCATCGTGTAGACATAGAAAATTTCGGGATCGGCGGAATGGAAGCGCACCAGCGGCGCGACCACGCGTTCATACAGCTCGGGCGTGTAATTCGCAGGATCGAGCAGCTGCCGGTGCAGATCGCCATCGACGACGCTGGCCGCGATCTGCGCGATCTCGGCGACGTGCAAGCGCAAGACTTCGAGGCGCGCCTGCTTGGACAGCCATTGAGGCACCGCCACCACGGTCAACAGCACGGCCAGCGCGGCGAGCGTGACCAGCCAGAAAATGCGTGGCGAGATTTTGCGGAAGGCGCGAAACATCAGCTCGTTATTTAAACACTCTCGGCGCGGCTGTCCTTAGTGCCTGAAGGTCCATTCCCTCGCGGCCATTGTTGCATACAAGGCGCGACCGCAGGGCAAAACGCGTCACCATTACGCCACCCGACAGTCGTCAAAGTCATGAAACGTCAATGAAGTTGCCGGTGCTCGCGGCGCGCACCCACAATTCACATGGACCTCAATAAACACCATCAGGGAATCGACATGAACAGCCTGCGCAGAATGCTCCTGGCCGCCTCCGCCGCCACCGTGATGCTGACCTCAGCCGTTTTCGCAGCCGATGCCAACGTGGCCGGCGAGTGGGACCTGACCGTCGAGACTCAGGCCGGCACCGGCAATCCGCATTTCAGCCTGAAGCAGGACGGCAACAAGATCACGGGCACTTACAAAGGCATGCTGGGAGAGTCGCCGGTCACCGGCACGGTGGCGGGCAACGACATCTCGATCAGCTTTCAAGTCAATGCGCAGGGCACGGATCTGGCGGTGAGCTACACCGGCACCGTCGACGGCGCGACCATGAAAGGCACGGTGAAGCTGGGCGAGTTGGGCGACGGCACATTTACCGGCAAGAAAGCCGGCTGACTCGTTGCTGGCTAGTCCAAGCCCTTCCAGCAATGCAACTGCGCCAGCTCAATGGCGCTGCGACGGCGCAGGCGCCAGTGGCGCTCGCGCTGTTCACGTTCACGGCGTAGCTCGGGCCAGCGCTCGAGATACGCCGCGAGCACCTTGCGATCCGGCGAGTAGCGAGCAAACGCTTCGGCATGCGCTGCGCGCAGGGCCATAGCGCCGTTGTAACCGCCGAAACCCTGAGTTGCGCACAGCGCGCCGCCATCGCCAGTGCCGATCACCGGCGCTGCTTGCAGCTTGAACGACTCGGCCACGGCGCCCAGATCCGGATCCAGATGCCGCAACGTCGGCACGCCCACCGCAGGTTTGCCGAGCAGGAACTGCAAGGCCTGCGACACTGCCTTCAATCCCGTCTCGCCCATGGTGTGACCATCGCCGACGGCCTTCGGCGTGCCCACGGCCACGGTCGGCAATGAGCCTTTGATGCCCTGTCTTTCTGCGGCCGCTGAACGTGCGTTTGCGGCCGTCGTGAGGTCGGTCTTCGAGTTCGTGCGCGTGCCGGTGGCGTGCGCGACGAGATATTGGAAGTCGGACGCACGATAACCGTGGCCGCGGTATGCGAGCTCGAGTGCGTGCATCAACGCGTTCTCGCCGCCGAAGCCCACGCCAGCGAAGTGCGCTTTGCCGCCCGCCTCGCCGCTCTGGCCCCAGCCGACGATGATGGATGTGATATCGAGGAAGTTACGCAGCGCGAAGTCGAGCGTCGTCACGATCAGGCCCGAGCCGCCCTCGCCCACCACTGTGCCGTTCGCGTCGATGTCGAACGGCGCCAGGCTGTCCGCGACCGAGCGTCGCTCGGCCGGGCCGCGGCCGGCGTTGAGCGTTTCCAGCTTGCCGCGGGTCATCAGCGCGCCCGGGCCGAAGGCATCGAGAATCTGCCAGTTCGGGCGGGTGGCCGCGTCGGCCGCGGTCCACAACACCAGCTGCGGACGCTGATAGCCCGGGTAGTCGAGCACCATCTGCGGCGCGAACTCGGAGAACACGATGGAGCTGGACGCGCATGCGCCGACCGCGTTCAGCGGCGTTTGCGGCACGCGCATGAAGCCACTGGCCGAGCGCAATGAATCCAGCAGTTCGGGATGTTTCAGCGACTTGCTGAGCGAGTACGACGGCGCCAGCATCGTCGACAGCAGTGCCGGGCCGTGCGACGACAGCGAGTTGGCCAGGCGCATGGCGAATTTGTCGCGCAGCTTGTCGTTCTCCGGCGTGACCGAGCCAGCCGGTCGCAACTGGCCCTGCGCATCCAGACCCGGGAACGCGGTCGCGCCGGCGACGCGGAACTCATAGGGATTCGGGATCAGCTCGGCCAGCGCCACGGGCAACGCCGCCAGCGCGCCCAAGCCGCTGTAGGCAAATAACTGGGACTGCAACGACGGGCCGAGGCGCGGATCGTCGTCGAACAAGCCATACATGTCCTTGAGCGCCGAATCGCGGACATCGCGATAGGTGAGACCGGCGAGCTTGCGCAGGCCGCCGCGATCGAAGTCATGCGGCAGGCAAGCGGCAACATCCGTGACCACGGCATTGCCCAGCGCCGTCAGCTCATCGATATAACGGATGCCGAGCGAGGCCCGCAGCTGCTTGCCGTGCGTGCGCTCGATTTCCTCGAGGCTGGTGCTCTCGCCATTGACCCAGCGCAGCTTCAGCGAGCCGTCGAGCTGGGGATCGATATCGATCAGCCCGGCGTCGAACGCCGCAAACGCGATGAATTCCGGCGCGTCGATGACGCGCGCGCGATAGGTCTCAGTGCTGCCCACTGCCGAAATCGAGCAGGGCGTTCCTACCGTGACTAGAACTTTATCGGCCGTGAGCACAGGCTTCCCAGAACTCGAATACCAGGATGGGAAGAATACACTTCAGCGCCACAGGTTGCTGCAACGCGCGGACTTCCACAGTCGATTACCGGGGTCTGCGGATACCCCGGCGCGGCTGAATTGAGTCTGGATCGGCAGGATCTGGAGCGCGGACCCTAAGCGCTTCTCACAAATGTGCTGCGACCTGATCCACTTCCTCGCTGCTGCCGATGATGACCGGCACGCGCTGATGAATATCGGTGGGGCGCACGTCGAGGATGCGCTCGCCCGGGGCGCTCAGCGCCTTGCCGCCGGCCTGTTCGACGATCATGGCCATGGGATTGGCTTCGTACATCAGCCGCAGCTTGCCCTTGGGCGCCTTGCGGGTCGGCGGATACATGAACACGCCGCCTTGCAACAGAATGCGGTGAACATCCGCCACCATCGCGCCGGCATAGCGGCTGGAATAGCCGCGCTCCTGCGCCCACGACAAATACTTCTGGTAGCCCTCGGGGAAGCTGAGCCGATTGCCTTCATTGACCGAGTAGCACTTGTTGGTCTTCGGAATCTGCATGCCCCGTGCCACTCGGATGAACGCGCCGTAGGCGGGATCCAGCACGAACATATCCACGCCCAGGCCGATGGTCAGCACGAACACGGTCGAGGAGCCATACAGCACATAGCCGGCCGCAACCTGCTCGGCACCACACTGCAGCAGCGAAGCTTGCGGCTCAGCCGAGCGACGATCCTTGCGCAGGATGGAAAAGATGGTGCCGACGGCGCCGCAGACATCGAGATTCGACGAGCCGTCCAACGGATCGAACAGCACGCAGTACTTGCGCTCGGCCGCATCGTCGGTGCGCAGGATCACCGGTTCCTCGTTTTCTTCGGAGGCGACGATGGCGACGCCTTCACGGCCACCCAGCGTGCGTAACAGGATGTCGTTGGCGATGACGTCCAGCTTCTGCTGTTGCTCGCCCTGGACGTTTTGATTGCCCACAGCGCCCAGCACGTCGTCGAGCCGCGCGCGGCGCACATGCGACGCGATCATTTTCGCCGAGATCGCCAGCGCCGACAGGATCCAGGAAAACTGGCCGCTGGCCTCGGGATAACGGCTCTGCTGCTGCAGGATGTGAGCCTGGAGCGTGACGATCTCGTTGGAGCGGGCGGGCGCGTCGACGGGCGTATCGATCATGGCGGACATGCGGCGGTGGACTCTGACTTCAGGTGCGTTGGGGCATCGACGGATCGCTGGGATCCGCGGCGTCAGTCGGAATGTATCATCACGAAACAATGTTCCGTGGAACAGCGTCGCCTGATAACGCTGTCCACGGATATTAAATAGGTTGTGACGGTTGCAGCGTCGCTGTATGGAGTCAGGCGGCTTCGGTGCGCGCGCGTTTGCGAGGCACGCGAAACGCACCAGTACTGAGCGTCGCGTATTCGCGATCCATGACGACGGTACGATTGCGGCCGCCTTCCTTTGCCGCATACAGCGCTTCGTCGGCGAGCTGGATCAAGCCATCGTGATTCCGGCCGGCTTGCGGCTCGACGCAGGCGGCACCGATGCTCACGGTGACAAACTGACCCACCGACGATGCCGGATGGGGAATCTGCAGCGCCGCCAGGTTGGCGTGCAACTCGCGGCACAACTCTTCGACGCGATCGCGCTGCACGTCGAACAACAGCACGACGAACTCCTCGCCGCCGTAGCGGGCCGCGACGTCCAGCGGGCGCCGCGCCGACTGAGCGATGGCGCCAGCGACGCGCGCCAGACAATGATCGCCGGCCTGGTGACCGGCATGATCGTTGAACGCTTTGAAATGATCGAGATCCACCAGCAGCAGCGCGACCGGCGCGCGCGTGCGGATCGCCTGATTCCACAAGCGATCGACGTGCGCATCGAACATCCGACGGTTACCGATATTGGTCAGCGCGTCACGATGCACCGAGTCGGTCAGCATCATGTTCCGGAACCAGTTCAGGCGCTGCGTGCGCGAGAAGCTGTAATGAAAGAAAAATCCCAGCACCAGTGCACAGCTGGTCATGGCCAGATCGAACAGGCGCTGGCCGGTATTCAAGCCGGCCACCCAGCCGGTCAGGCCGTACGCAACGACGATCGCGGTTGCGGTGATGGTCGCCTGAGTCTGCATCATGCCGAACAGCATGTACGCCGAGAGCACCAGCATGGGCAGCACCGAGCTGAGCGAATAACCCTGCCGATGCATGAGCAGGTCGCAAGCGACGATGCACAGGCTCTGCAATAGCGCCACGGCCGGCGCTGCAACCGTCAGCCAGCGCGAATACAGCTTGGTATAGGTCACGAGCAGCATCGCCGTGCCGGTCGGCAGCAGTACGCCAAAGCGCAGCAGATCGACGATGACCATCTGATCCGGCGCGAACAAAGTCTCTCGCAGCGCGCGGAACGGACCGCCAGCCATCGACACGATCAGCAGCAGTCCCATCGCCGGCAGCATGGTGTACTTCACCCGCTCGCGCACATGATCGGTATGCCAGTTGCGATACTGACTCTCGAGCGGCTCGGCAAAGGAAAGCGGCGGCAACAGCTTCGCGAAGCGCTCGCGTAGCAAATTGCGGTGCTTGGTTCGGGACGGGGGCTTCATGTGCACGGAAGTAGGTTAACCCTGTACGTGCCCTCAGGACGCGGACGAAAATCACGTTGCGCGCGGCACCCTCACAGCATGCGTCGCAAAGCGGCAGAACAGCGGTTTTGAATGGGAAAGTTGTGACTCAGGTCACATTTGCGGGCAGTTGGACAGGCTGCCCGGCGGTGCGCGCACCTTCGCACACCCCTGCAGCGGCGACCATGAAGCAATCGTGCTTTACCCGCGAGCTCACCGGCGCCGGGCCGCGATTCGCCGGCATCCCCTTCCGCCGGACCGTCCGTCCGGCCCATCATGAATATAGGGGCTATGTAAAATTCCGCGAGGTCGCGTGATGAACAACCTTCCCATGCTCGGCGCGCTGGCGGCGATGGTGCTGCTGCTCAGTGGCTGTGGCAGCCACGACGACGGTGACCACGGCCCCGCGGTGAGCGAGCGTCGCGATGTCGAGTCCTTCGATTCCGTCAGTCTGGAGGGTGCGGCCAAGCTGGAGATCAAGATAGGCGAGCCGCTTGCGGTGCTGGTCAGCGGCAACCAGACCTCGGTGAGCCGGGTGGAAACAAACGTCAGCGGCGGCACCCTGCACATCAAGAACAAGCCGCGCGACTGGGTGATTCGCAACAACTCGCGCCTCACCATACACATCACCCTGCCCAAGCTCGAATCCCTGGAACTGGAAGGCGGCAACGATGTGAGCCTGGCCGGCCTGCATGGCGGCGATACGACCATCAAAGCCGCCGGCGCGGCCAATATCGTTGCGAATGGCGAGCTGGATGAGCTCACCGTGCGGCTGGCGGGCGCCGGCCATGCCGATCTGAGCAAGCTGGCGGTGGCCGACGCGAAAGTTACGGTCGATGGCGTCGGCAGCGTGATCGTGAACCCGCGCGAATCGCTCGACGCGACGATGAACGGTATCGGCGCAATCTTCTACACGGGCTCGCCGCACAGGGTGAATACGCGGATGAATGGCTTGGGCACGATCGCCCGGCAGGATTCGAACGAGAGCTCCAGCAGCCACCCCAAGTCCGAAACGCAAGCGCCACCGGCCGAGCCGGATTCATCGCAGGTGGAACGCGAGGATCCGAAGCGCGAACCGGTGGATCACAAGGGCGGCCGCATCGTCGTCATCTGATTACGCGAGATCGGCCAGCGGCGCCGGTACCTGCCGTCTCAACAAGGCGCCGCGAACTTGCCACTGCTCGGCAGGATCGAGCTGCTCGATGAACTTCACTTCGCTGCCGACGTACAGCGCCGTCGGCACACCGTCTCGATACAACACGCGATTGCCCGTCAGCGCGGGCAGACGACCGCCCGGCGTCAGGATGCCGACCAGATTCAGCGGATCGGCGGCTGACAAGGAAACGAGCTGCAAATCGCTTTCGCGCCGGCGCACTTCGCGCAGCTGACCGATCGCCTCCGGCAACGCGAACTGCTCGCCAGAAAACCCAGCAACAAAGCGTCCGCCGCGAATCTCGCCGCGTGCTTCCAGGCGACGCAGGCACATCACCAGATCGCGCCACGGCGGCAGCCAGTCGGCTTCTCGCTCCAGCAATTTCCAGAACACCACGCCCCAGCGTCTCAGCAGCGTGCGACAGATGTGCTCGACTGCTTCGTCGTTGCGCGGGGGCACGGGCCTGGCATCGTCGAGCTTGGTTTCTTTCCTTCTGACCAACGCCCATCGACCCGCATCCTGCATGCCGAAAATGGCGATGCGGCGTTGTCGGCGACGATCGCGCACGCTGCTGCGGCGTCGATCCGCCGGCATCAACAAGGCGCGCAGACCGCCGAAGCTGTCGGAGTTTACGAGGCCGAGTGCGACCAGCTCGCCGAGCGCCTCCTCCACCTGCACGGGAAGCAAGCCGACGTGATCCACGATCTCGTCGTAGAACGACGCGCCGTTCTCATCGATGTATTCGGCGACTCGGCGCGCTTTGTCCGTGAGTTGTGAGCGCTCGATACTGCTGGAGAACTGCGACCACTGTTTCACATTCCGTCGGGGCAACAACGCGATCGGCGTTGAACGCACCGGCGCGGCACCGCGCTCCGAGTCGCCATTGCGAGTGGCCAACCGCGTCCAGACGATGCGACCGGCGAGACATTGCTCATCCAGCCAGGCTGGCTCGTACTCGGCGATGCGCGCCGGCAATATTTCTGTTTCCCAGGCGCCTGCTGGCGCATCGAAACCTTCCAATTGCGCAAGCACTGCGGGCACCGAGTCCGGTCCCTGCATGCGATGGTTCGGCGTAACGCGTTGCCAGTCGAACAGAAAACGCAGGAAATCGCGGGCTTGTACCGGCTCGATCTCGGCGCGCAGCCGTTTTACGGTGTAACGATGGATGCGAGCCAACAAGCGACGATCGCACCACTGCACCGCGCCCGCCGCTTCATCGGGATCGAACGTGCCGCGCATGGCAGTGCCCTCTGCTTCGAGGGCCAATAGCGCGCCATCGACGTCTCCGACGTTTCCACCGAACGACGCAGCGAGTCGTGCAGCGGTCGTCGGGCCGAGTCCCTCCAGTCTTCCGCGCACGATCTCTCGTGCCGCTTCGTCACGCTCGCGCTTGGCCGCATACGCGGCGGGCACGACGATGGGCGGATCCATGGAAATATTCGGAAACAACGCTTCGAAGTAAGGCACGCGCTCGGTGGCGACGAAGAGGCTCGCGCCGCCGCCGTTGAGCTTGGTCACTCGCCGCTGCGTCATGAGCTCGTGACACAGCGCCGGCCAGTTCGGCTGGCTTTCGACCTCCTCGAGGGTCATGAAGGTCAGCCAGAGCAAAGCGTCGTGCAGCTGATCTGCGTTGCCGGCGTCCGGCCAGGCCTCTTCACGAACGCGAGCAATCGCGGCGGGGTCGAGTTTGCCAATGTCGGCTGCGGATTGCGGATCCATCCAGCGACGACTCATCACCGCCTGTGTCCGTCGCTCTTCCAATGGCGCGTCGTCGAGATATGCGTAAGGCCGCGCACTCAACACTTCCAGCGCCAGCGGCGAGGGTTCGGTGAGGTCGCGCGCTTCGACTTCGATCCCTTGGCCGGTCAGCGCACGCAACATTCGCTCGAAGCCCTCGATGTCCATGGCTTCTTCCAGGCAGTCACGCACCGTCTGCTGAACCAAAGGATGATCGGGCACGATGATGTCGCCGACGATGTTCTCGCCGCACGCGACCTGATCTGGGAACACGGATGCGAGTAGATCTTCCGCGTTCATGCGCGCGATCTGCGGCGGCACCTTCTTGCCGCCACGGAATCGCGGCAAGGCCAGCGCGATCGAGGCGCCCCACCGCCAACGCGTATTGAACATCGGCGCGTCGAGCATCGCTTGAATGAGAATGTCGCGCGCAGTGTTCGGATGCAGATACTTCGCCACATCCAACAGCTCGAAACTGTGCGAGCCGGTGAGCGACAGAATGATTGTGTCTTCGGTGGCCGCGGCCTGCAGCTCGAAGTTGAACGAGCGACAGAAACGCTTGCGTAACGCCAGGCCCCAGGCGCGATTGATACGGCTGCCGAAAGGCGAATGAATCACCAGCTGCATGCCGCCGGACTCATCGAAGAAGCGCTCGAAGATCACTTTCTTCTGCGTCGGCAGCGCGCCAAGCGCGGCCTGTGCCGAGGCCAGATAGGCCACCAGCTGGCCGGCGGCGATTGCGCCGATGCCCACCTCTTCAGTCAACCACGTGTAGGCACTCGACCTGGCGGTGTCGCCATTGAAGGAGTGGTCGTCGAAGCGACTCTCGATCTCTTCACGCAGGCGCGAGACCGAGATCGAAAGCTCGTCGGTTCGGCCCGGCGCCTCGCCAAACCAGAATGGAATGCTGGGCGGCTCGCCCTTCGCGTCTTCCACGCGCACCGTGTTGCGCTCCACGCGCAGGATGCGATACGACGAGTTGCCGAGCTGGAAGATGTCGCCCGACATGCTCTCGACCGCGAAGTCCTCGTTGAGCGTGCCGACCATGACGCCTTCCGGCTCCAGCATCACTTGATAGTCGGCCGTGTCCGGAATCGCGCCGCCCGAAGTGATCGCGGTCAGGCGGGCGCCTTTGCGGCCTTTGATGAGGTGATTGACCGCGTCGTGATACAGCAGCGCGCCGTGCCGACCGCGGCGGGTCGTGAATCCTTCGGCGAGCATGTGCACGATTTCGTTGAACGATTCGCGCGTGACCGTCTTGAACGGGTGCGCCTGTCGGATCAGGTCGAACAGTTCCTGCTCCGTGCACTCACGAGCCGCTGCTTCAGCAACGATTTGTTGAGACAGCACATCGATCGGCGCCACTGGAATTTTCAGCCGATCCAGCTCACCTCGACGCACGCTGTCGAGCAGCGCCGTGCATTCCACCAGGTCGTCGCGCGACTGAGGAAACAAACGACCTTTCGGTGTGGCGCCGACCGCGTGACCGGAGCGGCCCACGCGCTGCAGGAACGCGTTGATCGTGCGTGGCGAAGCGATCTGACAGACCAGATCGACGTCACCGATGTCGATGCCCAGCTCCAACGAGGAGGTGGCGACCAGCGCCTTGAGCTGACCGTATTTCAGCCGCTGCTCGGCGTCGAAGCGCAGCTCTTTGGCCAGGCTGCCATGATGCGCAGTGACTGAAGGCGGCGCATCCTTCGGCTTGTCTTTGTCCAGACGCTCGGTGAGCTGACGACAGATCCGCTCCGCCGTGCGGCGCGTGTTCACGAAGATCAGCGTCGTGCGATGTTCGTTGATGAGCTGCACGAGACGGTCGTAAACCTGTCCCCAGGTTTCATTCGACATCACCGCTTCCAGCGGCTCGTCCGGCAACTCGATGGCCAGGTCGCGTTTGCGGATGTGGCCACTGTCGACGATGGCGCAATCGGCCGCGCCATCCGGCAGCAAATAACGTCCACCGACCAGAAAACGCGCGACTTCTTCGATGGGCTGCTGAGTCGCCGACAAACCGACCCGAGTGAGCCGGCGGCCGACCAGCGCTTCCAGACGTTCCAGCGAAAGCGACAAATGGGAGCCACGCTTGCTGCCCGCGACGGCGTGGATTTCGTCGACGATGACCGTGCGCGTCGTGCTCAACATCTCACGACCCGATTCCGAGCCGAGCAGGATGTACAGCGACTCGGGCGTCGTTACGACGATGTGCGGCGGCTTGCGCCGCATCTGATTGCGCTCGGATTGCGGCGTGTCGCCGGTGCGAACCCAGGTGCGGATGTCCACATCGCGCAAGCCCTGCTCGAGCAATTTGTCGCGAATGCCGGCAAGCGGCGCTTCGAGATTGCGATTGATGTCGTTCGACAGCGCCTTCAACGGCGAGACATAGACAATCCGCGTCTCATCCGGCAGCCCGAACTGCTCGCCTTCGCGCACCAGCTCATCGATGGCCGCAAGAAACGCCGCGAGCGTCTTACCTGAACCGGTCGGCGCTGCGATCAGTACATGTTTTCCCGACTGAATCGCCGGCCACGCATCCGCCTGCGCAGGCGTGGGCGCATGAAATCGACTGCTGAACCAGGCGTCGACGGCCGGGTGAAAATAGGGGGTGTGACTCATCGGGGTAGCGCCGAGCATACCCCAGACGTTGCGAGCGATGACGTAAGTTCAAGAGCGGGTCTGGGGATGGACCGCATCCTGCAGTCCATCCTTGCCAGTTCGTGTCTACATTACCGAGCAGCTCTCGCATCCAGCGGCCGGAAGCCGCCGCCGAGTGCCTTGTACGTTGCCAGCAGCGCCGTCGCTGTTTGCGTTTCGCTCAACGCCAGCTGGTCTTCCGCCGTCAGCGAGCTGCGTTCGGCGTCGAGGACGGTGAGGAAGTCGGCGACGCCGCTTTCGTAGCGGGCGCGCGCCAGCGTCACGGCTTCTAGCGAGGCGGTGGTGCTGTCTTGCAGATGAGCTTGCTTCACCTTCGCCTTCACGTAAGCAGTCATGCTCGCATCAGTTTCTTCCAGTGCCTGCAGCACTGTCTGCTGGTACACGGCTAACGCACGATCGGTAGCGGCTTCGCGCTGTTTGATCCGCTGACGAACGCGACCGAGGTCGAACGCGGCCCACTGAATGCTCGGGCCGAACGCATAGACTTCGCTGCTGCCCTTACCCAGGTCGCTGCTGTCAAACGCGTCGAAACCCCAGCTGCCAACGAAAGTAATGCGCGGGAACAGGTCACCGACCGCGACGCCGATTTGTGCCGTGGCCGAAGCCAATTGGCGCTCGGCGACCATGATGTCGGGACGACGCCGCAGCAGCAGCTCCGGCGTACCGATGTTCTGTGTCTTCGGTAGCGTGGGCAGCTTCTGCACCGCAGAGAGTTGCGGCATCAGTGCCTCGGGCGACTTGCCGATCAGCACGCCCAGTCGCAGGATGCTTCGAGTGATATCCGACTCGAAGTCCGGAATCGTCGCGAGCGTTGCGGACAGCTGAGCTTGCGCACGTGACGTGTCGAGTTGCGTGCCACGGCCCGCATCGAGTCGAGCGGTCGTGATCCGCAGCGTCTCACGCTGGTTCTCGGCATTGCGCCGAGCCACCTCGAGCCGCTGCTGCGAGCCACGCAATTCGAAGTAGTTGCGAGCGACTTCAGCAGTGACGCTCACCTGCGTGCTGTACACGCCGGCCTCTGCGGCCTGCACCAACGCTGAGTTTGCCTCGACGTTGCGGCGGACGCGGCCGAAGAAGTCCAGCTCCCAGAACGCGTCGAAGCCTGCATCGTAATAGTCCTGGTTGCGCGCGAATCCGAACGACTGACGCTGACTGAGTCGCGCTTCGGTGTGACCGCCAGAAGCAGTCACAGTCGGCGCGAAATCCAACTGTGCCTCGCCACGAATCGCTCGCGCTTCCCGCAACCGCGAGGTCGCGATGCGAATGTCATGATTCGCGGCCAGCGCTTCCTCGATGAGCGAGTTCAACTCTTCATCGCCGAACGCCTTCCAGAAATCGCGCTCGACATCCGCTGTCGCGAACTGTGCTGGATCAGTGCTCACGAACTCATCCGGCGACTGCATCTCGGGCTGCTTATAGTCCGGCCCGACCGCGCAGGCGGCGAGGATGGCACTCACCGCGAGCACGGACAGCTTCTTCGTCAGACTCAAGGTCGTTTGTTTCAGGTTACGCATGGGCCGCTCCTTTGATGGCCTCTGATTGTTTACGCGCACGGAATTTATTGATCACGGCCGCGCGCAACAGCACGTAGAACACAGGTGTCAGGAACAGGCCGAAGAAGGTCACTCCGAGCATGCCGGAGAACACGGCGATGCCGATGGCATGACGCATCTCCGCACCGGCACCCGACGCGAGTACCAGCGGCACCACACCCATGATGAAAGCGATCGAAGTCATCAGGATGGGGCGCAATCGCAGGCGTGCAGCTTCCAGCGCGGCGTTGAATGGATCGACGCCGACCTTCTCTCGGTCCTTGGCAAACTCGACGATCAGAATCGCGTTCTTACTCGCCAGGCCCACGAGCACGAACAGTGCGATCTGCGTGAAGATGTTGTTGTCGCCCCCGGTGATCCACACACCGAAGATCGCGGACAGCAGCGCCATCGGTACGATCGCGACGATGGCCAGCGGCAACGTCCAGCTTTCATACAGCGCGGCGAGCACCAGCACGACCAGCAGCACGCACAAGGGGAAGACGAACACCGAGCTGTTGCCCACCAGGATTTCCTGATAGGTGAGATCGGTCCACTCATACTTCACGCCGTTCGGCAGGTTCTCGGCGAGGATGCGCTCCATCACCGCCTTTGCCTGGCCAGTCGAATAGCCGGGCGCAGGGCCGCCATTGACGTCGGCAGTGAGATAACCGTTGTAACGGAACACACGATCCGGGCCGTAGGTCTGCGACACCTGCACGATCGAGCCGAGCGGCAGCATCTCACCCGCTTCGTTGCGCGTCTGCAGTCGCAGAATGTCCTCCGCCTTGGCGCGATAGTCGTAGTCCGCCTGCGCGATGACCTTGTAGGTGCGGCCGAAGCGGTTGAAGTCGTTCACGTACTGAGACGCGAGATAGACCTGCAGCGCTTCGAACACGTTGCTGAGCGGCACGCCGTGCTCTTTCGCCTTGACGCGATTCACGTCGGCGAGAATCTGCGGCACGTTCACTTCGTAGTTCGAGAATACACCGGTGAGCTCGGGCTGCTGGCGCGCTTTGGCCAGGATGGTCTGCGTCGCCTTGTACAACTCGTCGTAGCCCAAGTCGGCGCGGTCTTCGAGCTGCAGCTTGAAGCCGCCGAGCGTGCCGAGGCCGTTTACGGGCGGCGGCGGGAACGTCACGATCTGTGCTTCCTTGATCGAGCTCAGCGCGCCGTTCAACTGCTGGGCGATCGCGAAACCCGACAGCTCGGGTGATTTACGCTTCTCGAAGTCATCCAGGCCGAAGAACACGATGGCCGAGTTCGGGCTGTTGGTGAAGCCGGCGACCGACAGGCCGGGGAACTGCACGGCAGCGCGCACTCCCGGCACCTTCATGCCGATCTCGCCCACCTGACGCACGATCTCGTCGGTGCGATTCAACGAAGCCGCATTCGGCAACTGAATCAGCGTGATGAGGTACGCCTTGTCCTGCACTGGAATGAATCCCTTCGGCGTCGCCTGGAACAAGGCCCAGGTTGCGACCAGCAGCAGCGCGAACACGCCCATCGTCATGCTCTTGTGACGGAGCACGCCGCGCACGCCACCGACGTACCTGTCGCCTGAGCGATGGAAGAAATTGTTGAATGCGCGGAAGAAGCCGCCAAACACTTTGTCCATGCCGCGAGTGAGCGCGTCCGGCTTTGCACCGTGCGGCTTCAACAGCAGCGAGGCCAGCGCCGGGCTGAGCGTCAGCGAGTTGATCGCCGAAATCACCGTCGAGATGGCGATGGTCAGCGCGAACTGCTTGTAGAACTCGCCGGTCAGGCCGGTGATGAACGCGATCGGCACGAACACCGCGACCAGCACCAGGGCAATTGCGATGATGGGGCCACTGACTTCATCCATTGCCTTGTAAGTCGCCTCCAACGGCGACAGTCCGTCCTCGATGTTGCGCTCGACGTTCTCGACCACGACGATCGCGTCGTCGACCACGATGCCGATTGCCAGCACCAGGCCGAATAGCGATAGCGCGTTGATGGAGAAGCCGAACGCGAGCATCAGTGCGAAAGTACCGATGATGGACACGGGCACGGCCAGCAACGGAATGATGGACGCGCGCCAGGTCTGCAGGAACACGATGACCACGATGACGACCAGCGCCAGCGCTTCCAGCAAGGTTTGGATCACCGCTTTGATCGAGTCGCGCACGAACACCGTCGGGTCGTAAACGATCTCGTAGCTGATGCCTTCGGGGAAGTTCTTGCTCAGCTCCTTCATGGTCGACCGCACGGCGTCCGACAGTTCGAGCGCATTGGCGCCCGGAGCCTGCGACACTGGAATCGCGACCGCCGAGTTGTTGTTCAACAGACTGCGCAGTGAGTATTGACCAGCGCCGAGCTCGATACGCGCTACATCTTTCAGCGTCGTGACGGAACCGTCCGGTAATGTCTTGACGATGATGTCGCCGAACTGCTCTTCGGTAATCAAGCGTCCCGAGGTCGTGACATTCAACTGATAGTCGACATTGGCGGGCGCGGGATCCGCGCCGATGACACCGGCGGCGACCTGCACGTTCTGCTCGCGAATCGCGTCGATCACGTCGCCCGCCGTCAAGCCGCGGCTCGCGATGCGCTCCGGATCGAGCCACACACGCATGGAGTAATCGCCGGATCCAAACAAACGCACGTCGCCCATGCCGGGCAGACGCGCGAGCACGTCACGAATCTGCAGCGTCGCGTAGTTGCGCAGATAGACAGTGTCGTACCGGCCCTCGGGCGAGGTGAGATGGACGACCATCAACAGGTCGGGCGAAGCTTTCAACGTCGTGACACCGACGCGTCGCACGTCTTCAGGCAGACGCGGCAACGCCTGCGCCACGCGGTTCTGGACTTGCACCTGCGCTGTATCGATGTTGGTGCCGAGACGGAACGTGACAGTCAGCGTCATCTGACCGTCGCTCATGGCTTGCGAGGACATATAGAGCATGTTCTCGACGCCATTGATTTCCTGCTCGAGCGGCGCTGCGACCGTTTCCGCGATCACTTTGGGATTGGCGCCCGGATACTGTGCGTTGACCACGACGGTCGGCGGCACGACTTCCGGATACTGGCTGATCGGCAGCTGCCACATGGCAATCGCACCGACCAGGAAGATGACGATCGACACGACCGCGGCAAATATCGGCCGGTCGATGAAGAAGCGAGCAAATTTCATAAATGATTCCCCACAAAACGGGGGCGAAAGCGTCCCCTACAGCCGCGGCTCGAGGGCCGCGGCCAAACAGGTCAGGCTCGATCTCTACTGGAGGTGCGCCCGCTAGCCGTGCGGGCGCACCGATCTGTTACTTAAGGCTTGCTCGATGCGAGCATCGCGCTGTCATTCAGGCGCGCATCCATCGCCACTTTCTCAGGAGCGACGGTCACGCCCGGGTGCACACGCTGCAGGCCATTGACGATCACGTTCTCGCCGGGCTGCAAACCGTCTTGCACGATGCGCAGACCGTCGGTGAGCCGGCCGACCTTCACGCTGCGATAGGAGACCTTGTTGTCGCCATCGACCACGTAAACGAACTTCTGGCTCTGATCCGTACCGACCGCGCGATCATCGACCAGCACCATCTTGTGCGAGCTGTGGCCCAGCAGTTTCACTCGGGCAAACAAGCCCGGCGTGAGATAGCCGTCCTTGTTGTCGAACGAAGCGCGGGCGCGAATCGTGCCGGTGCGCGGATCGACCTGGTTGTCGACGAACGTCATCGTGCCCTGGTGCGGAAAGCCCTGCTCGTTCGCCAGCGCCATCAGCACTGGGTTGGCGGCGTCGCGCGAGCTCGGACGATCGCCGCGACGGGCCAGCTCGGTGTACTTCAGATACACCTGCTCGTCGCCATCGAACGTCACATAGATCGGATCGATCGACACCAGCGTGGTCAGCAGCGTCGCCTGCGTCGTGCCGCCCGTCACCAGATTGCCGGCAGTAACGACAGCGCGGCTGACGCGGCCGGAGATCGGCGCAGTGATGCGAGTGAATTCGAGATTCAACTTCGCTGCTGTCACGGCGGCGCGAGCAGCTTCGACGTTGGCGTGTGATTCACGCTGCGCGTTGAGGCGCTGGTCATACTCTTCGCGAGAGACGGCCTTTGCGCCGAGCAGCTTTTCACTGCGCTCCACATCGGTATTGCTCAATTCTGCGCGAGCGATGGCGCGCGCCAGTTCGGCCTCGGCCTTCGACAGGTCGGCGCGATACGGACGCGGATCGATCACGAACAGCAGATCGCCTTTGCGCACGATGCTGCCTTGGGTGAAGTTCACGCTCTCGATATATCCAGTGACGCGCGGCCGGATTTCGACCGATTCCACGGCTTCCAGACGACCGGTGAATTCATCCCACTCCTGCACGTCACGCTCGAGCGCGGCGGCGACCGAAACTTGCGGCGCCGGCGCTGCCTCTTGCGTCTGCGCTTCACTGCGGCAGCCCTGCAGCAACAGTGTCAGCACGGCGGCGGCGAGTGCTGGCAACACAACGGTCACAAAACGACCGGCGGGCTGGTTGTCACGAGTTGCATCGTTCATTCGAGACTCCCTCAAATCTTTCAAGACCCAAATTTTTCTAGAGCAGGCCCATGGCAGCGGCACTGCCTGACTGGGGCGCAACTTTAGGCACCGGACGCAAGCGGAGAAATCGGGTTGAGCGCACGACATTGATGAAGTCGGATCAGGAATCGCGATCGGTTTGAACAGTTATTTCGATATGCCGTAATCGATACGACCCGGTCAGATACGCGTTAAGTGCATCCAGCGGTTGAAGAATTGCGACAATGCAGGCACAGCGGCAATAACGTCACAGGTAATGGAGCAACGCCGAATGATCGTGGTGCATCACCTGAACAACTCGCGCTCGCAGCGAGTGTTGTGGTTGTTGGAAGAGCTGGGCGTGCCTTATGAGATTCAGCGTTACCAGCGTGATACCCGCACCATGTTGGCGCCGCCGGAGCTGAAGCAGGTGCATCCGCTGGGCAAATCGCCGGTGATTACCGACGGCGGGCGCACCGTCGCCGAGTCGGGATTGATTATCGAATATCTGGTGGAGCGCTACGGCGACGGGAAATTGGCGCCGCCGGCCGGCTCCGAGGATCGATTACGTTTCCGCTACTGGATGCACTACGCCGAAGGCTCGGCCATGCCGCCGCTCTTACTAAAGTTAGTCTTTGATCGGATCGAGGACGGGCCGATGCCATTCTTCATCCGTCCGGTGGCTCGGGCGATCGCTCGGCAGGTAAAGCAGAGTTTCATTACGCCGCAGTTACAGCTGCACCTGGATTATCTGGAAGCCGAGCTGGGACGCAGCGAATGGTTCGTCGGTAACGAATTCAGCGCCGCGGATATTCAACTGAGCTTTCCGCTGGAGGCGGCCGCCATGCGCGGCGGTTTGGATCAGAGCCGGCCGCGGCTCTATGACTTTCTACAGAAGATTCACTCGCGCCCTGCGTATCGAAAGGCGCTGGAGCGCGGCGGGCGATATGACTTCGGGCCTAAGGAAGCTCTGATTTATCGACTTCCCTGACTTCGGCGAGGCTGCAACTGATTGAAATGCTTCGCTGATCGAAGCTGATGATGGCGAGGAATGCCAATTGATCAGATGTTCCCGAAGCCGTGAGTGTCAGCGCCCACACCTCGGTCCACTGCACGTCATCGAGTTGAAATCGTAAACGATCGATTGGCCCGGGTTGCCCGAGGGCCGAGGACCGCCGCGCAGAACGAAGAAGCTCACCGAATCTTCACCGACGAGGCCGCTTGGATAGCTGAATGGCGCGAGCACGACATACGCCTTGTACAACGCGGGCTTCGGCGTGTTTGCCCTCCCGAGTACCACCCAGGCGTCCGCATCGGCGGGCGTCGCTGGGCGAAGCAACCCTTTTGCGACGGCGCTATCGATAGCCGCTTGCCCCGACAACACTGCATAGCGATCGCGAGGCGATTCTGGCGGGCTAGTGCCCGTTAACAACTCCAAGCCTGCCGACAACGAATCGCCGACCAATATCTCGCCGTCGCCATAGCCGGGGAACATCTGATCGACCGGCTGTTGGAACAGCTTGCGGGCAATGGGGTTCACCGAAGCGCTCTGCGTGCCGCTCACATAGAAATATCCGCAGGGGCCTGGATCGTCATAGCTGCTCTTCAAAACCGGCACCGACTCTTCCAGTCCGGCGATCGCCTGATGGTGGTAACCGGAGATCATCACTGCCACGATCTGCGTGCCTTTGCTCCATCGGATATTCCAGACACTCGGCTCGTAGGCGCCGAGCAGGAGGGCGACATGCTGCGAAGGGCTGTGCACGGTGATGTCGAAGCTGGTCGCCTCGTGTCCGCTTTCATCGATTGCATAGCCCAATCGCCGGCCGGAATAGCCGCCCGCCGCGTAAATGCGTAGATCCGTCGGAGCCGTGAAATTCGTGAATGCGCACTCAGCCGGCGCCTTCAAATCTTCAGCCAGCGCCACCGATGACAGGAGGCACAGGACCGCTGCCCATTGCTTCATGAGTTATCGTTATCCGGGCTTGGTCGAATCAAGGCGGCGCAGCCGCCGCCATGCGCGTCGTACGTGCCGCAGCCGCATCGGTGCCCGCACCGTTGGCCGCCATTCGATCGGGCGTGACCTGTGGGAACAAGCCGCTCACGAATTCGATGAAGGCGCGGATCTTGGCCGTCGGTTGGCGATGCTGGGGATAGACCACCGAGACCGGCCACCAGGCGCCGTCGTTCCAGTCTTCCAGCACCGGTTGTAACAATCCTGAGGCAATCTGCGCTTCGGCCGTGAAATCCAGCGTGCGCACAAAGCCGGCGCCGCTGACGGCCGCGGCGACCGCGGATTCGGGATCGCTGAACGACAGCGGCGCGGCCGGAATGATGCTGTGATCGACGCCGTTCTTGCGGAACATCCAGTCACGAATCTGGTTGCTGCCGGGCCGGAACATGGCGATGCACTGCTCGGGCTTGAGGTCTTCCGGGGTCTGCGGGGCTCCGCCCATGCGCTCGATGTATTCAGGCGACGCGCACGTGACGCCGCGTAGATTGCCGACGCGTCGTGCGATCAGGCTGGAGTCGCTGAGATTGCCGACACGCAAGGCCGCGTCGATGCCCTCCTGCACCAGATCGATCACGCGATCGTTCATGCTCATCTGCACCGTCAGCTCGGGATTCTGTTCAATGAATCGCGGCAAGGCGGGCACGATGATCTTGCGGCCCAGGGAGATGGGCACGTCCACGCGGAGTTTGCCTCGCGGAACGCCCCGAGATTCCGACACCTCGTTTTCCGCCTGGTCGAGCTGACCGAGCGCTTCACGACAGCGCTCGTAGAAGCCCGTGCCCAAGTCGGTCAAACTCAGCGAGCGGGTAGTACGATTGAGCAGGCGCGCCCCCAGGCGTTCCTCCAGGCGGCTGACCGCCTTGCTTATCGCCGAAGGGGACATACCTAGCGTCTGTGCGGCGGCGACGAAGCTGTGGGCTTCAACGACACGCACGAAGGCTACGATGTCACTGAAATTGTTCATTCAAAGAATTCTTTCCCTGCAGTCACGGAACCCGTGGCGTGGGTGCATTGTAGGCCCTCCATTGATGACCGTAACGCACGAAGTTTTTGCTGCCGCGGTGGTTTACCGTAGTGTGAAGCTTGCTTAATGTATCGCCCAATTTCGCAACCCTTGATCAAGACCTGCTACTGGGGGATTGAACGATGTTTCTGGTGACGGACGTAACGGGCCATGTAGGCCGAGCAGTGCTCGCCGAGCTAGCCAATCAGCCCGTGGCCGTCCGTGCGCTATTGCAGGAACCCGTGGATTTGCCGATCAAGGCGTCCAATATCGAGGCAGTGCGCCCCGATCCGGAGGACCCTAGCAGTCTGCAACGCGCCTTCGAAGGTGTCGAGGCGGCGTTTCTGGCCTCGGGATATTCCCCACACATCGCCGAAAACCATTTGAAGATGGCCAATGCCGCCAAGGCGGCCGGCGTCAAACGCTTCGTCCAGCTGTCGGGCGTCGGTGCCAATCCACAGATGTGTTGTGCCCGCATGCTGCGTTGGCTGGGGCAGGCCGAAAGCGGCGTGACCGCTTGTCGGGACGTGGCCGTGACTCGATTGCGTCCGGCTTACATGCTCCAGCTGCTGTTCGAATTCGCGCCCACGATTGCCCAGCAGGGCCTGATTGCCGGCCCGTTCCGCTCCAATGCCTGGAGCTGGGTCGACGCCCGGGACGTGGCTGCCGTGGCGGTCGCGGCTTTGAAAGATCCTTCGCATGCGGGGCGCATCTACACGGTGACCGGCTCGGAGTCGCTTAGCTTTCCGCAAATCGCTGACAGGCTCAGTCATATTCTCGGCAAGCCGGTTCGCTACCACGACATCACCGCCAACGAAGCTCGGGGTTGGTTGCAGGGTAAAGGCCTGTCGCCGGTGATGATTGAAGCGAAGCTGGAGTACTGGGACGCATGTGCTTCGAACATGCTCAACGTGCCGCCCAATACCGTCGTTCAGGACGTGACCGGCCGTCCGCCGCGCTCGCTCGAAGCGTTCGTGCAGGATTACAAGGCGCGGTTCCTGTCAGCGTCTGCGGCCTGAGTTGCCCGCTAAAGTCAGTCGCTGCTAGCGCGTGAAGCTCGGCGTCAGGCCGGGCGAGACGGAAATCTCGACGCTGCGTTGATCGTTGTCGACGGTGGCCAGACTCACCGGACGGCGCCACACTCTGGCGACATACTCCAATACCTTCCTGGCCCGTTCCGGATCGAGCCCGCGGCCATCGGTGACATGGTCGTGCACCAGCTCGAGCTTGCCATCCACATGAATCCGAGCGGCGCTCACTCTCGGCGCGCCAAAGCCGTACTTCGGATGTAGCAGCGCCTCGTGAAGCATGGGCAGATCCATATCCTGCACGGTCAGCGTGCCGGTAGCCGGGCCCTTGAATCGGAACAGCTTCAACTCCGTGGCCAGCTCATGAGTGAGATGGTTGCGCACGAACGAGAAGTCATCGTCTTCCGCCATGATCCGGCGAGCGGCTTCCAGGCCCTGCGACTCCACGATTTTTTCCCAGATCGAGAAGCCCAGGTGGTACGGATTGGTCGCGAGTGCCACGTTGTCGCCACTCGCGGTCGGCCGTACGACATCCGAGTGACATTTGATCGCGTCCACATAAGAGGCCGCCGGCAGAAAATCCGCTTCTCGCAACAGCCGTGCATGCCAGTACGAAGCCCAGCCTTCGTTCATGATCTGGCAGGCGAAGACGGGATAGAAATAAAACGACTCTTCGCGAACCGCCAGGAAGATGTCCCGCTCCCACGGTTCCATGTCGGGTGCGTACTGAGCGATGAACCACAGCAGGTCGGACTCGGGATGCGGCGGAATCGGCGCTTTCCTCGCAGGGCCACTGTGCACGGGACGCGCGGTATCCGGTCCGAGCGAGGCGAAACGTTTGGCGAACTCATCGTTCGCTGGCGCGGCGCGCTCCGCAATCGTTTCAGGATAGCGCGGCCGGCGCAGGCCCTGGTCGATGTCGATGTGCTGCTCCAGTGACAGCGCCGCGTCGAGCACCAGCTCCACACGTTCCAAGCCGTGTTCTTCGATGGCCATCGCAATCTGGCGCGCATGGGCGGCGGCCTGTTCGACGATGTGCTCGCCGACTTGCTCCTGGCTGCGACGGAACAGCATGTTGTTCGCGGAAAAATCGGCATGACCGAGCACGTGTGCCGTCACCAGCACGTTCTCGGCAGCGCTATTGCTCTTGGCCAGATAGGCACGGCCCGGATTGCCGGGGAACACGACTTCGAACAGCCGCGACAGGCCCATGCGATGCTGGATCAACTGATAGATGTAACGAACGCCGAACGACCAGTGCGGCATGCGGACCGGCAGACCGTAGATGGCGATCTCGGTCATGAAGCTTTCCGGCACCACCTCGAACTCGACCGGGTGGTACTTCAATCCCTGCGCACGAGCCAGCTGTTCGATGCGCGAGATGTGGGATTGCCAATCTTCTGTGTGCATCGGTTCGGGCATGGGGTCTTTAGGAACCTTGCGAGGCGTGGGTGAAGAAATGCCGCACGGCATTCCAGATGTCATCGGTACCGCTGACGCGGTACGCGCCGACGCTATCGTCATCCCGCGACAGGTCGACGAACAGTCTGCCGATCTCGCTATCCGGCGCCGAGCCGGCCAGCGGCGCGACTTCCAGGAAGCCGGAGTAATTGCAGTCGCCGCACACCTCTTCCAGCGCGACCTGCGCCTGCGGTTGATCGGACGGGAAGTTCTCGCCATCGGAGGCGTAGAACAAATAAACGTTGTACTGGCTCGGGCTGTAACGCTCGTCGATGATCTGACGCACTTTCTTCAAGCCCGCCGATGCGACCGTGCCGCCGGTGCCTGTGACTTTGAAGAATTCATCCTCTTCGAACTCCCAGGCCTCGGAGGTGTGCGCGACGAACACCAGTTCCAGATGACGGTACTGGCGCCGCAAGCCTTGAATGGCCCAGAAGAAAAAGGTCTTGGAGATCTGCCGCTCGCGCTCGCCCATGCTGCCGGAGACGTCCAGCAACAGGATGACCACGGCCTGCATCGCCGGTTGTTCACGCTTGGCGAGCTGGCGATATCGTAGATCCTCATCCGTGAACGAAGGTGGCTCGGCACCACCACTGGCCGCTTGCACGCCACGACGCTTGATGGATTCCTTCATGGAGCGCCGCCGATCGAGTCGAGAGCGCGCGCCGCGCCGATCCCAACCTTCGCGTGTCCAGTCGTCTTCCTTGGCGCGGCCGGCCTTGGCTTCCAGATTCGGCAACTGCATTTCTTCCCACAGCCAATCGACGATGTCGTCGATGCGGAACTCCAGCGTGTATTGCACGCCGCCGTCCTCATTGCCGCCCTGACCGCGTTGATTCTCGCTGTCCTGCTGTGGCCGGCCGATGCGATCGCCGGGCTTGGCCTGGCCCTGCCCGACGCCTTGTTGCTCGTTGGAATTGCGCAGCCGGAAACGATAATGCTCGAGCATTTTCACCGGCACGCGCACCGTGCTTGCACCACCGGTGAGCACGTCGGCGCCTGCCACGATTTGTGGCAGATGCTGGCGCACGGCATCGCGCACCTTGTCATTGTGACGCAGCCAGTCTCTCGCGCCGCGCGAGAAGAGATCGTACCAACCGGCCTCGCCCGGGCTGCGATTGCCGGAGTCGCTACTTCCGGTGCCTGTTGCGTTGTCGCTCATGTCGCTCGCAACCCCCGTCTCATTCGACCTTGCTACTACAGTACTCCTGGTGAGTGCGTTGTGGCGCAGCTCCTGCACATCCATGTGCCCACTGCATTCGGGCATCCTGCCCAGCGTCCATCTTTAGACAGACTACTCCTCAAAGCGCGCTCCGGTTCATTCCTGAGCCAGCAAAGTCGTCACGTAACTCAGCGCTTCCTTGGCGCTGTGCTCGTCATAACCGTACTCCGAGGTCAGGCGATCCTGAACCGCGGAAATTTTCTTACGGGCTTCGTCGTCTGGCCGCGCCGCGGATGTCACCAGGCGCAGCACGTCGCGCCGCTCCTCGAACAGGTACTGTTCAATGGCCTCGCGCATGCGCGAATGGCTGTTGAGGGTGAATTTCTCACCAGCCTTGTACGCCACCATGGCCTTGCGCACCACTTCCTGACGGAATGTCAGCTTGCCCGATTCCGATACCTTGATCTTGTCCTCCACCGAGCGCAGGAAGCGCTCGTCGGCCGGACGCGACTCGCCGGTGATTGGATCGGTGACTTCGCGGTGATCCAGCGAGGCCTCCACTTCATCCAGGTACTTATCGAGCAACTGCTGGGCTTCGTCTTCGAACGAAGCGAACAGCGCGCGGTGCACGTCTTCCTTCACCCAGCGGTTGTAGAAGTCCTTGCGTGCCAGTACCAGATAATCGATCCACAACTTCTTGGCCTTCGCATCCATGCGCGCATCGGTTTCGATCGAGTCCTTGAGCGCGAGCAGCACTTCCATGCTGGTCAGGCTCTTCTTGTCGGTGCGCGTGATCGCGTTGGAAATCGAATTCACGATAAAGCGGGGACTGACACCTGTCAGACCTTCCTCGGGCGCTTCGGCGCGCAAGCGTGTGATCTCTGTCTCCGGGAAGCCTTCCACGCTCTCGCCTGCGTACAGGCGCAGCTTCTTCGACATGTCCAAGCCTTCGCGTTCCGGCTTGTACAGACGAGTCAACACGGCGAACACTGCGGCCAGCTTCAGTGCATGCGGATCCAGATGTACGTCGCGAAACGCCGGCGCTGCAGATACCAGCTTGTTGTAGATCCGCGATTCCTCGAAGTAGGACAGTGTGTAAGGCACCTTGACGATGACCATACGGTCGAGCAGCGCCTCGTTCTCCTTCTCCTGCAGGAACTTATGGAATTCCGCCAGGTTGGTGTGCGCCAGAATGGTCTCATCCAGATAGATCAGCGGGAAGCGCGACACCTTTACGTTCTTTTCCTGCGTCAGCGTCAGCAGCAGATACAGGAACTCACGCTTCACCTTCAGGATTTCGATCATCTCCAGCACGCCGCGGCTGGCGGCGTACACCGCGCCTGACCACGACCAGGCGCGTGGATCGCCTTCGTCACCAAATTGCGCCACCTTGGACAGATCAACGGAACCGACCAGGTCCGCGAGATCTGCTGTAGTGGGGTCGTGTGGTGCATAGGTACCCACGCCCACTCGCGCTGCTTCTGAAAGGAAGACGCGCTCGACGGGCATGCGCAGGAAGTCGCCTTCGAATTCGCGCTCCAGGCGATCGCGCGCCCACGGGCTCAGCTCTCCTTTGATCTCCACGCCATAGGTGTCGCGGAACTCCGCGCGCAGGCTTGCAGGGATGAGATTGAGTGGCGACTCGTGCATTGGCGAGCCCTGCAAGGCATACATGGCCCCTTCATCGGTGTGGCTGTATTCCTCGAGACCGCGCTTGAGCAGGATGGCCATGGTGGACTTGCCACCCGACGGCGGGCCTAGCAGCAGTAACAAGCGTCTGCCGACATCGGAGCCCGCGGCAGCAGCCTTGAAATAATCGACGATGCGGCCGAGCGGCTCATCGATGCCGAACAGCTCGCGTTTGAACAACTCCTTGGAGCCTGCACCCTCGCCAGTGCCATTGCCGGTCCCGTTGCCAGTGGCGTTGCCATTGACACCCGGGGAGTTTTTGCCGAACCAGTTGAGCATGTCCCACAGATATTCGTGGCTGCTCCGCGCCAGTTGCCGCGCGTTGCCTGGAACGACGGTGCGAAGGAATTCGCCGAACGTGCCCGACCAGTGCTGGGCACGGTGGAATCGGCTGTAGGCGCTCAAGGCCTCGACGAAGCTCTCGCCGCGTTGCGAGCTTCCTCTGGGGCTGTCTGACGTCATCGAACCGCCCTCCAATCAGCAGGTGATAGGCCAGATGCGAAATCTGTCCCGCAACCTGCGGGTTCTATATACCTGTTACGACAGTGCGCTCTCGAAGGCAGTTCACACTGTCTAATTCGTAACCAGCATACTCCGTAGACCAACGCGAGATGCTGAGGGTTTCACTCGTCATTGCCTCTGGCAATTGCCGACAACCCACACTCAAAGACTGATCCATACCCGAACATGTTCCGTAACCATGTGCGCCAAGCAGGTGCGTCCGCGCACGACGCCGAACCACAAAGGTCGGCAGCGGTAATAAAGAAGGAATAATGAAGAGCCGCGCAGCTCGCGGAATGCGACGCTGGAACGCGCTTGAGTTGCGCATCTCACTCGGTTGAGTGCGGAACATGACTCACTGATTACTCCCTTCGCGCCAATCTTGCAATGCGATTCATGCTGATTGGGTGCATTACGCGTGCCAGCCCCTTACGGAGCGTTGGGGCGCGAGAGTTAAGGACGGGTTCAGCGCGGCGGGTGACGCTCACCCGCCGCACTTTTCAGGGGCGCTATCAGGCCGCCGCGTTGACCTGTGTCACGTTCAACTTGATGTCGAGGGCCTCGCGGATCACGTCATCGACGCGTTCGCAGAACACGAACTCGACTTCATCGCGCACGCTCTTCGGCACGTCCTCCAGATCCTTGCGATTGCGCGCCGGCAGCAGCACTTTGCGGATACCCGCGCGATGCGCAGCCACCGTCTTCTCCTTGACGCCGCCGATCGGCAACACCAGGCCTCGCAAGCTGATCTCGCCGGTCATCGCCAGGTCACTGCGCACCGTCTTGTTGGTGAACAGCGAGACCAGAGACGTGAACATCGATACGCCCGCACTCGGGCCATCCTTCGGAATCGCGCCGGCGGGCACGTGAATGTGCACGTCGCTCTTGTCGAACACCGTCGTATCGATGCCGAGTCGCGCTGCTTGCGACTTCAGCAGTGACAACGCTGCCTGCGCGCTCTCCTTCATCACGTCGCCGAGCTGGCCGGTCAGAATGAGCTTGCCGTTGCCAGGGATGCGCGTCGACTCGATGAACAGGATGTCGCCACCCACCGGCGTCCACGCCAGGCCCGTCGCCACACCAGGCACGCTGACGCGCATCGCCACTTCGTTCTCGAAGCGCGGAGCGCCGAGAATGCCCATGAGGTCGTCGACATCAACCGTCTGTTGCGTGATCGAGCCTTCCGCGATTTTTACCGCCACATTACGCAGCACCGCGCCGATCATCCGTTCGAGATTGCGCACGCCAGCCTCGCGAGTGTGATCCCGCGCGATGTGGCGAATCGCCTCGTCCGTGATCGATGCCTGCTCCGGCTTCAAGCCGTTCGCTTCCAGCTGACGCCGCACCAGGTAGCGCTTGGCAATCTCCACCTTCTCGTCCTCGGTGTAGCCGGTGAGCTCGATCACTTCCATACGATCGCGCAGCGGGCCGGGGATGGTGTCGAGCATGTTCGCCGTGGCAATGAACACCACTTTCGACAGATCGAACGGCACACCCAGGTAATTGTCGCGGAACGTGTTGTTCTGCTCCGGATCGAGCACTTCCAGCAACGCCGCCGACGGATCGCCCTGGATGCCGGCGCCGAGCTTGTCGATCTCGTCCAGCATCAGCACCGAGTTGCGCGTGCCCGCCTTGCGGATCGCCTGAATGATGTTGCCCGGAAGCGCGCCGATGTACGTGCGACGGTGGCCGCGGATCTCGGCTTCGTCATGCACGCCACCCAAGCTGACCCGCGCAAACTTCACGCCCAGCGAGCGCGCGATGCTCTGACCCAGCGATGTCTTACCCACACCCGGCGGGCCGACGAAGCACAGGATCGGGCTGCGACCCTGCGGATTGAGCTTGCGCACGGCCAGATACTCGACGATGCGTCGCTTGATCTTGTCCAGGCCGAAGTGATCTTCATCGAGCACCTTGCGGGCATGCTCGATCTCGATCGACTCCTTATCCAGCTTGGACCAGGGCAACTGGATCATCCAGTCCAGCCAGGTCCGCAGCATCGAGTACTCGGCGCTGGCGTCGGACATGCGCTCCAGCCGCTTCAGCTCCTTCTCGGCCTGTTCCTTGGCCTCATCGGGCATGCCAGCCTTTTCAATGGCTTCGCGCAGCTCGGCGATCTCTTCGCCGGCCTCACCCTCTTCGCCGAGCTCCTTACGGATCTGGCGCAACTGTTCGCGGAGCAGGACTTCCTTGTGACGCTCATCGATTGCGTCGCGCGTCTTCTCTTCCAGCTGACGCTGCAGACGCAACACTTCGATGCGCTTCTGTAACAAGCCGCTGACCCGCTCCAGCCGCAGCTTCAGATCCAAGGTTTCGAGCAGCTCCTGCTTCTCGGCCGGCTTCACATCCATGAAGCTCGCAACCAGATCGGCCAGCGTCGAGGCGGACTCGACCGACTGAATGGCGTTGGAGAGCTCCGCCGGAGCCTGCGGCAACAAGCTGATGGCCTCGGCGGCAAGCCGCTTTAAGTTGAGCGCGCGAGCTTCAACGTCGCTGCCGACGTTGGTCGGATCCGGCAGGTACTCGACGCGCGCGACCATGTAAGGCAGACCGTTCTGCCAGTCGAGCACGCGGAAGCGACGCTCGCCCTGGACGACCAGGTGATGCGTGCCGTCGGCGCCTGTCACATAGCGCACGATATTCGCGACCGTACCGGTCGAATATAGATCGCCGCCGGTGGGCGCCTGCAGATCCGGATCATGCTGTAACAGGAAGCCGACCTTGCGATTGTTGCGCACGGCTTCCTGCGCGGCCGCCAGCGAGCGATCGCGATTGATGGCCACTGGCACGACAGTGCCAGGGAACAGCACCAGATTGCGCACCGGAATGATGACCAGCATGTCATCGCTGATGGTGTGCGAATCGGTGTCGCTGGTTTGTGGCTGCTGAGAGTTCTTGCGATTTGCGTCAGTAGTCATTGAATTGTCCCACCCGCCCGTGCAGGGCTTTGGAGGCGCAGAGGTTCAACAAACATGGTCTTGCGGCCAGTGGCTGCTTCACGCGCGGGGTAGATGAAAATTTCGGTGCCAGGCTTCACGTCTTACCCCGCCTTTAGCGTTGTGCCAGGCGCAGGAACAGGCAACCGTTGGTGTAGGCCTGCTCCAGCAATTGATAACGTCCGTCGGGCAATGCGATGCGTCGCTCGAATCGTCCGTATGGAATTTCCAGCCGATGGACCGCAGTGGCACGACTGGTCACCGGCAATGCGCGTGTGGCATTGACGATCAACAGCCCGCTATCGGTGCGGACCTCGATGTGGTCAGCGGCAACACCCGGCAACGCCACGGCGACATGAACCTCGTTGCCATAAGCGAGAATGTCGATGGGCGGTTCCCAGAGTGGCTGAGCGGCAGAGGCTCTGCCGAAACGAAAGAACTGGCGCTGCAGTAGTTGCGCCCGTTCCAGCATTTCGCAGGCCTCGGCCCACATCCAGGACGGCGGGTTACGAATGGCCATGGTTGATTTCCAGGTAAGGCATGCAGAACTAGGTGGGGTCGGGCGTCGGACTATCAAGAACACCCCATAGGGGAAGTAAACTCTCCGGATCCCGAGTCGGATCCGTTCGCCCACGATGTCCAACCGTTTCGACGTACAGTTCTACAAGCGCTTCTATATGAATCCGCGTACGCGGGTTACAAGCCGCGAGGAGATGGCCCGGCGCGCCGGCATGGTGGCTGCGCTGGTCAAGCAGCTGGAGCTGCCGGTGAAGCGAATTCTCGATGCGGGCTGCGGACTTGGGTGGTTGCGCGCGCCGCTGCTCGAAGCCTTTCCCGAGGCTACGTACACCGGGCTGGAGGTCAGCGAGCACCTCTGCCAGGAGCATGGCTGGGTGAACGAATCGCTGGCCGACTATCGGCCGCGCGGCCGCTTCGATCTGATCATTTGTTATGACGTGATGCAGTACTTGTCTGACCGTGAATGCGGGCAGGCAATGGCGAATCTTGCGCGCATGTCACGCGGCGCTTTGTACTTTCATGCCCCGACGAAAGAAGACTGGCGCGACAACGCCGATCGCAACAACAGCGACAGCAACATCACGTTGCGTGACGCGAGCTGGTATCGCTCGCGTCTGACGCGACACTTCGAGCACGCCGGCTTCGGTGTCCATGTGCGCGCAGGCGTGCCGTGGGGACAGTGGGAGCTGGAGCGCAGCGGCTAAGCGCCGCCGCTGCCGTTCCAGAATGGATCCGCCTCCGGGTCCGTACCCCAGCGCCCGTCGAGCAGCTCAATGAAGCTGCGCACCTTGGTCGCGAGATACCGACGCTGCGGATAGATCAAATAGATGCCCAGCGATCCGGCATCGTAGTCGGCCAGCACCTGAACCAGGGTGCCGGCCTGCAGCTCCTGATAAACATTGAAGGTCGGTTGCAGGATCACGCCCTGACCCCGCAGCGCGGCCTGCTTGAGCAGCTCATTGCTGGTCGCGCGCAATGTACCCAACGCCTGCACCACCGAATTGCGTCCCTCGCGCTCGAAGCGCCATTGCTGTGACGTGGGCGCGGTATCGGTGAATGCGAGGCAGTTGTGATGGAGCAGGTTTTCCGGGATGTCTGGCTGCGGATTCTTTTTCAGATAAGCCGGCGACGCGCATGCCACCAGGCGCGATGTGGCGAGCTTGCGGGTCGTGAGATTGGTGCGCAGATGGCTACTGGCGCGCACCGCCAGATCGAAGCCCTCTTCCACCAGATCCACGAAATGATTGCTGACCGTGATTTCCAGTCGCACATCGCTGTGGCGTGCTGAGTATTCCAGCAGCACCGGTCCGACATGCGATAGATCGAAGGCTCCCGAAACGCAGATCTTCAGCGAGCCACGGGGCACTGCGCTGTTGGCGCCGGCCACCGCTTCCGCCTCCTCGATATCTTCCAGAATCTGAACGCAACGCTGGTGATAAAGCTGTCCGACGTCGGTGAGGCTCAGCGAATGAGTCGATCGATTCAGCAGGCGCGAGCCCAGCTCATGCTCGAGGTGCCCGATGTACTTGGTCACCATCGGTGCAGAGACACCCATCCGGCGCGCCGCCTCGGCGAAGCTGCCCAATTCGACCACTCTCGCCAACGCCACCATGCAGGTGAACTTATCCATCTTTCTTTCCCCCCAGGAAAGATTCCATTGCCCAGCAGGCATTGCTCCTTAAGCAAAGCGAAATCCCATTCGCCCCCGGCACCCATCAGTGGGTTGGACATCTCACGGCGTCATCACGGCTGGGCCAACAGCGTGCTCACGCCATCCCGCTAATTTCTGTGCAGCCCGAGTTAATTAGTGCACTTGCAGCAGTGTGATTGCAATAACGAAGCGACGGTGGGGTTGCCGCATGAGTAGTGCGAATCCAGCGGTGCGGTGTGATTCATGACCAGGGATTCATGAATGTCATTCCCTTCGCCGCGTTTATCGGCGCTGCCGCATTGGCGACAGTACGCCCACGGAATAACAGCAACAGGTAGCGGCAGCGTGACAGTCAGCGCAGCGCGAATGGGAAGGCTCAGGTTATGGCGACGACGAACAGGATTGGATGGGCAGCACAGCTGCGGTGGGTAACTCTCGCTGCGTTAGGCACCGCTGCATTGGTAGTTACTGGCAATGAAGCGCGCGCGCAGGATCTGTCTGCACTCGAAATCACGCCGGTGATGGCGGTCGATGATGCGAACGTAATCGCGTCGGTCAGCGATATCGAGGATGCAATCGCCGAGGTCGTGGTGTCCGATCAGCGCATCGGTTGGCTCGCTGGCCTTGATGCAGTGCGAGTGCAGATCGACAACGACCTGTTCGCCGGCGACAACCAGGATCGCGACTACACCGGCGGCATGAGCATCACCATTTCCGGCGAGCGTGCCCGCGACGGCTTGTTGTCACTCGATCCCTTATTGCGTCATTTGGATCAGTGGCTGGTACGTGGTCGGGGCACGAGCGTTCATTACGCGAGGCAGATCGGCCTGTTGGCGTTCACGCCCAAGGACACACTGGTCCGTGAAGTGCAACCGGAAGACCGTCCGTACGCCAGCCTGCTGTTCGTTTCGAACGGCCGGGTGACGGTGGACGCCGACGATCGCGGCGCCTGGACCAGCAGCCTGACAATTGGCGTGTTGGGCCTGTCGCTGTCGGAGCGTCTGCACGGTGCGGTCCACGACCTGGTCGGGTCTGAAAGACCGCTTGGGTATGATCATCAGATCTCCGCGGGCGGCGAGCCGACGGCGCGCTACACCCTCGCCCGCCAGCACCTCTGGGTCGCGGATCCGAGCGGTCGTGTCGATGTGAAGACCACCGTGCAGGGCAGCGTCGGCTTCCTCACCGAGACCAGTGCCTCGATCTCGCTGCGTGCCGGTCGGTTCAACTCGCCCTGGTGGAGCTTCGCGCCGGAGCTGACTGACTACATGGCAGCGCCGGTCCCGACCGTGAGCTATCGCGGCGACCGTGAGCTGTATGTGTTTCTCGGTGCCCGCGTGAAAGCTCGTGCTTACAACGCGTTCCTGCAGGGCCAGTTTCGCGATAGCGAGGTCCGCTACACCTCGGGCGAGGTGCAGCCACTGCTTGCCGAGGCGTGGATTGGCGTGGTTACGCAGATCCTGGACCAGACCCAGCTCAGCTACGCCCTGCACTATCAGACCGCCGAACTACGCAATGGTCCCGCTTCCCGCGATGCCCTGTGGGGCGCGGTTCAGCTGACGCACGCTTTCTAAGTTTCCGTTCCCTCGATCCCCCAACCCTGCAGTCGGCCCACCTCTGGTGGGCCTTTTTTTATTTGGAGCGAGGCAGACGCACGCCCTTCAGGCCGGTGTGCTGGGTGCGGAACTTCATCGGCTTGCCACCCTGGCCTTTGCTCTGCGCTGCCTGCGGCGCGTTGGGTGTTCGCTTGCCCTGTGCGGGCGCGCTCGCCTTACTCGCGTGCGGCGATTGTTTCGAGCGGCGACCTTCGTGCGCATCACCCGTGCCGAGCGGCTGCCAGGCTGGAATCAAATGCTGTTTGCCAGGGCCAATGAGATCCGCGCGTCCCATGCGACGCAGCGCATCCCTGAGGATCGGCCAATTGTTCGCGTCGTGCCACCGCAAGAACGCCTTGTGCAAGCGGCGCACCTTCAAGCCTTTCGGAATGTGCACGCCTTCACTCGAATGCGTCACTTTGCGCAGCGGATTCTTGCCCGAGTGCCACATCGCCGTGGCCGTCGCCATCGGCGATGGCAGGAACGCCTGCACCTGATCCGCGCGATAACCGTTCTGCTTCAACCACAGCGCCAGCTCGAGCATGTCCTCATCGGTCGTGCCCGGATGCGCGGCGATGAAGTACGGAATGAGGTACTGCTCCTTGCCCGCTTCCCTGGAAAACTTCTCGAACAGCTCCTTGAAGCGGTAATACGTGCCGACGCCGGGCTTCATCATCTTCGACAGCGGCCCTTCGCCGATCGCCTCGGGCGCGATCTTCAGATAGCCGCCGACGTGATGCTGAACCAGCTCCCGCACGTATTCCGGCGACTCGACCGCCAGGTCGTAGCGCACCCCCGAGCCGATCAGGATCTTCTTGATGCCCGGCAAGGCCCGCGCGCGCCGATACAAACTGATCAGCGGCGCGTGGTTGGTATTGAGGTTCGGGCAGATGCCCGGAAAGACGCACGACGGTCGGCGACACGCCGTCTCGATCTCGCGTGACTTGCACGCCAGCCGATACATGTTCGCGGTCGGGCCGCCCAGATCCGAAATGACGCCGGTGAAGCCGGGCACCGAGTCGCGGATGGTCTCGATCTCCTTGATGATCGAGTTCTCCGAGCGGTTCTGAATGATGCGGCCTTCATGCTCGGTGATCGAGCAGAACGTGCAGCCGCCAAAGCAGCCGCGCTGGATCGCGATCGAGAAGCGAATCATCTCGTACGCGGGAATCTTGTTCGTGCCCTTCTGCTCGCCATAGAAGGGATGCGGCACGCGCTGGTAAGGCAGCTCGTAAATCGCGTCCATCTCTTTCATCGACAGTGGCAGCGGCGGCGGATTCAGCCACACATCGACGTCGCCGTGCCGCTGCACGAGCGAACGCGCGTTGCCCGGATTCGATTCGAGATGAAGGATGCGCGAGGCATGCGCGTAGAGCACAGCGTCGTCACGTACCGCCTCGAACGAAGGCATGCGAATGACGGACTGCGAACGGTCGGATGTCGGCACATGCCGATGAAACTTCACGACCTTCGCGACGGGCTGCTTCGCAGCCGTCGCACAGGCGGGCGCACTGGCGCCTTCGCCCGCTGGCGCGTCCGCTGCTCCGGGCACGGCGCCATCCGACGAAACGTCTACAGCTGCTGCGTTATGCGCTGCCGCCTGCATGGCCGCCTTGGATTTCGCGTCATTCGCCGCGTACGGATCGATCGGCGGATTCAGCGGTCCCGGCTCATCGATCGACGTCGAGTCGATCTCTGTCCACCCGTCCGGCGTCGCATGCCTGACGAACGCCGTGCCGCGCAGATCGTCGATCTGCTCGATCGGTTGTCCCTTTGCGAGGCGATGCGCGATCTCCACGATCTGCCGCTCGCCGTTGCCGTACACGAGCAGGTCCGCCTTCGAATCCAGCAGCACCGAGCGCCGCACCTTCTCCGACCAATAGTCGAAGTGCGCAATGCGCCGCAGGCTGGCCTCGATACCGCCGATCACGATCGGCACATCGTTGAACGCTTCACGCACGCGCTGGGAATAAACGATCACCGAGCGATCCGGGCGCTTGCCGCCCTCGCCGGCCGGCGTGTACGCGTCGTCGCTACGAATGCGTCGGTCCGACGTGTAGCGATTGACCATCGAGTCCATGTTCCCGGCGGTGATGCCGAAGAACAGATTCGGCTTGCCGAGGCGGGCGAAATCCTCCGCCGAGCGCCAGTCGGGCTGGGCAATGAGGCCGACGCGGAACCCCTGCGCTTCCAACACGCGACCGATGATGGCCATGCCGAAGCTGGGGTGATCTACATAAGCGTCGCCGGTGACGACGATGATGTCGCAACTGTCCCAGCCGAGCGCATCCATTTCCTCCTTCGACATGGGCAGGAACGGAGCGGTCCCGAAGCGGGACGCCCAGTGCTTGCGATAGGAGAAGAGTTCGCGGGGTGCTGGCTGCATTTGAGAAACAGTCGAATCACGGCTTCCGCGGCGAGAACGCATGAGCCTGCGGAAAAGGGGCCGAATCTTACGCTATTTGCGCGCCAATCTCGCCCGGATACCTCCCTGATCCGGCGCCAGCGCCCGCTTACGGACGGCGGCACTGACCGTGGAAACGTAGGGCGAATCCTTATCGAAGAACCGCCAGGGCCTGTTGGCCCAGTCGCCGGCGTAATCCACGCCGATTCGGGTCGCGCGGCCCACCTTCGGCGGCCGATATCGGGTCGGCTTCTCCAGCCACAAGGTGCCGCCCAGCAAGTCGGTGCCATTCAGGCCGCGATCTATATGTAGCGCACGACATAACAGCCCCGGCCCATGGGTCGTCGAGGTGATCCCCTGCACCGGCTCCAGGCCTCGTAGCAGCACCGCGTGTGGCGTCCCGTCCGCGGCTGTCACCACGTTCAGGCAGTTCCAGAACCCGTAAATCAAGTACACATAGGCATGCCCCGGCGGCCCGAACATCACCTCGGTTCGCTTGGTCCGGCCTCGCGAAGAGTGCGCAGCCAGGTCGTGCGGTCCTTTGTACGCCTCAGTCTCCACGATGCGCCCGACCTGCTCGCCTTCGGGTCCCGCGTGTACCAAATGCATGCCGAGCAGATCGCGGGCGACCAGCAAGGTCTCTCGGGCGTAGAAGTCGCGGCTGAGTTTGGGCATCCCGACATTATAAGGAGAGCCCTCGCTGAGCTCGTCGACTGACAACCAATTGGTTGCATGTGGGATGGGTCGGAGTTATATTGCAACCCATTGGTTGTCAGTGGAGAGATCAGTGCAAAGCATCGAACGAAAGGTTTTACTGCGCGCGCCGCGCAGCCGCGTCTGGAATGCGCTCACCGATGTGAGCAAGTTCTGCCAATGGTTCTGCGGCGATTCGATCGATGGTGTGTTCGCCCCCGGGGCGAAAGTGCATGTGAGTGCCAGCGAGGAGCAGGGCGGCAATTTCGACATCTTCGTGCAGGAGATGCAGCCGGAGCATTTGTTTAGCTGGCGCTGGCATCCAGGCGCACACGATCCGTCGCTGGACTACAGCAAAGAGCCAACGACACTGGTTGCCTTCAAACTGGCGGAGGTCGAAGGCGGCACCTTGCTGACGATCACCGAATCCGGCTTTGATGACATTTCACTCGCGCGGCGTGCGAAAGTGTTCGGGCAGAACAATCGAGGCTGGGACGAGCAAGTCAAAAATCTGGAGCGCTATGTCAGCCAAGCGTCCTGAGCTCAGGCTCAAAGCGTCGGCGCCGCTGTTCGCGGCGCTCGGCGACGAGACCCGGTTACGACTGGTGATCTTCCTGTCCGCTGCCGGCCCATCATCGACCGCGACATTGACTGCGAACGTCGACGTGACGCGCCAGGCAGTCGCGAAGCATTTACGGGTGATGAAGGAGGCCGGGTTGGTCAGCAGCGTCTATCAAGGCCGCGACAGCGTGTGGCAGATCGAATCGTCGCAGCTGGAGGAGGCGCAGCAGTGTATCGAGCTGCTGACGTTGCGATGGGACGCAGCGATCGACCGTTTGCGCGCGATGGTGGAAGAGGGCTGAGTTACTCGTCTGCGCCGGACCGGACCGGCCAGTGGCCGTGCAGCTGCATGACTTCGAGCTCGACCTGGCCGCTGGCCGGGTCGGCCGATTTGAGCTTGATACGCATGAATTCCAGCGATTCGCCGCGCTCGTGATAGTAGAACACCGAGCTGCGATGCTGATCGCGGCTGGCGCGGGGAACGACGAATTCGTTGAAGGCAGTCTCGTGGACGAGCGGGCCGCAGCTCAGCTGTGCACCGCTGAATTCGACCACGATATGAGCCGCTTCGAGATCGCTGCCCTCGACAATGTTCTTACAAGTGATGCGGAAGCGCGGTGGCAGGCCGACGACACTGGGCAACACGTCGACCGATTCGCCGGCGCGGAGTCGAACCACCTTGCGTGTACGATCTACGCGCTGCGCGTCAGCGACGCGAACAGTAGGGGAGTCGCGATAAACGATGGGCGCCGGGGTACGTGCAGGCGTGCGCGTGGCCGTCGCGGGCATGTGCTGGCGTCGCCAGTACAGTGCACCGACGATGAAGGCCGTCAGGCCAATCACGAGCCATAGCTGTTGAAACACGTATTCCATTTCACATCGCGGGCGCTAAAGGAGCGTCCTTGTCCTTGTTATCGGCAGGTCGCGCTGGCGACTGATGTGACCGGGTTGGAGGTCCTGACAATCGCCCTGCGACTCAATATGTCGTCAGAGTGTCCGGACCAAGCGACGCAAAAGCGAGCAACTGCGTCACAGCCTGCAACGCAATTGCTACTCTTTGGCGAGCGCAGCGAGACGTTGTAACAACCGCCATTCCTTCGCTGGCTGGCCTTCGCCCTGACCCGAGAGCTTCCAAAGCTCGGCGAGCAGATCGCCACGCCGTGCGCGCAGTGTCGGCCTTGCGAAGGCAAGCTCCGACAACAGCAGCTCGCTTGCTTGCGAAGCGGACCACGAGCGCGCCGGCCGCATCTGCGAGGGCAGCGGAATGAAGCCGAGATAGGCCGAGCCGGCGGCGCCGACATGGTCGAGCGTGAGTTGCAGCTCACACATTGCGGCCGACATGCGCTCGGCCATGGTCATGAAGGAGCGTGCCACCGTCAGCAGCGAACTGGCGATGACGCCCGCGTCGCCGAGCAACGCCTGCTCCATCTGGGTCCGCAAGGACGATTCGATACGGACGATTTGCCAAAGCCGGTAGCGACCTTGTCCATCGGGGGCGAGCACGATGCAGCGCTGCTTGGACAGCAGTTCGCCGCCGGCCACGTGCTGGCGAGCCCACTGCACCAGTTCCGCCCGGCCAGCGTCAATGTTGTCGAACACGGCGTCGGCGGCGGAGTGCAGCGACCAGCGATTGGCGATCGAACCGGTCCAGCCGTCCTGGCTGTCACGCTGCAGATGGGCCTGGCCGGAGCTGGTTTCGTGCAGGATCAAGCGCCCGTCGACCGGCGGCCAGACCATGCCGCTGGCAACTTTTTCATCCGGCGGAGCGGGAGTGCGTTCTTCGGTGCCCGTCGCTGCAACGCGCGGCTCGTGTATGACGGGCTTGCTTGCGGGCGCATCGATGTTGGCTTGCATCACCTCCTGAAGCGCCTGCGATGCCAGCGACGCCGACTGTGCGTCGCCCATTCGGGTCCGCGTGGGTTTGCCGGACTCGACAGCCATGTCGAGTGCGCTGCTTTCCGCACGCTTTAATTCCTTGAGCAAATCTTCGGCGCTGTTGATCTTGGGTTGAGCAGTGATGAGAGCGCCGGTGTGCATGAGTTCACGCACTCGATCCAAAGCCAGGCGCACAGCGAACACGAAGGTCTCGCGAATGCCTGAGCCTTCCGTCGCGATCGATTCGATGATGGCGCTGCGTAACTCGAGATCGTCGAGCATGCCGCGCACTTGCTGGAGCGACACGGCATCGGCAAGGTCGCGTTTGTTCGCTTGCAGAACGATGCCGATGGGCGGCCCTTCGATCTTGTTCAGCACGCCGCGCAGTCCGACCAGATAGCGACGATCGGCTGCGAAACCCTTGGGCGAGCTGTCGCCGACGAAAACGACGACATCGGCACTTTCCAGCAGGCGTCGACGCCTCGGGGCCAGCGTTGCCTGGCCCGGCACGCTGATGATCTGGCAGCGAATGCGGCGGCCTTCGAACAGCCCGCCGGTGTAATCGAGCCAGTCGAAGTAGAGCGTGCGACCGTTCAGATCCGCCGGCGAATACACGCCCGCGCCGAATCCGCGACCGAGCGTTCTGACGCTGGTCGTCTTGCCGGCCATCGGCGCGCCGTCGTAGACGACGCGAATGACCACGCAGTCGTCGTTGGGATCGATCACCGCCATACGGCGACGCTGCTCCGAAAGTTGTATCGGCCGTGAATCGGGCGGCAGACAAAGCCTGCCGCCGCAGGTGGTCGATTAGAAAGTCAGCGAGCTTTCCGCGTCCTGGCAGGCACGGCGTGCCATGGCGAGGTTCGCGCGGCTCTTGTCGAGCACCAGGTACATGAAGATGCCGGGCTTGGCGGCGACCGGACGGATGATGTGGTACTGCTTGCTCAGGGTGATCAGGATGTCCTCGATGGCGTCGTTCAGGCCGAGGCTCTTCATCGTGCGCATCTTGGCGCGCACCACTTCAGTGTTGCCGGCGGCGGCCAGCTCGAGGTCCAGGCCAGTGCCGGCGCTGCCCAGCATCATGCCGCTGTTCGCGTCCACCAGCGCCGAGCACAGCGCGCCGTCGGTTCGCAGCAGAGCGTTCAAAGATTCAGAAACTGAAGCCATCGTCGTTCTCCTTCAACTATCGTTTGAATAGAAACGTTCACACCAGTATCGGCAGCGCGTCCCGCGCAGGCCGCGCCAAACTCATTTCTGCAGGCTCGTCTCCAGCTTCTTGCCGAGATTGCGCGAAGCCCACAGCAGCTTGCCGAGCAGCTCGCCGCTCTTCGCGACGATGGCCAGCGACAGGCGCTGCGAGCCGGAGAGACCGAGGATCAAGACTGTGCCGCTGTCGGTCTCGATGATCAGATTGCGGTTCTTCGCCAGGCCCGCCTCGCGCGTCAGCGCTTCGGACAGCGCCTGCATGGAGCTGCTCATCGCGGCGATCTTCGGCGTCATCGCTTGATTCGGCGGATACGACGCGACCTCGAAGCCGTCTCCGGACGTGAGCACGGCGAGCAGCACATCGGCATTCGCCGACGCGAACGCTTCCAGGTGATGCGCGCCGAGGCGCACCAGGTCGGCATCGAAACGTTGGTTAGGCAGGCTCATGTTCAAACTCGGGCTGACTCACTTCGAGCGTGGCCAGCAGGGTCTCGATCAGCAGCAACACGTCTTCGCGCTTGCGCACGTCGACACTGAAAATGGGAGCGGAAAACTGCAGCGTCTCGAGCAGACGCATGCAGGCTTCGACTTGGGTGTAGTCATCCGGGCGCGTGCGGCCCACGCCGACCACGAACGGTTGCTCCGGCGCGATGCGACGGAATACTTCGGTGTAAGTCTGCAGGTCCGCGAGCACGCTCGGGCTCGTGCCATCGAGCAGCAGGATCACGCCCATGGCGCCCCGGCCAATGATTTCCCACATGAAGGAGAAACGTTCCTGGCCGGGCGTGCCATAGAGCCGCACGACGGTGCCGTCGCCGAGGCCGATCTGACCGAGGTCGAGCGCCACCGTAGTGGTTTCCTTCGCGAAACTTCCCTGGTCGTTGTTGCTCATCTCCGTGGAAACCGGCGGGAAGTCGCTGACGGCAGTGATCGCCGTGGTCTTGCCGGCGCCCATCGGGCCGGTGAACACGATCTTGAGCTCGGATGCGACGCTCATGAGAGACCTCCCAGTCGCAGATGCTTGCGCATGTTGCGCAGGAATTGTTTCAGGCCGCCCACGGGCGTAGGCGTGCTGCTCTCGACGCGCGTCGCTTTCGGCGTGGCCGGAACTGACTGAGCGACTTCAATCAGTGCACAGCTTGCGAGTGCGTTGAGTGTGCGTGCCGCGGCGTCGATGGTTGTTTGTCCGCGCGCTGCAAGCTTGCGGAGCGTTGCCGGTCCAGCGGCGAGCGCGGCGATGACACGGATCTGTGCGGTTCGCTCGGCCGCATCGTTTGCTCGCAATCGGCCGAGATCGGGCCAACTTATCAGCCGGTAAATCGTTTTGTCGTTCAACCAGGGCGCCAGCTGAGTGCTGGCGTGATACGTCGCGAACCAGAACAATTCGTCGCCCGGTCGCGCCGGAACATTGCCCGGCGGCGGCGCGCCTTTCTGCAATGACAGACCGCTGAAATCGAGCGCGCCCGCACGAATGGAACCGGTAGTCGCGCCGTCGCAGTGATAACAAGCAGCGTCGCCGCGTATCCAAAGGAACGGCGCTTGCGATCCTTTGCACATCAGCCACATCGTGCTGTTGTTGACGGTGCGCAAGGTGCGCAGTGCTTCGACGAATGACCAGGGATCGGCACCCGATCTGGCGACTCGCTCCTGGGTGGGCGCCGTTTCCACGGCGATTTGTGGAGGAGCAGTCGCGGTGCTCTCCATCTCTGCTTCCACGTGCTCCAGCATGCTGAGCACTTTTACGGCGGGAAACGGATAAACGAGGGTGCGAGGGCCGGCCGGATGATGCTGTTCGTCGGTGCTGAGCACGACGACGTGCTTACCTTCGTTGCGCCAACGCGCCAGATTGTTCGCTGGCTCGGAGTGATGAACGACGATGATGTCGGCCGCCGCGGCCGGCGTGGTCACCCAGGTCGAGCGAGTGGCGCCTTTGAATACCCACAGCACCGAATCGAACAGCTGCACGGCATGACCGGCTTGCTCTTCGCTCGCCGCCGGTTTGATGAGTGCGATACGTCGCTCGGGGCCCGAGCCGGGTGCCGATGACTGTCGCGTGCTCATAGTCGCGCACCACCGGCGTTGCCGAACGCCAGTCCATACGCAATCCATGAATATCCACGCCGCGCAGGCGTGGGCTCAGCGACACCCATAGGTCCTCGAGAAAAAAGCAGCGAGCGGCCCCGCTGATCCTTCGCGAGTCACCTTTTTGTGCGCTGAAACATAGAGGCGCGGGGTGGCTCAGGCTGTGACCAAAATCACTCTGTGATGTGAATTTCGATCTTTTGTTAATGAATATTCGGCAGCGTCACACCGCCAGGGCGCTCAAAGCACACCGAGCGCCAGACCCGCGGCCACGGTCTGACCCAACTCGGCGCATCGTTGACGATCTGTGTCACTGGGCTCGCCGATGACGATCAACGGCTCGGCGCATCGTTTCCACCGGTAACCCAGCGCGATGCGCTCGATGGATGTGACAGCGCCAGTGCCGTCGTTGCCGGCGCTGACGAAGATCGCATAGGGCAGGGCATCGACTCGACCCTGCGCCGGATAGAACGTGCGATCGAAAAAGTCCTTGATGGCGCCGGCCATGTAGCCGAAGTGCTCGGGCGTGCCGATCAACAAGCCATGCGCCCAGAGCAGATCGTCGGTGCCTGCCTCGAGCGCCGGCAGAGCACGCAGCTCGACATCTTCACCTGCATCGGCCACTCCTTGCTTCACGGCTTCGACCATGAGGTGCGTGCGGCCACCAGCGTGGCCCGCGTAGATCAACAGTAGATGAAGGTGAGTTGCGGACGGCATTGCGGACGACATCTGTTACAGTTCTCTGTCACCGTAACTCGTTGCACGGGAGTTCCGAATGTATACCGTTTCGCGACCCGTCCGGTCGCTATCAGCGCTGATTATTTCAGCCGCCATGCTTGCCGCGCTGGCAGGCTGCAAGCCCAAGGAGCCGAAGCCAGTGCCGGCGCCCGAAGCTGCCAGCCCGGTCAATGCCGAAGCGAAGAGCGCTGCCGAGCAGATCGCCGCCGATTATCTACGCGAGCAGATAACAAAGATTTCATCGGATGAGTTCGAGGGCCGCGCGCCTGCGACTCCTGGCGACGTGAAGGCGCGTCAGTACATCGCGGACCAGCTGCAACAGATCGGGTTCGCGCCGGGCGGCAGCGATGGCAGCTATCAGCAAGCGTTCGACGTGGTCGGCATCACCGCCCAGATGCCCAAGCAATGGTCCTTCAAGAAGGGCGGCAAGACCGTGTCGTTCAAGTGGTGGGATCAGTACATCGCGGGCAGCGGCGTGCAGTCCGAGAAGGGCTCGGTCAAGAACGCCGAAGTGGTGTTCGTCGGCTACGGCATTCAGGCGCCCGAGTTCGGCTGGGACGATTTCAAAGGCCAGGATCTGAAGGGCAAAGTGCTGCTGATGTTGAACAACGATCCCGACTGGGATGCGCAGTTGTTCGGCGGCGACACGCGCCTGTACTACGGTCGCTGGAGCTACAAGTACGAAAGCGCCGCGCGCCAGGGTGCGGCCGGCGCGATCATCATTCACACGACGCCGTCGGCGGGTTATCCGTTCCAGGTCGTGCAGAGCTCGTGGTCGGGCGAACAAGTGGAACTGCCGGCAACTGGCGAGCCGCGCATTCAAGTCAAAGGCTGGCTCACCGAGGACGCATCACGCGAGCTCGCCACGCTCGCCGGACAGGATCTGGATCAACTGATGCAGTCGGCGAAATCCAAGGATTTCAAGCCGGTTTCGCTCGGCGTCACAACCTCGTTCGATTTCAAGAACAAACTGAACCGTTCCAGCACCGCGAATGTATACGGCGTGCTCAAGGGTAGCGATCCGCAGCTCAGCAACGAGTATGTGATCTACACCGCGCATCACGATCACCTCGGTGTCGGCGAGCCCGACGCGAACGGCGACAAGATCTTCAACGGCGCGATGGACAACGCGTCTGGCGTGGCTCAGGTGCTCGCGATCGGCAAGGCCTTCAAGGCGCTGCCGCAGCCGCCGAAGCGCTCGATAATGCTGTTGCTGGTCGCCGCGGAAGAGCAGGGCCTGCTGGGCTCGCAGTATTACGCTCAGCATCCGACCGTCGCGCCCGGCAAGATTGCCGCAAACATCAACATCGATGGCGGCAACATCTTCGGTCGCGCCAAGGACATCGTGTTCGTCGGCAAGGGCAAGTCCACCATCGACGATTACGTGAATGCCATCGCCACGATGCAAGGCCGCGTCGTGACGCCCGATCAATTCCCGGATCGCGGTTTCTTCTACCGCTCCGACCAGTTCAATTTTGCGAAGATCGGCGTGCCCGCGTTGTATTTGGACACTGGCACGGACTTCATCGGCAAGCCGGCGGGCTGGGGCAAGGAACAGCACGCGGAGTACGAAGAGAAGCACTATCACCAGCAGTCGGACCAGATTTCGGACAGCTGGAACTACGACGGCATGATCGAAGACGCGCAGCTGCTGTTCTACGTTGGTAACAACGTGGCCAACGCTGCGGAGGCAGATCTGCCGAAGTGGCTGCCGGGCGATGAGTTCGAAGCGGCACGCAAGGCCTCGCAGGAACAGCTCACCACCAAGGTCGAATAAAACATCGGCCGATGGTTTGCATCAGGGGCTCGTCGATGACAACGTCGACGAGCCCCTGTGTTTTTCAGCCTGAATCGCGCACCAGCCGGCTGTCGGTCCAGTTGTCGGGCCAGCGCTTCACCGGCATGTCGGTGATGGCCAGTCGGATCAGCTCCGCCATCGATGCGCGCGCTTGTTCCGTGTTTTTTGCTTCGATGGCCTCGAGCACGCGCCAGTGTTCGGGCAGCGGGTCGCGCTTCAGTGCCTGCTCGCGTTGTTTGTATTCCGTGAGTGCATGCACTGCCGCGGCCACGCCATTTGTCAGTGAAATGATAAAAGGATTTCTGGTGGCCCGCAGCAATTCGGAATGAAATTCCTTATCGGCGATGCGGCCTGCCTCGACGTTCACGGTATGCAGGCTCATCCTCTGCAGCGCGTTGCGCATCACTTCGAGATTTTTGTCACTGCGCCGCGCGGCTGCGATCGCCGCGGCTTCGGGCTCGATGATGGTGCGCAATTCAAACAAACCTTGCAGCACTTCCAACTCGGGCTCGCCAGCAAACACCCAGGCGAGCACATCCGGATCTAACAAATGCCATTGCTCGACCGCGCTTACGCGCGTGCCTGTGCGAGTCCGGCTTTGCACCAGTCCTTTCGCCGCCAGCATGCGCACGGCTTCGCGATAGGCGGAGCGCGACACTTTCAGCTGTCCGCTCGCTTCGATCTCGCCAGCCAGCACATGGCCGGGACGATAGCGGCCCGACACGATGCGCAGCCCCAGATCGCGCGCGATGGAGCTGTGCAGACGCAGCTCTTTGCGATTTTTCGGCTCGCCCGCGGCGGCAACTTTGCTCGACTTGGTAACGGACATCGGCGCCTTCTGGAGGTCGCGCATGCGACCGTTGTGATTGTCCGGGGGCGCGGCAGGGATCACAAGTGATCGCGCAGGAGGTGGGTACCCTGCGGCTTACAAATATTGTAACCTATTATTCCTACTGGAGTTTTTTAACAAAAAGCCGACTCGTGCCGGGCCCCACTGGCAGCTCGCCCCGATCCCAATCTTGATTTGTCCGACATTTTGCAGCTAGCATTTGTCTGAGAAATCAATTCAAGCCTAACGGCAGCTCTGGGGGATAGCATCGTGGCGAAGCTAATCAGGATTCGTTCGGCGTCTGCTATGGCAGCGCTTTCCTTGTCGGTGAGCGCACTCGCGCAACAAACGACGCAGACGACCGAGCTCGAAGAGGTCATCGTCAGCGGCGTGCGCGGCAGCTTGGTGCAGGGCCTGGAAAACAAGCGCAATTCAACGCAGGTCGTCGAGTCCATCGTGGCCCAGGACATCGGCAAGCTGCCCGACAACAACGTCGTCGAAGCTCTGCAACGTATCACCGGCGTGCAGATCACCGATCGCGGCGGCGGCGAAGCCGAAGGCATCGTGATTCGCGGTCTGAACGACGTGACCACGACCTGGAACGGCCGCAACGTGTTCACCGCCTCGTCCCGCGCATTGGCGCTGCAAGACATTCCCTCGAACCTGATCGGCAGGATCGATGTGTACAAGACCCGCTCGGCTGATCAGCTCGAAACCGGCCTGGCCGGCCAGATCGATGTGAGCACGCGCCGGCCATTCGACTTCGACGATCTGGAAATCTCCTTGAACGCTCGCGCGACTACGCAGGAACAGCGCGATGAGATCGACCCGAACGCCAGCTTGCTGATCGCCAACACCTGGGAAGTCGGCCAAGGGCGCTTCGGCGTCATGGCGAACGCCAGCTACTCGCGTGTGCGCTATCGGGATCAAAGCGTGACCGCCGGTGCGATGGTGCCGTTTCTGACCGAGAACGCGCAGCCGAATGGCTTCGGCGCCGGCGATAATTGCGATCACACGCGTCCTTACAACCCGAACTGGGTGCCGCTGGAGCGCATCTTCAACGGCGATTGCCGTCTGACTCGTCCGGGCGGCGAGGCGCCGCAGTTCTGGCAGCCGGGTACCGACGCCGGTTTGTCGACCACACCGGGCTCCACCATCACCATGGACGGTACGCCGTACGAATATCTGCTGGCGCGCGACGCGCTGTTTGCCAGCGATTTCCAAGGCGACCGCGAGCGTCCGGCCGCGGCCGTGGCGGTGCAGTGGGCGCCCAATGACACCTCCGAATACACCTTCGAAGCCTTCTATCAGGGTTATCGCGAGGAGATGTTCAACAATCTGCATTTCACGTTTGCGGATTGGTGGGGCACGCTGGGCCCGAATCCGGGCTCGACCTACACGCTGTATCCAGGCACGAACATCATGAAGACGCGCACCGTCGGCGCACCGTTCGGCTTCAATAGCGGCGACGCTACCAAGCAGGACACCGATACGTTCGTGTACGCATTGAACGGCAAATGGCAGCTGAGCGACCGCTTCTCGCTGTCGGCCGATCTGTCCGTGCAGAACAGCGAGTTCAACACCCGCTTCATCGCCGTGCGCACCGAGCGCGTGCCCGATTCGATCACTCTGGATTTCAACGCGGGCAACGGCATTCCGTCGTGGCACTTCAATGACGACGCGGAACTGCTCGATCCAAACTCGTGGAACGTCGGCGCGTTGTTCCAGAACCGCGGTCGTCAGAAAGGCGGCGCCGAGACGTTGCAGATCGACGGCCACTACGACCTGGGCGATGGCCTGTTCCGCCTGCTGAGCTTTGGCGTGCGCTACGACGATCGCTCGGCTGAGTCGCATAGCCCGCGCCCCACGCCCGAGCCGTTCCTCGGCCGCAACATGTCGACGCTGCCCTCCGGGATGATTTACGCCAACCGCGGCTTCTTCGATGGCCACGGCGACATCCCGACCGCGTGGGCCGTCGTGAATGGTTATTACCTGCTCGACCACGCCGACGAAGTGCGGGCGCTGTATGGCGCGGCCGCCGGTGGCCCGGTGTTGAAGCGTGCTTTCGAAGTGAAGGAGCGCACCGCTGCCGCCTATATCCAGACCGACATCGCGATCGGCAAGCTGCAGGGCCAGTTCGGCCTGCGCTACGTCACGATCGACACGCCGATGCAGTTCACCGATGTCATCACGGACGCGCGCTCATCGACGAAGAAGAGTGACAGCGACCTGCTGCCGTCGATGACATTGCGTTATGCGCTGACGGATGACATCAATGTTCGTTTCAACTACGGCGAGACGCTGCGTCGACCGGCCTTCTCGGATCTGAACTCGAACTTTGCGCTCGTTGGCGACCTGACCCAGGTCACCTACGGTACGGGTACGGGCGGCAATCCGGACCTCGAAGCGGCCAAGGCCAAGAACTACGATCTGACCGCCGAGTGGTACTTCGCCACGGACAGCGCGGTGTATGCAACGCTGTTCCGTCGCGACATCGATGGTCTGGTGGTGCCGCTGACCCGTCAAATCACGATCCCGGACACCGGCTTGAATACCGAATCATTCATGGTCACGCAGCCCGTGAACGCCTCCGACGGCAAGCTCGAGGGTCTCGAGCTGGGCTTTGTATACTTTCCGGACTATCTGCCCGGTGTATTGAAGGGCCTCGGTGTCACTGGCAGCTTCACCAAGCTCGACTCCGAGCAGACCATTCCGCTCAGCAATTCCGCGGGCCAGATCGTCGGCACGGAGAAATCCGAGTTCTTCGGTGTGTCCGATACCTCGTACAACATCACCTTGGCGTACGACCGCGCTGGCGTCGGCGCGCGACTGTCCTACGTGTGGCGCGACGACTTCTTGAATAACAACGAAGCACGCATCTTCGCCAACCCGATCGGCGTTTGGCGCAAGTCGGAGGCGAGCCTGGATCTGCAGGTCTCTTATGACGTGAACGACAAGCTCGCCATCTCGTTCGACGCGGTCAATCTCACCGAAGAGATGCAGCAGGCGTACTACCGCTTCGGTTCGGCCGGCAGCCCGACAACGACCAACTTCGCCAATCTCCTGCTCAGTCGCTCGTTCGCGCTCGGCGTGCGCTGGCGGATGTAACAGCCCTTGAAGGAGCGGCGCGGTTCGTGCGCCGCTCCTTCTTCGATCTCATCGCGCTAAGATCCTGCCCTTCGCGCCGCCGCCCGGCGGCCGCCACGAGACAGGTAGGGTCAATGCCATTTCATTCCAAACGAGTGAGCGCCCGATTGGCCGTCGCGCTGGCCGCGTTCATCGCGACCGTCGCCGCGCCGGTACAAGCCAAAACAGTCAAACCGCCGCTGCACGGTCAGCACTGGGTCGCCGTCACTGGCAAACCGCTCGCTGCCACTGCTGGCGCGCGCATTTTCATGCAGGGTGGAAATGCGGTCGACGCGGCGTGCGCGATGATCGCTGCCACTTCCACCATGTGGGACGTGTTGAGCTGGGGCGGCGAGACGCAGGCGCTGATCTACAACCCGAACACTCGCAAAGTCATCGGCGTGAATGCGCTCGGCGTCGCGCCCACCGGCGCCACGCCCGAGTTCTATCACTCCAAAGGTTACGAATATCCGCCCGAGTTTGGTCCGCTCGCCGCGGTCACTCCGGGCACACCGGGCGGGATCATGGTGATGCTCGCCGAGTACGGAAAACTCAGCCTCGCTGAGGTGCTCGCGCCTGCAATCGAAATGGCCGACGGCTATCCCATCGAAGCGCAGACCGCCGACCTGATCGAGAAATGGAAGGATGAGCTGCGCAAGTGGCCCGAGTCACGCCGCACGTTCCTGGTCCACGAAGGCAAGGACGGCAAGCCTTTGCCCGGGTACTCCCGCGTCGGCCCGGAAGCCGGGGAGATCTTCCGTCAACCCGAGCTCGCGGTGACATTGCGCAAGCTCGTCGATACGGAGGCGAAGGCACGCAAGGCCGGCAAGAATCGCAAGCAGGCCATCATGGCTGCTTACGATCGCTTCTATAAAGGCGACATCGCCAAAGAATTCGCGCGCGGCTCGCAAGAGCTCGGCGGCCTGCACACGGCCGAAGATCTCGCCAACTGGCAGGTCTATCTGGAAGAGCCCGTCAGCACCAATTACAAGGGCATCGACGTTTACAAGCTCACGACCTGGGTGCAGGGCCCGTCGATGTTGCAGGCTCTGAACATCCTTGAAAACTTCGATCTGAAGTCGATGGGTTACAACAGCACGCGTTACATCCACACGATGTATCAAACCATGAGCCTGGCGTTCGCCGATCGGGATTTCTATTACGGCGATCCGCGCTTTCCACCTGAAGTGCCCATCAAAGGCCTGCTCTCCAAGGAATATGCCCGCGAGCGCGCCAAGCTGGTCCAGGAAGATCGCAACGATCCCGACATTCGTCCCGGCGATCCGTATCCCTTCCAGGGCGCGACCAATCCGTTCAAGACCCAGCTCGAGGCGTGGCGTACGGTCAAGCCCGGCAAGGACAAGCCGAAGCCGAATCAATGGAGCCCGACGGCGCTGGCCGAATTCGATCGCACGTTCCGGCTCGGCACCACCAGTGTCGAGACGGTCGATAAGGAAGGATGGGTCGTTTCCGTGACGCCGAGCGGCGGCTGGTTGCCGGCCACCATTGCAGGCAAGACCGGCATCGGCATGAGCCAGCGCATGCAAAGTTTCGTGCTCGATCCCAACGACAATCCCTTCAACGTCGTCGCGCCGGGCAAGCGCCCCCGCGCGACCCTGACGCCGTCGATGGCGTTGAAGGACGGCAAGCCGTATCTCGCTTTTGCCGTACAAGGCGGCGATACGCAGGAACAAAACCTGCTGCAGTTCTTCTTGAACGTGGTCGAGTTCGGCATGACGCCGCAGGAAGCGGCCGAAGGCGCCAACATCACCACGTATCAACTGCGCGATTCGTTTGGGGCACACGAATCGATTCCCGGCCGCCTGACGCTGGCTGAATCGGTGCCGCCTTGGGTGCGCAACGAGCTCATCAAGAAAGGTTACAAATTGGAATTTTCGGCAAACAATTCCGGGCCCATCACGGCCATTCAGATCGATATGAAACATGGCACGTTCTGGGGCGCGGCGGCGTATCACGGCGAGGACTACGGCATCGCCTGGTAACTTTCTGCGGGCAGCTCCTGCGCGTCCATGCGCCCGCTGCATTCGGGCTTCCTGCCCAGCACGGCTCGCTTTTGGGGCGAGCCGCTGCACTTCGCGGGTGCAGGCGGCGAAGCCATTGACGCCGCCCATCATTTCTGTGACAAAGCCCCGCGCGATTGCGCTCTCGCAGCTGCTATTCAGTGGTTCTGGTCACGATAATTAAAAGGCATGCAGCCCACCGCCACATTGATCCCGCACGAACCGACTGTCAGTTACGACACCGCAGGGAGCACCGAAACCGCACGCATGCTCCGTACGTTGATCGGCAACCTCGACGGTATGGTGTATCGCTGCCGTGACGATGCCGACTCGACCATGGAGTTCGTCAGCGAAGGCGTGCGCCGGCTGACCGGTTACGATGCTTCCGATCTGTTGTTCAACAAGCGCATTTCCTACCAGCAAATTACCTATCCAGATGATCGAGAGCGGATTCGCACCGAGATGGATGCTGGTCTGCGCACGCACGGCCGTTTCGACTGCGAGTACCGCATCGTCCATGCGACCGGCGAGATTCGCTGGGTGTGGGAGCGGGGCACCGGCATCTATGACATGCACGGCAAGCTGCAGGCCATCGAAGGGCTGATCCAGGACATCACGGTACGCAAGCAATCCAGCCAGGCGCTGCGCGAGGCCGAGCGGCGCTATTACAACTTGTTCGAGAACGCCATCGAAGGCATTTTCCGCACCACTATCGATGGCCAGTATCTGGATGCCAATCCGGCGCTGGCTCGTATCTACGGTTTCGACAGCCCCATCGAGCTGATCGCTCAGCTCAAAGATATTCGTAACCAGCTGTACGTCGAGCCGTCGCGCCGCGAAGAGTTCATGGCGTTGGCGAAGGCGCGTGGCTCGGTCAGCGGCTTCGAGTCGCAGGTGTATCGCAAGACCGGCGAAGTCATCTGGATTTCCGAGAATGCGCGCGCCGTGTTCGACGAAGCCGGCCACGTCGTTTGTTACGAGGGCACGGTTGAAGACATCACCGAGCGCAAGCTCTATCAGGCTCGCATCGAGCAGCAAGCGAATTTCGACACCCTGACCGGTCTCGCCAATCGCTCGCTGCTCCACGATCGATTGCAGCAAGGCATTCGCTCCGCCGCCGCTTATGGCACTCGACTGGCCGTGGTGTTCGTCGACCTGGATCGTTTCAAGTTCATCAATGACGGGCTAGGGCATCACGTCGGCGATGAGCTGCTGCGCGCGATGGCTGAGCGGCTGCGATCGAGCGTGCGTGAAGGTGACACCGTGGCGCGATTGGGCGGCGATGAGTTCGTGCTGCTCATCAACGGCCAGCGCGGGCCGGATGCGGTCGCGGTGGTGCTCGAGCGCATGCTTCAGGCGATCTCACAGCCCTGGACCAGTCCGCAGGGGGATTTCAATGTCACCTGCAGCATGGGCGTTGCCTTGTACCCGAACGATGGCCTGAATGCGGAAACCTTGCTCAAGCATGCCGACCAGGCGATGTACCGTGCCAAGGAAAAAGGCCGGAACAACTTCCAGTTCTTTACCGCCGAGCTGAACGCGCTGATCACGGAACGGCTGGAGCTGGAGAACAAATTGCGTCGTGCGTTGGAGCGTCAGCAGTTCTCGCTGCACTATCAGCCGCGCGTGGATATGCGGACGCGGCGAATCACCGGCGCGGAGGCGTTGATCCGTTGGCACGTGTCGAATGAAGAGACCACGCCGCCGTCCCGATTCATTCCCATTGCGGAAGAGATCGGTTTGATCGTGCCCATCGGCAAGTGGGTGCTGCGTGCTGCCTGCGCTCAGAACAAGGCCTGGCAAGATGCGGGGCTGCCCCCGTTCGTCGTTTCAGTGAACGTGTCAGTGCGACAGTTTCGACAGGACAACCTGGTACAAACCATCGCCGAGGTGTTGCGCGAGACTGGCCTCGAGGCACGCTATCTCGAAGTGGAGCTGACCGAGAGCGCCGTCATGCACGACGCCGATCAGTTCATCGCCATGCTTGGCCAGCTCAACGACCTCGGCGTGCAGATCGCGCTGGACGATTTCGGCACCGGCTATTCCAGCCTCAGCTATCTGAAGCGGTTCCCCGTCGATCGCCTCAAAGTGGATCGCTCGTTCGTGCAGGACATCGACCACGATCAGGACGACGCGACCATCGTTCGCGCCATCATTGCGCTTGGCCACAACCTCGGCCTGAAGGTCGTCGCCGAAGGCGTCGAGACCGAGCAGCAGATCGAATTTCTGCGCGCCAATCACTGCGACGAGCTGCAAGGCTTCTACTTCGGCCGCCCGTTGCCCGGCGACGAATTCATGCGCGAATTCCTGATCTACTAAAAGGGGACAGATCTATTTTCCGTGCGCTGCCGCGGGCGCGGCCGGCGTCGCTACCGAAAATAGATCTGTCCCCTTTCAGTCTGGTTTCGTGCTATTCAACCGGCCAACGTCGCAGCGGGGTGAATAGCTCATGAGTGTCCTACCGACGCGTTCCATCATCGCAGACCCAGTCACGGTTGCCTTCGAGAATGGCTCGCTCGACCCGGCGCAGTTCAGCCATCGGATGCACTTGTCGCTCGCATGGGGTTACCTGCAGCGCGATGGGTTTCCCGACGGCGCGCTGCAGTTCCGCCGGCACTTGCAGAACTACGTTGCCAAGGTCGGCGCGCAGAGCAAGTATCATGAGACCATCACCTGGGCCTACTTGGTGCTGCTGAACGAGGAGCTGTGCCTGCGATCGCCGGCGGGTGAATCGTTCGAGGCAATGATTCAGCGGCGCCCGGATTTGCTCGATCACCGCAACGGCCCGATCTCGCGGTGTTACAGCCAAGCCCAGCTCGATTCCCCCGAAGCACGCCGTGTGTTCATGTTGCCGGCTACTGAGAGGGGCGCGCCATGAGTTCCTTCGTTGGCGCCCTCGATCAAGGCACGACCAGCACGCGCTTCATCGTATTCGATCAGGCTGGCAACGTCGTTGCCTGTGCTCAACAGGAACATCCGCAGATCTTCCCGCAGCCCGGCTGGGTCGAGCACTCGCCGACCGACATCGCTCGCAACACCGATGCGGTGATTGCCGAAGCCTTGCGCTCCGCGACACTCACGGCCAAGGATCTCGTTGCAATTGGCATCACCAATCAGCGCGAGACGACCCTGATCTGGGATCGTCGCACCGGCGAACCTTTGTACAACGCGCTGGTGTGGCAAGACACTCGCGTCGATCCGCTGGTCGCGTACTTCTCGGGACAGGGCGGCAAAGACCGCTTTCGCGCACTCACCGGTTTGCCACTGGCGAGCTATTTCAGCGGGCTCAAGCTGAAGTGGCTGCTGCAGAATGTGCCCAACGCCCGGGAGCTCGCCGATGCCGGACATCTCATGTTCGGCACGATGGACACCTGGGTGTTATGGAATTTGACCGGTGGTGTGCAGGGCGGCCTGCATCTCACCGACGTAACGAATGCGAGCCGCACGCAGTTGATGGGGCTGAACTCCCTGCAATGGGAAGATGAGCTGCTGCAAACGTTTTCGATCCCGCGCAGTGTGTTGCCAGAAATTGCGTCGTCCAGTGAGGTCTACGGCGAAGTCGCCGACGGTCCGCTCAAAGGCGTGCCCATCGCCGGCATTCTGGGCGATCAGCAGGCGGCGCTGGTCGGTCAAACCTGCTTTCAGCCTGGCGAGGCCAAGAACACCTATGGCACCGGCTGCTTCCTGCTCATGAACACCGGACACAAACCGGTGTCGTCGGCTGCCGGTCTCGTGACCACCGTCGCATATCAGTTTGGCAGGAATCCCGCATGCTTTGCGTTAGAAGGTTCGATAGCGATTTCCGGCGCACTGGTGCAATGGCTGCGCGACAACTTAGGCCTGATTCGCAATAGCAGTGAGATCGAGGCGCTCGCAGCCAGCGTGCAGGACAACGGCGACGTTTACATCGTGCCGGCGTTCTCCGGGCTGTACGCGCCCTATTGGAAGGATCACGCGCGCGGAGTGATTACAGGGCTGACGCGTTACGCGAATCGCGGGCACATCGCTCGCGCCGCGCTGGAGGCGACGGCATATCAAACGCGCGACGTGGTCGCCGCGATGGAGCAGGACTCCCGCATTCAATTGCAGGAGCTGCGTGTGGATGGCGGCATGGTCGTGAACGAGCTGTTGATGCAGTTTCAATCGGACATTCTGGATGTGAGTGTGGTGCGGCCCAAAGTAACCGAGACGACCGCCTTGGGCGCGGCGTATGCCGCGGGCCTCGCGACTGGCTATTGGAAGAGCACCGAGGATCTACGCCGCAATTGGGCTGTTTCACACACCTGGCAGCCCCGCATGAGCAAGGAAGATCGCGGGCACTTGTATTCGTCCTGGCAAAAAGCGGTGACGCGCTCGTTCAACTGGGTGGAGTGACATGTCGGCGGCCGAGCTTCCTCTGTGGACTGCGGCAGAGCGCGAAAGCTTCTTTGCCGCCATTGCGCGGCATCGTCGCGCGGCATGGCAGGTGAGTGCGGTCGCTGGTGTTTGTATTGCAATCCTTGCGTTCGTCGTCGCGACGCTGACGGCACCGCTGTTCTATGCGCTGATCGGATTGCTGCTCGACGTAATCAATCTATTCGTGCCCATGCCCGATCTGCTGGGGGCGATGCTGGAGACGTTGGGCGACGTCAGCGACCACATGGAGACCCTGCCCGCGAGTCGTTGGTTGTATCTCGCGATTGTCGCAGCATTGCCTGGACTGGTTGCCGTGGTGGTTGTCTTGCTGACGTTGCGACGTATCGTGCGCGAAGCCGAGGCGAGCGGTGTGCAGGAACTGGCGCTCCGAGCACCGAGCCCGAGCGTGCTTACGGAACAGCGACTCGCGAACGTGGTCGCTGAAATGGCCATCGCCGCCAACATCAAGATGCCGAAGGTCGCGATCATCGACACGCCCAGCGTCAACGCCGCTGTATTCGGGCCTGATGACGAATCGGTCACGGTGCTGGTTTCCACAGGTCTGTTGGAAAAGCTGAATCGCGAGCAGATGCAGGCGGTCGCCGGCCATCTCATCGGACTCATCGCCAACGGCGATGTGGTGCAAGGGATGCGCGTTGCTCAGACACTGAGCTTGTTTGGTTTCGTCGCCCGGCTCAGCGACGGCATCGTCGATCCACCTGCCTGGACACGACTGTGGCAAACGCTGCGTGAAGCTTTGCAGCAGGGCGCATCGAGTGCGGACTCTCGCTTGATCCTCGAGCTAATCAATCCATTCGGTCAGACCAAGGCCCGGCCGTCAGGTGGGGACACGTCGAACAAACTCACCTGGCGTGAGTGGATTCGCATGCCGCTCTATGGCCCGCTCGTCATCAGCGGATTCTTTGGCGGCATGGTCAGCAATTTCTTTCTGGAGCCGCTGCTCGCCTTGATCTGGCGCCGTCGCAAATATCTGGCCGACGCTATCGCCGTGCAACTCACTCGCGATCCCCAAGCCCTCAGCCACGCCCTCGGCGAACTCGGTAACGGCAGTAGCTTTCCCGCCTGGTGCTCTCACATGCTCATCGCCGGCGGCGCCCATCGCGGCGGATTGCTCAGTGGTTCGAGCGTGCCCATGTATCCGGCGCATGACAAACGCCTCAAGGCTCTCGCGCGCATGGGCGCTACCGTCGTGCTATCGCCGCCTCGTCGCACACCATTGTGGCTTCAAATGGTCATTGCCGCCGCCGGCGTGGTCGTCGTCGCGCTGATGAGCGTTGCGACTTATTTGTTGGTGATGGTCTCGATTGCGCTCTCGGGCCTGTTCACGCTGTTTCCCACGGTCATCCTGCACGCGCTGCTGCGGTGAGTTGCTCTGCAGGGGATTGCGCGAATTCCTTCTCTTGCGCTCCCCGCCAGTCGTCGTAATGTGTCCGTGGCGAAACGCGAGCATTTGCCGCGGAGCGTCGCACTCAGAATCGCTGGACATCCAAACGAGAGGCTTCCACCATGTCTGCAAAGCGCTCACCGAATCGAGGAAGCAACGTGACGACAGTGACCGTTTCGCCCAGGTTCCAGGTGGTCATTCCGCAGGTCATCCGCGATGCCCTCGGCATTAAGCCCGGCCAGCGGATCCAGGCGTTGCAATACCAGGATCGAATCGAACTCATCCCGCTGCGGCCAATGCGCAAAGCGCGCGGGATGCTTGAAGGCATCGATACCTCAGTGAAACGAGATCATGCATGGTTCGACGACTTCGTCGCATTGCGCACCGCGCCATAAACAACAGGCCGGCCCATAACCCAAGGCGAGTCGGCTATGTCGCTATATATAGTGAAGCGACGGAACCGGTTATCCATGAGTCGTAAGCGGAGACCGAGAACGCCATGAACAACAATATGCTCGAGATTAAGACCAGCGAACACCTATTGTCTGCCCTCACAAAGAGTGCGTCCAAGAAGCTTACGCCACACGAAATGCTCGAACAGCGCGTGTCTTTCGTTTATGGATCCATTTCCGCCGCAAGCGGAGTTACGCGCGAGCAAGTCAAGCGAGTGATCGTGGAGCGAGAGGGGGGCGCCATGGAGTGCGCTTGTGATTCTCTTTGAAATAACTCAAACCGAACAGCATCCGACCTATCAAGAGCTCGAGATCGCCAACGGCAATCGGCAGTATGACTTTCTAAGATCGATCGTTGCTGCCGCCCTCGCAATGGGCCGGCCGTTCCTGTCAGCGCACATCGTCAAGGCGCTGAACTTCCAGGCCATTACTTGCCTTCATACCAATTCCGGCGAGTACCGCCCCTGCCCGGTCATCGTTGGCGAGTATCGGCCCCCAGAGCACTTCCGTGTCGATGCGCTCATGGAGGATTTCGTCAACTGGGTCAATCGACGCTGGGAGGCTGCCGATCCGGTGGCCTTGGCGGCGTTTGTGCTCTGGCGCATGAACCACATACACCCGTTCATCAACGGCAATGGTCGAACAGCCCGAGCCGCCTGCTACTTCGTTTTATGCGTAAAGTTGGGGCAGTGGCTGCCAGGCACCACTATCCTGCCTGAACTGATTCGAAGGGAGCGCGATGCTTACGTGGTCGCCTTGCAAGCAGTTGACGAGTCGCTCAAAGCAGGGGTGTTAGATATGAAGCCCTTGCACACATTGCTGTCGCAGTTGCTCGAAGAACAGATTGCGAGTGGGACTTCGCCTGCCGATTAGGTGGCGGACGCCATATTAATCGGAAATAGAAACGTCGCTTACGCCCCCGGATCCTTCGGCGACCCTGCAATCCCTTCGGTTCTCAACCACTGAGTGAGGACCTTGCAGCGCTCTTCGGAGACGCCGAGGCTGCGCAGCGCGTAGTCCGTCATCTCGAGTGCGAGTTCGAGTTCGCCCATGACGGCACGGTCGACGCCCTGGCGGATGAGATATTTCAGCTCGGAAGAGCTGTGAGTGCGCACGATGATGGCGATATTGGGATTCTTGACGCGGGCGAGCTCGAGGATGCGTCGGGCGTGGAAGCCGTCGGGTGATGCGATCACCAGCAAGCGTGCGTGTGCGATCTGCGCGAGGTCGAGCACACCATGAGCGGTGGCATCGCCGTACACCGCTGGGATCTTGTCCTCGCGCAGTTGATCGACCACGCGGCGGCTCATCTCGACGACGACGTACTCGAGACCCTGTGCCTGCAAGCCATAACCGACCACGCTGCCGACGCGGCCGTAACCGACGATCACCGCGTGATTGCGCAGATTGGAAACTTTCTGATCGCGCGGCAGTGCTTTGAGCTTGCCGTCTTTGGGGGTAAAGAACGCGAGCAGCCTGGGCCGCTCGTTCACCCAGCGTGCGATCGGCTCGATGGTCGCGAAGGCGAACGGGTTCAGAGTGATCGATAGCAGCGCGCCCGCGAGGATCAAGTCGCGACCTTCGGCCGGCAGCAAACCGAGTCCCACGCCCAGGCCGGCAAGAATGAAAGAGAACTCGCCGATCTGCGCCAGGCTCGCCGAGATCGTCAGTGCCGTGCGCACCGCGTAACCGAACGCCATCACGATCGCAAACGCCGCCAGCGACTTGCCCACCATGATGACGAACAGCACGCCGAGCAAATCCAGCGGCTGACGCAGGATCACCGCGGGGTCGAACAACATGCCCACGGACACGAAGAACATCACCGCAAAAGCATCTTGCAAGGGCAGCGAGTTCTCCGCCGCCTGATGGCTGAGATCCGACTCGGCCAACATCACGCCGGCAAAGAACGCACCGAGCGCGAAAGACACATCGAACAGCATTGCCGATCCGTAAGCGATGCCGAGCGCAATGGCCAGCACCGCCAGTGTGAACAACTCACGAGAGCCGGTGCGCGCGACCTGTGCCAACAACCAAGGCACGATGCGTCGGCCACCGACCATCATCAGCGCCACGAAGATCGCGACTTTCAACGTCGTCAGCCCCAGGCTTGTGAGCAGACTGGATTGCCCGACCTCACCGCCCGTATGTGCGAGCGCGGGCAAGAACACCAACGCGAGCACCATCGCCAGGTCTTCGACGATCAGCCAGCCAACCGCGATGCGGCCCTGTTCAGTATCCAGCTCGTTGCGTTGCTCGAGCGCTCGTAACAACACGACGGTACTGGCGACCGACAGCGCCAGCCCGAAAACGACACCCGCCGCCGTGCTCCAGCCCCACAACCGCGCCAGCCCCCAGCCAATGATCGTTGCCACCGCGATCTGCACGACTGCGCCGGGCAACGCGATCCTGCGCACCTTGAGCAAGGTGCCGATCGAGAAGTGCAGTCCGACACCGAACATCAGCAGGATCACGCCGATTTCCGCCAGCTGCCCCGCCAGTCCCGCGTCGGCGACGAAGCCCGGCGTGAACGGGCCGATTGCAATTCCGGCGACCAGATAACCCACCAGCGGCGGCATGCGCAGCCGGGAGGCGAGAAAGCCAAATCCCAGGGCCAGCACGAAGCCCACGGCGATCAGGGCAATCAGGTCGGATTGATGGTGCATGCGCTAGCGGTTACCTGTGGTCGACTGGCGCGGACGCAGCGGCACCCGCGAGGCTCTCAATAGTAACCGCTCCGCTCGAATCGTCGATGGGTTCGGCGTGAGACCTGATTAACGAACCAGCTCGACGACCAGCTCCCGGCTGTCGGCGCGGCCGCGATCGTCCACCGTGCGCACCATATAGTGACCGGCACGTGACGGATGCCAGCCGATCGCCACGCCGGGCGTGCCGGTCCCGACGTAACTTTCGTTGACGAACCAGTGCAAGCGTCGCACTTCGCTGTCCGCGTTGGCGGCCAATGGAATCGCCTCGCTGCCGACGCGGCCACTGCGTACGGTGTAAGTCACAGCGATGACAGGCGATGTGATTTGCGGCGCGGTGCCACTGGGAACATCTCGTTGGCAATCTGCCGGCGGCGGAGGTCGCCGACGCGGCATGCCCGCCTGAGCGAACAATTGCAACAGATCCGTAGGCCAGAATTCATAAACCTCGCTACGTATATATGCCGAATCGTACGGCGGGCAGGCCTGCTCGCCGGTTCTGGTATCGATCCAGACGCGACGATGAATCTGACTCACGCGAATCGGTGACACGCCGGGGATGTACCAAGTGCTCACCACCTGCGGGCACTCTGCATTCGGCAGATCACCCGAGGCGCTGCAGACTTCGACTCGCTCCATGCGCGGTGGCTGCCGATAAATGGGCTCGACTGGTTTTTCCTGAGATGCGAGTGCATCGAGCAGGCGGAAGAACAACGGTGCCGCTGCCTGCACGCCGACGAATGCCGGATTGCCGCGGCCGTCGAAGTTGCCGACCCACACGACCAGTACGTAGGGACCGAAGGTGCCAGCAGTCCAGGCATCGCGGAATCCCCACGAAGTGCCGGTTTTCCACGCGGCTTGCACGCCGCTGCGACGACGCGCAAATGAATCCTCGGGCCGCGGTGCTGAGCGCAGCATATCCAGCGTCATGAAACTCGCTTCTTCCGACAGCATGCGAACACCGTCGGTCCGTGGCTCTTCGGTGAGATAACGCAGCGGAGCGAGGCGGCCGCGATTTGCCAGCATGGCATACAACGTGGCGGTCTCTTCCAGCGTGACTTCGCCACCGCCCAACGTCAGTGCCAGGCCGTAGTGTTTTTCGCTCGCCATTCCGGTGATGCCGGCGCCACGCAGAAATTGATAGAACGACGGTGTCGACAGTTGGGATGCGAGCGTCAGTGCCGGCACATTGCGAGAACGGATCAATGCTTCACGCGCAGTGATCGGCCCGACGAAACGGCCGTCGAAATTCTCCGGGTTGAAGGGGCCGAACGCGGTCGGCGTGTCCTTCAGCACGGTTTGCGGATGGATCACGCCCTGGTCGATGGCGAGCGCGTAGATGAACGGTTTCAGCGCCGAGCCTGGCGAGCGTTTGGCGAACGTGCCGTTGACCTGACCTTCGATATCGGCGGCAAAGAAATCGGCCGAGCCGATCATGGCGCGGACGGAAAGATCCCGATAGTCCACCAGCATCGCGGCGGCGTTGTGGATACCGATATTGCTGTGCTCGCGAACGTAGGTCGTGATGACACGTTCGAGTGTTCGTTGCGCGCGAAGATCGAGCGTCGTGTTGACTGAATGAAGCGACGCGGGGCGTGCCCGTTGCAGAATTGCGTTCGTGAAGTGGGGCGCGGCGAAGGGCAGGTCGCGCATTGATGCGTAACGCAGCGGCGTGGCGACGTACTCCGTGGAGTTGGCGGCATCGGGATGCTGTTCCACCCAACGAGCGAAGAGGCGCAAGCGCGCGGCGCGGAGGTCGGCGGGTTCGTCAAGTGTGGGGGCGCGGCGTGCCGGTGACTGTGGGATGAGCACCAGCGTCAGCGCCTCGGAGAGTCCGAGTCGCTTCGCGGACTTATCGAAGTAGATCAGGCTCGCAGCGCCGACGCCCTGAATGTTTCCTCCATAGGGCATCAGGTTGAGATGCGCTTCGAGCAGATCCCGCTTCGAATAGCACAGCTCCAATTGGACCGCCCGCACGATTTGTTCGAGCTTGCCGCTGATCGTACGAGTGTTCAGGCCGTACATGAGGCGGGCGAGCTGCATCGTGATCGTCGACCCGCCGACCCGCGGTCCGCCGGAGTAGCTCGATACCGCGGCGCGAATTAGCGAGGCGGTGTTGAAGCCGGGGTGCCGGTAGAAATGCTGGTCCTCGTGAAGGAGCAGCGCCTCAACCAGCTCCGGCGAGATGTCGTCGAGCGACGTCCAAAGCCGGTACTGATGATCGCTCGCCAAGGTCAGTCGCAATAGTCGACCTTGTCGATCAAAGATGGCGGTGGACGATGCAATCCGCGCGGCCAGCGGCTCGCGCGGCCACAGGCGAATCGTGACGAGCGTCGCCGCTACAACCACGACTGCTATAGCAACGCTGATTGCTCGCCGCCAACGCATGTCACTCAAGCCCCGGATTCGACGAAGATCTAAGAAGGTTTTGCACGGGGAAGAAAAGGCCAGCTTTCGCGAGCGCGCGCCGTTCCCGCTGCGAGTCACTGAGGCCTCTTTTCCTCACGGCCGCGACACCTCGATACGGCCAGACGCCGAGCGACCGACAACGCTGCGGTCATACATCGCCTCGCCATACGCAGGTGGCGTCACATACGAGCCAACGTTCGTCGCCTTGATCCGATAGACGATCTCCGAAACCTCGTTATTCGCGTTCGCATAAAACACCACTCGATCCTCACGCATGTCCGCGTAGTGCAGTGATGCTTTCAAGTTGCCTACGCAAATCTGACACTGCCAGCCGCCGTACGCTTGCTCGTATTCGCCGTCTTCCTCGCCTTCCACGGCCTCGACAAACGGCGTCTGTGCTGCTTCAGTCGGAACGACCAACTCAAAGCCGCCCGGCAGCAGATCGACCAGCGCGAGGTTGGAATATTCGCCCGGCTTCAAGCCTCGGAACTTCAGGTGCACGTCGATCTGATCGCCCATCTTCACCTGCGTGATCGGCTTGCCGCTGCTGTCCGTGTACTCGCGCAACACTTCCAGCCCCTGCTTGATCGCCTGCGTCGGCGGCTTGCCGTCGAAGCCGGACTGTTCGATCAAGTAGTACGCATTCAGGTTGGTGTTGTTCGTGAACTTCAGTGCAGCCGCCTGATCGCTGAACTTCACCGTCGGGAACAAGCCCTGCGGCAATGTCAGCGCCTGAACACTCTTGTTCTTGAGCACCTCTGCAATCGCCAGATTACGCGCCGCACCTTCCGTCGCCGCGGCGTACGCATCCAGCGCGAGCAACGTGGTGCCCGCCGACAGCGAATGGTAGTAACCGTCAGTCACTCGCTTCGCCATCGTCGTGAATACCTCGCCCGGCACCGCCTTCAGCCGCTCCGGGAAGTGCCGCGAGATGATGAAGAGCAGCAACGCGTCGCGCGTCATCGGATCGTTGTACAGCTCATCGACCGGTGCGTCGAAGCGAGTGCCGGAGATCAAGCTCTCCGCATCCCGCTCCTGACGCATCAAATCCAGCGCTGCAGCCAACCACGCAGCTGTCAGATCCTTCTCCCACTGCCCTCGATAGCGCTCCGCCAATCGCTTGCGGGCCGCAGTGATCTCCGCCGCCATGCGTTGACCCTGTCTCGTCAGCAGATAAATCGCGTACGCGCTCTGCCGTTCATCGGTCAGATTGTTGCCATCGCGTTGCGCGACCTGTCGCAGATAGCTGTTGCCATTCGCGACCAAGTCGCCCGGGATGGCCTGTCCGCGCTCACCCGCTTCGAGCAGCAGCTGCTGGGCATACAACGAGACGAACTCAACCACGTCATTGCCGCCCGGCCACAGCTTGTACGCGCCCGTCTCCGTCTGACGCGAGCGCAGTTCGCCGATGAGCGATGAAATATCGGCGCCATCGCGTGTCTTTACGTACCCAAACTCTGGCCGCGAGGTCAGCAGCACCGCCGGCATGGACATGCTGACGATCTGCTCGGTGCATGCGTACGGATAATTCGAGAGATACGCGACGAAGCCATGCGCGAACTGCAGTGGCAGCATCGACGCGCCGGTTTCCAGCGTGCGGTGATGCGGATACATCTGCCGCTCAATGCGGATCTCTCGGTCACCTTTCTCCAGTACGCCCGCACTCAGCTGCGTCATGAACGGCGTTGCAGGACGCACACTGAGATCGATCTTTCGCTTGCCGCTCGCGTTGCCTGTGCGCGCGATGAAGCTCATGTTCGCCGGACCCGGCACATCCTTCGCTCGCAAGCGGAAGCGCACCGAGCCTTCGCGTCCTTCGGCGATACCAACGTCCTGTTTTGCCGCGCCCACGACTTCCAGACCGGCATCCGTTTCCAACGACACAGCGATCGTGGCGCTCGCACCTGAGCCTTCGACGTTATTGGACACGCCGACACTCACATCGAACTCGTCGCCCGGCGACACCGTCGTCGGCGCATTCGGCGACAGCACGAAGTCGCCGCGAATCAGCGTCCGACTCTCGTGCACGCCAACGCGATCATCCGTCACTGCGATCGCCATCACGCGCAAGGTGCCATTGAAGTAATCCGGCACCGTGTACTTCAGCTCGCGCGTCGTCGAATCCGCATCGACGATGCCCGACCAGTACGCCACCGGCTTCTCGCCTTTGCGACGGAACGGATTGAGATGCTTGCCCAGCAAGCCCTCCGCATCGCCACCGGGCGCCGCTGCCAGGCCGAGCTGTCGGAACTCGGGCAGGATCAGATCGAGGATCTGCGTCGTCGACACTTCGAGCGCGCGCTTCTGGAAGAAATAGCCGAGCGGATTGGGCGTCTTGTACGCGGCGACTTGCAGAATGCCTTCATCCACCGCGAACAACACCAGCCGCGACGGCCGCTCGGTGCGATAACGGAAAGTCACATCCTGGCCCGGCTTCACAAGCGATGGTGCTTCAACGGTGAGGGGATTGCGGCGCGCATCCACGGCGATGGAGAACGGCTGCACGCCGTAGGACATCGGGCTGGTGTAGATCTCGGACGAGCCCGTATCGCGCACGAACGTGACCGAGACATATGCGTTGCCTTCCAGCCCTTCGGGCAACGAGATCCGCTGCACTGAGCTGGTCGTCGAAGTCTTGAACCATTTCCACGCATACACGCGCTCGCGCTCAATGGTTATCAAGCCAGCGCCCTCGTACGGAGCGCGAATCGAGATCTCTACTTCCTCGCCGGGCGCGTAGTCGCGCTTCGACAGGGTCAGCTGGAGCTCGGCGTTCTTTTCCAGCGTGCGTGTCACGTTGCCTTCGCCGGCGACCTGATAGTCGAAGCGGGCGAGCTGCTGGCCCGACGCATCTTTCACCACGTACGCGAAGTTGCCCGGGGCGTCAGTGACCAGCTTCAGCGAATAGCCGGCCGCGGGAAGCGTCAGCGGCGTGTCGCCGAGCGAGGTTTCTTTGCGGCGTGACTCATATTTATAAGTGCCGTTCGCCTGGCGCATCAGCACCGAGACGAAGCGCGTTTCCAGCCGTGTCAGCACCAGTCCACCGACTTCCGTGCGCTGCGCCTTCGGATCGATGGCGATGAGATTCACGGTGCGCTCACTGTTACGCGACAGATAGCCCAGCTCGCCGTCCGGCTTGTAGCCGACCAGATACGGCATGTTTGAGACCAGCTGCGCCGCCTCAGCCGTGACGCCACGACCACCGTCGGCTTCGAAGCCTTGCGACACCAGATGCACTCGATACGTCGCCTTCGCAAAACGCTGCAGATTCAGCGAGAGCGTCGCTTTGCCTTGCGCATCGGTCGTCGCATCTGCGAGCTGCTCGCCGAAACCTTCGCGCGCGTATTGCGGGTCATGGAACTGATAATCCGGATAGGCGCGGAACGACGGAATGCTCGGAGTGAGCGTCAGATTCGACGCGATGCGCCGATTCTCTGCCGGCGTACCGAACAGATTCTCCAGTTGAATGTGAGCTTCCAGATTGTCCGGCGACACCCAGCCGTCCGCGGACGTGGCGGAGAACGTCGCCTTCATGCGCAGGCGATCCGGTTGGAAGTCGCGCACTTGCACCGTCGTTGAGCCGATGAGGTCGGCGCGGTATTGATCGCGCACGATGGACAGCGACAAGGTGTACGTGCCAGTTGGCGATGTTTCTTTGGTCGCTTGCCGGATTTCGCCGAAGCCGGCGGGGCCAGGCTTGAAGGTCTCGCGGCGGATGACCATGCCCTGCGGGTCGGTAACTTCGAGGCGCAGCGGCACGTCGGACATGCGGCCGGTCCATTCCTGGTTGCGCACCAACGCGCCGGCGTGAATCTCTTCGCCCGGTCGGTAAATGCCGCGGTCCGAGAATATATAAGCCGACAGCGCCGCGCGCTCGGCGGCGCTCTGGACGCCGCCGACTTCGAAGCGCGACAGATCGAGCGAGCGGCCGTACTGATCGAGCGGGAGGTACGAGCTGTCGCCGCCACGGCGCGCGAGATACAGCACTGGCGCCTTCTCGCGCTGGAAACTCCGCAGGTCGGGGAAGCGAACGTGACCGTCGCCATCGGTGGTCTCGGTGAGCACGGGCAAACCGTTGCGTCCGATGATTTCCACGGACGCACCGGCCACCGGCGCGCCGCTCGCGATGGATTGCACGAACACATCCTGCGAGCCGTCGACCGAGCGTTTCACCACGAGGCCGAGATCGGTCACGACGATGACGCGTGCGTCCGCAAGTTGCGCGCCGATGGTTTGATTCCAAGCCTCGGGGGCGTAGTTCAAGGGCTGATTGCTGTCCGGATTCCACGCTTGTACGCGGAACAGGAAGACGCCGCGGCGGTCGCCGGCGTTGTCGTCCAGATATTTGCCGAGGTCGACCGACTCGTACTGCGCTTTGCCCGGATCGCCCGATTCCAGGCGAATGACTTCATAGAAGCGCTCGGTGATGTTGGCCGATTCGAACGCCCAATTGTTGAATTGCGGCGTGCCAAAGGTGCCGGTGGTCTGCGTCACGAGGTGTTGCAACTGACGCGGCAACAACCGGCCGATCTCGACGCGAATGGCAGGCAGGTTGCGAGCAAACAAGCTCACCGTCTTCTCTCCGGACAGCGACAGCAACGAGCCTTGATGCAGGATGCTCAGCTCGCGCGGGAACTCAGGCACTTGCATGATGCGTTCGACGCTCTCGCCGAGCACGTAGCCGCCGAAAGACTTCAGGCCCGCATCGATCTTGATATAGAGATACCGCCCCGGCTTGGCTTGATAGCGCAGGCTGTGCAGCTGCGAGTGCTCCTGTTCGCCGGGAATCTGGTCGAGCTTGAGCTCGTTCTGCGGCGTCAGCACTTCGGGACGAAACGTCGCGTCGGTCCACGGATAAGGTCGATCGGTGCGGCCTCTGAACTGCTCCTGGAGCTTCGGATCCGGATGTCTCTCCGGCAGCAGCCACACATGCACCTTCGGCGGCAGATCCTTCTCGGGCACCGAGAACGAAGTGTTGATCAGCAGCACCTGATCGGGCTCGTTGCGCTCATTGCGCACGATGTCGAGCGCGAGGTTGGCAACCTTCAAGCTGTTGAGGCCGGGGACCTCGACGTTGGCGGTCAGCGTGTCTTTGGATTCATTGCCCCCGCGCGCGGCGCGCGTGCCGGGCTCGATGACGATTTGCAGGCGGCCGGCCTTGGGTGGCACTTCCAGCTGCGCCGAATGCACGAAAGCGTTCAACTTCAGCTTGTCATAGATGACGGTGAAGGCCGGCGCGGTCAGTTCCTTTTCGATGGTGTCCGCGACCCGGTTGAACATCTTCAACTTCACACGCTTCTCGAAGCTCGCCGGATCGACCGGGTGCGTGAAGTTGATGCTCGCGATGACTTTCTTGTTGCCGGCGACCACCGGATCCTGATGAAACTCGGTGTTGGTCAGCGTGGCGGCGAAGGCCGGCGTCTGGAATTCGAAGCTGTAATCTTTGAGCGTGACGTGCGCAGCCGCAAAGTCGTTACGCGACAGCTCGACTTTGTAGCGCTGGCCGATGGGCCAGTCGGCAGCCGGCTGAAAGCGCAGCGTGCGGTCGTCATCCCAGAACCACTGGCCCGCCACCGCCGGGCTGATAATGATGCCGCCTTGCTTCGGGTCGATGGGCTGGCCAGCGCGTTCCAGCGTCGCGGTCGACGCCGAGAAGGTCACGACGAGCGGATTGGGCGAGCCGGGCGGAAGGCAGGCATAGCAGGTGAGGCCGGGCGCATTGACCGCAAACGCGGTCAGCACGGGTTGCGGGCGATTTTTGTACCAGTGCCACGCGAACCAAGCCGCCGCCATCGAGACGACGATGCCCACCATCACCAGCGCAGCGCCTCGGGGGTTGGCGCGTGCGGATGTGTTGAGGTGGCCCGCGCCCTGGCGAACCGCGCCGGTGCAGGCGGTGAACCAACCCGGCGGCTGCCAGTTCAGTTCACCGAAGATCGTCCGTAAAGCGGCCCGAAACCGTTCCATTGAGCAACCCCAGTCATCTGCAAATTCTTTCGGTCAGTTACACGCCTGCCCACTGCAGTTCGCGCGCCGAAGCATCCTCCGGCAGCGGCCAACTTGTGGCGTCAGCGGAGTCGACCCACTGGCGCTTCCGTACCCAAATCGGCCAGATCGCGGCGTTAGCCGGCATGTTGGGCGGCGATTCTGCCCGAATGCAGACGCAAATGTGGCAAAGCCGTGGCGGGCGCGGGACAATGCCGCCCCGTCGGCTTCGGCCGGCTACCAACCAGGGATAGAAGTCGATGAGCGAGTACACCGCGACGATCTACTGGCAGCGCCTGGGCGCTGTATTCACCGACAACAAGTATTCGCGGGCGCACGAGTGGCGCTTCGATGGCGGGGTCACCGTCCCGGGCTCGAGTTCGCCTCACGTGGTTCGTGTGCCGCTGTCCGACCCGAGTGCGGTCGATCCCGAGGAAGCGTTCGTTGCTTCGTTATCCAGCTGCCACATGCTGTTTTTCCTGTCATTCGCGGCGCAGGCGGGCTTGGTAGTGGACACCTACGAGGATCCGGCGATCGGCGTCATTGCCCGGAACGAGGCCGGCAAGATGGCCATGACGGTCGTGACCCTGCGGCCCAAAGCGGTGTTTTCCGGGCAGCAGCCCAGCGCCGAGCAGCTGAATCAGCTGCATCATCGGGCGCACGATGAATGTTTCATCGCTTCGTCGGTCAAAACTGACGTGCGCTGCGAGCCGGTTGCGTAAATCCGTCCGCCGCGTAGCATTCGCCGCTCGCCTGTCGAGCGGCCCTGGCCATCGACCATAGAACATTCCTGGGTTCCGTCTGCATGAACAAGATTCGCGCGCTTTTGCCTGCCTGGCGGCTGATCGTCGGCTGTGCCCTGCTGCTGCCGTTGCTGGCTGCCTGTGGCGGCGGCACTGAGGCCGTATGCAAGGAGAAGAACGAGCCTTATCTGGCTTCGCGTAACAATCCGATGCTAAAAGTGCCGGACGGCATGACTCAGCCGAACCGTGCGGAGGCGCTGGCGATCCCAGAGCCCACCGCCGGTCGGCATACCGGCTCTGGCTGCCTGGATGAGCCGCCGTCGTACTTCCGCTCTACCGGCACAACGGCGCGCTCGCCCGAAGAGGTGGTCGCGAGCTGGGCACAAGCTTGGGCAAACCGCGAAGCGGATGCGGTTGTTGCGCTTTATTCTGCGAGCTTCACCGCGCCGACGGATTCGGCCGGTAGCGCAGCCTGGCTGGAGCAGCGTCGGGAGCAGGTGGCCACTGGTCCGGTGCCCGATTCAGTCGTCGAGGGTATGCGAGTCGAGCCCGATGGCGCCGATCGGCGCATCGTGCGTTTCGTGCAGAAGTTCGGCACCAACTCGTTGCGTAAGGAGTTGACCCTGGTGCGCGAAGGCGCGTCTTGGCGCATCGTCGCCGAGCAGGTGGCCGAGGTTAAATAAGAGAGGCTTTTCATGGCGCAGAGTTCTGCGATTCGTGTGGCGGTGCCGTTGCGCCTCGGTGCCGTCCGTGAAGCGATCGTCGATCGCTTGGAACGTGTACTCGGCAAGTCGCCCGACAATGCGACCCGCCGCGACATCTACGACGCGCTATCGATCGCCGTCCGTGAAGAACTTACCGAACGCTGGATTGCCACCGGCCGGCGGGTAGCGCGCGCCCGCGTGAAGCGGATCTGTTATCTGTCGATGGAGTTCCTGCTCGGTCGCAGTCTGATCAATGCGCTGTCCTCGTTCGAGGACGAGTTGCTCACCGAAGTGCGCGAGACCGTCGAGTCGCTCGGCCACGATCTCGAACACATTGCCGCCGAGGAAGAAGATCCCGGTCTCGGCAACGGCGGCCTCGGTCGTCTCGCCGCTTGTTTTCTGGATTCGCTCGCCACGCTCGGTTACGCAGCCACCGGTTATGGCATTCGCTATGACTACGGCATTTTTACGCAGGTCATCGAGAAGGACGGCGCGCAGCGCGAAGTCGCCAGCTCCTGGCTCGGCTTTCACAACTTTTGGGAGAGCGGGCAGGGCGCCGTGCGTCACCGCGTGCGCTTCGGCGGTCAGTGTCGTGCCACTCGCGACGAAAACGGTCGCGTGCGCTACGAGTGGGTCGATACCCAGGATGTCTGGGCAGTCGGTTATGACTTGCTGATTCCGGGCAATCGCAGTCCCACGGTGAATCATCTGCGGCTGTGGTCGGGGCGCGCGATCACTCCGTTTCGTATCGAAGCCTTCAATCATGGCAACTACGCAGCCGCGGTCGCCGAACAGATCGACGCGAAGAATCTTACGCGCGTGCTGTATCCCGACGATTCGACACCGCAAGGCAAGGAGCTGCGTTTCAAGCAGCAGTATTTCTTCGTCAGCGCCTCTTTGCAGGATTTGCTCGGACAGCATCTGGCCGAGCGCCGGCCGCTGAAAGATCTATCCAGTGCCATCGCCGTCCAGCTCAATGACACGCATCCGGCACTGACGGTCGTCGAGCTGATGCGCTTGCTGGTCGACACTTATGACATGGAGTGGGCGCCGGCGTGGAAGCTCACGCGTGAAGTGTGCGGCTACACGAACCATACGCTGCTGCCGGAAGCGCTGGAAACCTGGCCGGTGGCGTTCTTCGAGCGACTGCTGCCGCGTCACTTGCAGATCGTGTATCAGATCAATCGCGATTTCCTGGAAGAGGTCAGCACGAAGTTCCCGCATGACCTGGATCGTCGGCGTCGCATGTCGCTCATCAACGAGGACGGCGATCGCCGCGTGCGCATGGCCTATCTGTCCGTGGTCGGCAGCCATCGAGTGAATGGGGTCGCGAAGCTGCATTCGCGGCTGATGCGCGAAACCATATTCGCCGACTTCGCCCAGCTCTGGCCGGAGCGCTTCACCAACGTTACCAACGGCATTGCCGTGCGGCGCTGGTTGAAGCAGGCCAACCCGCTGTTGTCCGCGCTGCTGACCGAGAAGCTCGGCTCGGCGTGGGAGAACGATCTCGAAGATCTGGAGCGACTGAAGTGGGCTGCGGACGATGCCGACTTCCGCAATCGTTTCCGCGACATCAAGCGTGCGAACAAGGAGCGGCTGGCCAAGACCATTCACCAACTGCTCGGCGTGACGATCAGCGTCGATGCCATGTTCGACGTCCAGGTCAAGCGCATTCACGAATACAAGCGGCAGCTGTTGAATCTGCTGCACGTCGTGGCGCGCTATCAGCACTTGCTGGACAACCCGAACGATTCGACGCCGGCGCGCGTCGTGATGTTCGCCGGCAAGGCGGCGCCCGGGTATCACATGGCGAAAGCCATCATCAAGCTGATCAATAACGTCGCGCACGTCATCAACAACGATGCGCGCATCGGCGACAAGCTGAAGGTCTGTTTCCTGCCGGACTACGACGTCTCGTTGGCGCAGGACATCATGCCGGCGGCCGACCTGTCGGAGCAGATTTCCACGGCCGGCATGGAAGCGTCGGGCACCGGCAACATGAAGCTGTCGTTGAATGGCGCGCTCACCATCGGCACGCTCGACGGCGCCAATATCGAAATCAAGGACGCGGTGGGCGACGAGAATATTTTCATCTTCGGCATGACCACCGAGGAAGTGATTGCCCGCCGCGCGCAGGGCTATTCGCCGGCGGACGAAGTGGCCAGGAATCCAGTGCTGAAGCGCGCCATCGAGCTGATCGACTCCGGTTATTTCACTCCGGACAACATCTTCGACTCGAAGGTGGTCAGCGATCGTCTGCTCAGTCACGGCGAGCATTTCCTGGTGCTGGCGGACTTCCACGAATACATGGCCGCGCAAGCGCGCGTCGACGAACTGTTCAGGAACACGGAAGAATGGACACGCAAGTCGGTGATCAACGCGCTGAGCATGGGGCCGTTCTCCAGCGATCGCAGCATCCGCGAGTACGCGGACAACATCTGGTCCATCAAGCCAGTGCTGTGATCGGGAACCCGGGCGACCGGGCGGTGTTGTGAAAGGACAGCTTCAGGCGAGAACTCATTCCACACTTATGACGTCCGGGCTCTCCGATCTCGATCTGCACCTGTTCGGTGAGGGCAATCATCACCACATCCAGCAGAAGCTGGGGGCGCATCCGGAAGTGCACGACGGCGTCGCCGGCACTCGCTTTGCGGTGTGGGCGCCGAATGCGCAGCGGGTCAGCGTGGTCGGTGACTTCAACGACTGGGATGGCAATCGCAATGTCCTGCAGCGTCGCGGCCAGTCGGGCGTTTGGGAGCTATTCGTTCCCGGCGCCGGCGTAGGCGCGTGTTACAAATTCGAAATCATCGGTGCGCACGGTCAGCACCTGATGAAATCCGATCCGTATGCATTCCAGATGCAGTTGCGCCCGCAGAGCGCTTCGATCATCGCCGATATCGACGGCTACCAGTGGGGCGATGACCAATGGCTGGCCCAGCGGCGCAACTGGGACCCGCTGCGTGCGCCGATCTCTATCTATGAGCTGCATCCGGGCTCGTGGCGCCGCTCCTGGCATCGCAAGCCCGCCTTTCTGACCTGGGATGAGCTCGCCGATCAGCTGATTCCATATGTGGTCGACATGGGCTACACGCACGTCGAGCTGGTCGGCGTCGCCGAGCATCCGTTCGATGGCTCGTGGGGCTATCAGGTTCTAGGCCACTTCGCGCCGACCGCGCGGCACGGCACGCCGCAGGATTTCATGCGCTTCGTCGATCGCCTGCATCAGGCCGGCATTGGCGTGTTCATGGATTGGGTGCCTGCGCACTTTCCGCGCGACGGCCATGGCCTGGCGGATTTCGACGGCACGGCGCTGTACGAACATTCGGATCCACGCCGTGGCGAGCACATGGAGTGGGGCACGAAGATCTTCAATTACGGCCGCCACGAGGTGCGCAATTTTCTGATTGCGAACGCGCTGTTCTGGATCGAGCAATATCACATCGACGGACTGCGCGTGGATGCGGTCGCGTCCATGATCTATCTGGACTACGCGCGCAAGGCCGGCGAGTGGACGCCGAATCAATATGGCGGCCGCGAGAATCTCGAGGCGATCGACTTCCTGAAGCAGCTGAACTGGACGGTCGGGCATTACTTCCCCGGCGTCGTCACCATGGCCGAAGAGTCCACTTCGTTCGCGGGCGTCACGCGGCCGGTGCACCTGGGCGGGCTCGGCTTCCATTTCAAATGGAACATGGGCTGGATGAACGACACGCTGCGTTACATGGCGCTAGACCCGCTGTACCGCGGGCACAATCACAATCTGATTACCTTCTCGTTCGTGTACGCGTTCTCGGAGCATTTCATCCTGCCGCTGTCCCACGACGAAGTCGTGCACGGCAAGCGCTCGCTGCTGGACAAGATGCCGGGCGACGAGTGGCGCAAGCTCGCCAATCATCGCTTCCTGCTGGGCTACATGATGATGCACCCGGGCAAGAAGCTGCTGTTCATGGGCGGCGAGTTCGGGCAATGGCACGAATGGCGCGACTATGAAGATCTGGCATGGGCCGCGCTTCAGCATCCGCATCATCGACAGCTGCAGGCCTGGTGTCGCGCGCTGAATCGTTTGTATCGCGACTATCCCGAGCTTCATGGCAGCGACAACAGCTGGGAAGGGTTTCGCTGGCTGGAAGTGGACAATGCCAACGAAAGCGTGTTCGCGTTCCTGCGCCAGCGTCTGCCGGGCGAGGGCGGCACGCAGTTGTTGATCGCGTTCAACGCCACGCCCGTGCCGCGGGACAATTACACTTTTGGTGCGCCGGCCGGCGGTCGCTATCGCAAGCTGCTCGACAGCGACGACGCTGCCTTCGGCGGTTCAGGCTATGCACCACAGACTGACATCCAGGCGTATGACGAACCCTGGCGCGACTTCCCGGCGCGCATCACACTGAATCTGCCGCCGTTGAGCGTGGTGATCTGGGCGCGCGCTTGAGGTGCGGCATCTCCTGAAACTGCGAAGTCAATCAGGCATCTTCGCGAATCGCTACTTTTCATGCGGCCCCCGTATCGGTCACCATTCCGCTGATGAACGCCGTACCCGCTGATTTCTCTCACGCCAGCCTGCAAACCGGATCCCCGGGGCCCCTGGGCGCCACCTGGACCGGCAATGGTGTGAATTTCGCCGTCCATGCCAGCGGCGCCGCACGCGTCGAGCTATGTCTGTTCGATGACAGCGGCGAGCGCGAGCTGGTCCGTCTCGCACTGCCCGAGCGCACTGAAAATGTTTGGCACGGTTTTCTGCCCGCGCCGCATGGTGTGCCGGGCGTCGTATATGGCTATCGCGTGCATGGTCCGTACGATCCTTCGTATGGCCTGCGACACAACCCGAACAAGCTGCTGCTCGATCCGTATGCACGCGCGCTGGCGGGCAAGTTCGAATGGAATGCCGCGCTGTTCGGTCATCTGCCCGACCACCCGACCGATCAAATAAACACCGCGGACAGTGCGCCGTACATGTACAAGGCGCGCGTCGTGCAATCCGAATTCGCCTGGAGCGAGGATTGTCCGCCGGCGGTGCCGTGGCGGGATAGCGTCATTTATGAGTTGCACGTCAAGGGATTCACGAAACTGCATCCGGCCGTGCCCGAGCGCGAGCGCGGCAAGTTCCTGGGTCTCGCTCAACCAGCAGTCATCAACTATCTCAAGCAGCTGGGCATCACCGCGGTCGAGCTGCTACCGGTGCAAGCGTTCGTTCCCGAGGAGTTCGTCGCTAAACGCGGCATGGTGAATTATTGGGGTTACAGCCCGCTGGCCTGGTTCGCGCCGCATCCGGATTACGGCGTCGACGATCCGGTCGCTGAATTCCGCACCATGGTGAAGGCATTGCATGCCGCCGGCATCGAGGTGATTCTCGATGTGGTGTTCAATCACACCGTCGAAGGCAACGAGCACGGGCCGACGCTCAGCTGGCGCGGCTTGGACAATGCCGCTTACTACAGGCTCGACAGCACCAATCTCAGCCGCTACGTCGATCGTTCCGGCACCGGCAATACGATCGCCGTCGGCAATGCCGCTGCCCGCAAGCTGATTATCGATTGCATGCGTTACTGGGTGGAGGAGATGCACGTCGACGGCTTCCGCTTCGATCTGGCCGCCGTGCTGGGGCGTGACAACGCGCCATTCCGTACCGACGCCGCCTTTTTCAAAGCGGTCGCGGCCGAGCCGTCGTTGCGCTATGTGAAGCTGATCGCCGAGCCGTGGGATGTGGGCCCGGACGGCTATCAGCTCAGCCACTTCCCGGCCGGCTGGTCGGAATGGAACGATCTGTATCGCGACACCGTGCGCGGCTTCTGGCGAGGCAATCCCGGCATTCTCGGCAACCTCGCCGAGCGCTTCGCCGGCTCCAGCGATTTGTTTCGCGCCAGCGGCCGTCGGCCGACCGCGAGCATCAATTACATTGCCTGTCACGATGGCTTCACCGCTTACGACGCTACGGCGTACGAACAGAAGCACAATGAAGCCAATCTCGAAGACAATCGCGACGGCCACAATCACAACCTGAGCTGGAACTGCGGCGTCGAAGGGCCGACCGACGATCCTGCGGTGGTCGAGCTGCGCGAACGACAGATTCGCAATCTGCTCGCGACCTTGCTGCTGTCGCAGGGCGTACCGATGCTGCTGGCCGGCGATGAGTTCGGGCGTTCGCAACGAGGTAACAACAATGCCTACTGCCAGGACAACGAGCTGAGCTGGGTGGATTGGTCGCTGGCGGAGCGCCGCAGCTGGTTGACTGCGTTCGTACGGCAACTGCTCACGTTGCGACGGTATGCGGCCGGCTTGAGACGCGATACCTTCCTCAAAGGTGCGCGCCAGGTCGATCGCGAGCACAAGGACATCAGCTGGCGACATCCGCTCGGTCATGAGCTGAACGCCGGCGACTGGCATGACGCGAACGCGCGTGCCATCGGCGTGCTGATCGGTCATGCTTTCACCGATCCCTATGGAACACCGAACGGACATCTGCTGTTTCTCTGCAATGCCGGCGACCAACCTTGCGATTTCCTGTTGCCCGCCCCGACCACCGGGGTGGTGTGGCAAATCGTGTTCGACACGGCGCGCTGGCGTGCCAACGATCTCGGCGACCGGCTCGGCGCCGGGCAGAATTGCGTGGTCGCGCCGCATTCCTGTGTATTGCTCGCCGATGGCGCGGCACCGGTAACCGTTCGTAGTGGCTTTGCACTGAAAACGTAAATGGCCAACCCGATCCGCGAACTTGCCCAGCTGTACGGAATCGCGGATTCCTATCTCGATTTTCGCGGCCAGCCCAAGCAAGTCTCGGTCGAATCGCAAGCCGCCATTCTGGCGGCGCTGCATGTGGACGCGGCCGACGCGAATGCGGCCGAGAAATCCATTCATGAGTTCCAGGCGCGTCGCTGGACGGGATTCGTGCCGCCGGTCGTCGTCGCTCACGAAGGACAGCCGGTTACAGTGCCGATCGCCGTGCCGGTCGATCTGGCCGCGAAGAAGGTTGAGTGGAGTGTGACGCTGGAGAGCGGCGAGTCGCGCACCGGCCATGCTCTGCTGTCGAAGCTGCCAGTGGTCGAGGAAGCGAACGTCGACAATCGTTCCTATCGACGCTTGTCCGTGCAGCTGCCCGAGTTGCCGCTCGGCTATCACTCGGCATCGTTCGTTCTGGATACCGGCCTGCAAGGGGCGCTGCGAGTCGTCGTGACGCCCGAGCAGTGTTTCGAAGCGCATGCGATCGCCGAGGGTAAGAAACTCTGGGGCATCGCCGTGCAGCTGTATTCCGTGCGTGCTGACGACAACTGGGGTGTCGGTGACTTTCGCGACCTGCGCAACCTGATCCGTCTGTCGGCGCCGCTGGGCTGCGGCATCATCGGCCTGAATCCGCTACACGCGCTGATGCCGGCGAACCCGTCGCACATCAGTCCATACAGTCCGTCGAATCGTCAGTTCCTCAATGTGCTGTATGTCAGCGTCGAGGACGTGCCCGACTTCGCCGAATGCGAGCCGGCGCGCAAACGTGTCGCGGACCAGAAGTTTCAGGCGGCGCTGCAGGAGCTGCGCGCCACCAGGAACGTCGATTACGTCAGAGTCGCGGCGGCCAAGTTCGAGATTCTTGCCTTGTTGTACGCGAGCTTTCGAGCGCGGCATCTCGGCGAGAACACGGCGCGCGGTCACACCTTCCGCCGATTCCAGGAGATTCAGGGCGATCCACTGCGCTTGCATGCGATCTACGACGCGCTCGATGGCCACTTCCGCCTGCAAGGACCGCAGTACTGGGGCTGGCCGAGCTGGCCCGAGGAATATCGCGATCCAACCTCATCGGCCGTGCAGCGGTTCGCTCAGGAGCGCGCCGAGGAAGTGGAATACTTTCAATATCTGCAATGGCTCGCGGCCGAACAATTGGCCGCCGCACAGAGCACTGCTCGTGAGTGTGGCATGGCCATTGGCATCTACGGCGACGTCGCTGTCGGTGCCAATCCAGCAGGATCGGAGACGTGGTCCAACCGTCATTTGTATCTGCAGGGCGCTTCGGTCGGCGCGCCTCCGGATGCGCTGGCGTTGAAAGGCCAGGACTGGGGCATTCCGCCGCAGGATCCGATCGAGCTGCGCGCTCAACAGTACCAGCCGTTCATCGGCCTGGTCCGCAACATGATGCGTTACGTGGCAGCGCTGCGCTTCGATCACGTGATGACGCTGTATCGTTTGTGGTGGGTGCCGCGCGGTCTGCTGTCGAAGGACGGGACCTATGTCCACTATCCGCTGGCCGATCTGATCGCCATTCTGGCGCTGGAAAGCCAGCGCAATCACTGCATCGTGATTGGCGAGGATCTGGGCACGGTGCCGGAAGCGATGACCGAGGCGATGGAGCATTACCGCACCTATCACTACAAGGTGTTGATGTTCGAACAGGCGCTCGACGGCACTTTCAAACGACCGGAGGAATATGTGCCGCACGCGATGGCAGTCGTCACGACGCACGATCTGCCGACGCTGCGAGGTTGGTGGGAAGGCAGCGATGTGACTTTACGCGCGCAGCTCGACTTGTATCCGACGGATGAGCTGCGTCAGCAAGCACAGGATGCGCGCGTACGAGATCGTGTCTGCTTACTAAGAGCGTTGGTTGCGGCGGACTTGTGGCACTGGCACGACGGCGAGCCGCTGCCAACCTACTCGGCAGCGTTGTCGCGAGCAGTGCATGCGTTCATCGGTTTGTCCAGTTCCAATATTGCGCTGCTGCAGATCGAGGATCTGATCGGCATGACCGATCCGGTCAACGTGCCGGGCACCGATACCGAGCATGCCAACTGGCAACGCAAGGTGACCGCGTCACTAACTGACATATTCTCCAGCCACGAGACTCAAGATATTCTCGCGGCGATGGATTCGGCTCGCAAAGGTGTGAACCCGAACGCCTGAGTCGCATCCCCGTTCTGCTATCGTGCGCGCCGTTGAGGGGAGCTACATGCATCGCAGCCGACTCGCTGGGTTCATCATCGATTGCAAGACCGACGATCTCGAACAAGCCGCGCAATTCTGGTCCGCCGCGCTCGGCTATGAGCTGCGGCCCAAACACGAAGAGTCCAGTCCCCTGTACCGTTGCATGCTCACCGATGAGCTCGGCTTGCACGTCGAGGTTCCAGGCGGTGCAGCACGACAGTCGCCTGCACCTGGATATCGAGACCGATGACATCGAGGCGGAAGCCAAACGGCTGGAGGCGCTCGGCGCCAAGCGCATCCAGAAGGTGCATACTTGGCTCGTCATGGAAGCACCTACAGGCCAGCGATTCTGTATAGTCCGGCCACAGAACAAGAACTTCGCGAACACCGCGAACCAGTGGAAATAAGGCCAGCGACGGGTCAATCCGTATTAGGGGATGAAAAGTTTGCTGTTGTCGGTGGATCCATTTCGTCGTGTGGTGCGTTACACCGCCCGCGAGGGATCACACCGTCTGGGAGGATATGTGATGTTTAGAATGACCAAGCCCGATTCATTGCCGATGCGTCCGCGAGTGACCCCCGATCCAGAGCGTGCCGCCGAGTTGCAGCGCCGTATCGATGCGTTGCAATACCGGCCCGAAACGGGGTTCCATCGCGACCGCCTGCAGGGGAAGACCGAGAGACCGGCGCTGCGGCTGGTGAAGTAAAAACCAAAACCCGCAGATCAGGGACAGAAGGGCGATCGACGGAAGTCGATCGCCCTTATTATTTGTATGTTAGGAGCCGTCACGGACGTGACGGCGACCGTATTCAACTGCAACCACCAGCTGAATCAGTTGACGACCCACCACACCACGCCGCTAGCCAGCGCGATGCCGGGCAGAATGCGCCAGGCCGGGACCGGCTGCATCGGGCGCACGCGCACGTTGCGGCGATGACCGGTGAGCATGGCAACGATCAGGTTGTCCTTCTTCACCAGCAGATAAAACAAAATGGCGGCGATGTGCAGCCCGACGAAGGTGAGGATCACGTTGAACACCACCTCGTGAATGTCGGACAGCGTGCGGCTGGTGGCGAAGCTCACCAGGTGCGACAGCGGGCCGGATTCGATGCCGTCCACGTCGCTTACAAACAAACCGATCGCCACCTGCGTGAGCATCAACGCGAGCATCACGGCGACGCTCCAGCCGCCGAGTGGATTGTGGCCGGCATCGCGATGTGCTTCGCGTGACTCACGCATGTAGGCAATGATGCCACTCGGGCCGCGCAGGAAGTGTGAGAAGCGCGCGCTCGAGCTGCCTGCGAAGCCCCAATAGATACGAAACACCAGCAGGCCCAGCAGCGCGTAGCCGCTGTAGAGATGCCAATCCATCATGTTCTTTTCTGCGGTCCACCACGACAAGGTGATACAGAAAACAAACAACCAGTGCGTCAGCCGCACCGGCCAGTCCCAGACGCGAATGGCTGTGTCGTTGGAAATCTCGTTCACCGCGTATACCCAAAGAGCTCCCGATCGGATGCACCATAGCATCGCATGAAATTCTGCGGGGTTAAGTGACCGTCAGCTGACCGCGCTGTCAGCGAAGACGGATTTTTTCCCACGCGCTCGAGCGCCAGCGGACCAGCAGCGTCGTGGAGATCAGAATGATGTAGATGAGCGCCGCCAGCCAGCCGCCGAGCGCGCCCAGGCCGAACTGCGGCAAGCCATCGATCCAGCCGCCACCCGGATTGAACGACAGCATGTGCGCCAGGGGCACGAACACCAGCCAGGACAGCACCAGCACGCAGAGCGCCGGCACCGTCGCGTCACCCGCGCCGCGCAGGCTGAACGAGCAGGCGAAGTTCAGGCCATCGAACAGCTGATAGGCCGCTGCCACCCACATCAATGTGGTGCCGAGCTGGATCACCGCCAGCGCCTGCGGATCGTTGTGGGCGACGAACGTCGGAATCAGCCAGGGCGCGGTGAGTCCGAGCAACAGGCCGACGGTGCCCATATAGGTCATGCACATCACGACGATGCTGTTGCCGATGCGGCGAGCCCAGCCGCGGTCGCCCATGCCGATGGATTGACCCACCAGCGTGGTGCCCGCCATCGCGATGCCGATCGCCGGCATGAATGAAATCGAGGTGAGCATCATGACGACCTGAGTCGCGGCGCCGTCCACCGTGCCCAGATGCACTTGCATGAGCTGAAACATCGCGAAGCCGAGCACGTCGGCCGCGATCAACATTCCCATCGGCAGGCCGAGCTTCCACTGCGAGGCGATCTTATCGACGCGCGGCCGCCACAGCAGTCGCGAATGAAACACGCGGTGCATGCGCGGGCCGATGAAAATGCTCAAGCCCACCAGCAAGCCCAGCGCCTGCGCGCAGTTCGTGGCCCAGGCCGCGCCGGCGATGCCCCAGCCGAGCTGGAAAATAAACAACTGCGCAAAGCAGGCGTTGCTGATGCAGACCAGCGCGTCGACCATGAAAGAGATCTTCGGCCGACCGATGCCGTTGAAGAACCCGAGGATGCCCCACAGTGCCACGCCCAATGGCGCGCCAAACATGCGCGGCTGCCAGAACTGCACAGCCAATGCTTGCACGTCGGGCGGCAGGCCGAACGGATCGAGCAGGGAATTGCCATTCACCGCGATGAGCCAGAACAAAGGCGTGACCAGCAGCGCCGCCCACATCGAAATCCAGCCCGCTTGCGAGGCGCGCTTGAACCGTCGCCCGCCGAAGGCTTGTGCCACCAATGTTTGTCCGGCGAGCCCGACGCCACCAAACAATGCGATACAGGCAATCACCGGCCAGTGAATCGCGGCGATGGCGGCGAGCGCGCTGGTGGAGATGCGTCCGACGAACCACGTGTCCGTGAGATTCAGAATCGCTTGAATGGCGCTATTCGCCGCGAACGGCACGGCGAGCGCGATGATGGCCCGCACATCCACATGTGCACGACCCGACGCGTCCAGCCGTTGCGCGGGCAAGGACGTCATCGGAGCGGTCGGTTTGGGGAGGGCAGTGTCCATGGCCGGCAGAAAAGAGGACGCGCAGCGTAGCGTCTGGCCGGCCAATAAAAAAGGCGGCCCGAGCGGGCCGCCTTGGTTGCGTCTACGTTGCGTGCAGCGTTAGTTCTGAGCCTGCTGCGAGAACTTCAGGCGCACCATGGCGCGCTGCTCGACTCGCGTGCCGTTGCGCTCGACCGGCTCGAAGCGCCACTGACGCACGGCGCGGATCGCGGCGTCGTCGAATACATCGGCGGGGCTGGCGTTGCGCACTTCGACCTGATCGACCGAGCCGTTGGTCTGCACCGTGAAGGCCAATTCCACCCAACCTTCGATACCGCGCTTGCGAGCCGAATCCGGATACGAAGGCGACACCATGCGCACGCGCTTCAACGAAGCGGCGGACACGATGTTGGTCTGCTGCTGGTTCGCATCGCGAGCCGAGGTGAGATCCGCTTCAGCCTGCGCGATGGCCGGGCCGTTGAAGCGCTGACCAACGTCCTTCGCTGCGGCGATCAGCTGTGACGAGCGCTCGAACGCTTTCGCATTCATCGCCTGACGACCGGAGTCGAGCAGACGGGTCGAGAGCGTGCGCGACAGCTCGTCCACTTCCGGACGATTCGGCGCGGCAGTGCGCAGGCCGGCCAGCAGATCGCGAGCGCTGTCGCCCGGCGGATCGATCAGCCTGCCTTCGCTGATGCGCTGACGAACGTCGGCGATCATCGCGTCGACGTTCGGGCCTGCGCCCGCTGCGGCACCCGGTGCGTTGGTTGCCGGGCGGCGAGCACCAGCCGCTTGCGCCGGAGTACCCGTCGCCGTGTTCGGAGCAGCGCCCGTAGCAGCGGTGCGAGTCGCTTCAGCGAGCGAACGTTCGACGGCGGCGAGCGCGCTGCCCGCCGAACCCATCTGACGCGCGGCTTGCACAAATGTAGTGGCCGCTTCGATGTTACCGCCCGAGAGTGACTTGCGAGCCTCTTCAGTCAGCTGCGCGCTGAATTCACGAATCGTGGCTACCACCGTCGGATCGGTCGGATCCAGTCGGCGCGCTTCGAGCAATGCATCTTTCGCACTGGCATTGGTCGGCGTCAGCAAACGGCCGTTGGCCATGCGATCGTTCGCTGTGTTGAGCAGCGAGCGCACGCGATTGCCGACTTCCTGAGCCAGCGTCAGTTTCAAACGTTCGCGCTCGCGCGCGACCTGTGTATCCAGGAACGCCAGACGCGGATGGGTCGAATCGATGTCACGCGCGGTTTCGATCGTGCGGATGGCTTCTTCCAAACGTTCGGCCAGCAGCGAGGCCTCGGCGCGTTCCAGGATCTTGTCGACGACCGAGCGAATACCGGCCTTGGCTTCCTGGCTGTTCGGATCCAGCGCCAGTGCGCTTCGATACAGATCCAGCGCGCTTTCGCCCTGCGGCTCGATGAACTTGTTCTGATTGAACGCGTCCCTGGCGAGCGCCAGCTCGGCTTTGACCGGATCCGGGCGTTCCGGCACGCCACCCGGCTCCTGCGCGCCGGGCGCGGCGGGGGCTTTCACGGCGGGAGGGACCTCGGGGTCACCGGTAAAGCGGCTGACACCGAACCAGATACCGCCGATGACGACCAGCAGGCCTGCGGCGAGCGCGCCATAGGTCATCACGTAATTTTTGCTGCCACCTTCGCCTGCGGCACCGCCGGTGCTCAGGCGCTGGCCAGCGGCCGACAGGTCCAGATGCTGTTTGACCGCCGCTTCCAGCGCGAGGCGCGTCTGGCCATGTGACAACGGGGTGAGCAGGAATCGGAAGATCCGGCCGGCGGCGGTAAGCTGCATCAGCGATGAGCTGTCCTCGCGCTTGCCCGCAACCACCACGACCAGCTCAGGGAAATGCTGAGTCAACTGCGCAACCATGGAGGCCACGTCGGCGGTGCTCGCGGTATCCGCGACCAGCACGCCCGGCTTCAGGTTGGAAAGTTTCTCCGCAACATGGTCCAGGTCCGGCGCAAACGCGACGGAAACGCCGCGGGGCGCGGCCTTTTTGACCGTTTCTACCAGGTTGGCGTCACGGCTCAGGACCAGAATGGGCGGCGACGCGCCTTCTTCCAGCTGCCGCAGGGCTTGTGAATCGTCGATCTCCAAGTTGACCTCGTCCTGAGTATTTCCGTGTCCTGAGGAACGACCGTGTTGCGCGTTGGCCATAGACCCCTCCGGGGGTTTTGCTTATCGCGTAATACTACTTATGCAAGATGGAACAGCTGAGAACTGTATCTGGCTTTTCTGGCTGGCTCGCGTGAACTGCCGCGCAAAATTGGCACGCGCCGTTCAGGAAATGTCCCTGCGTGAATTCCTCTCCTGCCTGCCCTCTGTAGACGCCCGCCAGCCGTTTGATGTCGATACGATGCCCGCTGATCCGGCCGGTCGGGTGGCGGGCGTGATCCTACCCCTTTGTCAGCCGCATGCCACCGGTAAAGTTGTTGGCAAGTGGCTACGCGGCGCTCGTTGGGGCGCGAATAGGGGATTGGATGAGGATTGGATGAGGACCACAGTTGCCACGCCGCCTCCGGCGCTGCACGATCCGTTCAGTTAACCGAGTTTTTGTTCAGCCATTTTTTCGTACCAGCACTCGTGTCCAAACCGCCGTTAGCATCGATGCGATCACATCGCGTCGCCTCTCCCAATGGCGCGCGCGACGACGTTTATTACTGGCTTCGCGACGACACGCGCAGCGACCCGGACGTGCTGAGCTATCTGCAGGCGGAGAATCAATACACCGAGGCCATGCTGGCCCCGGCGCAGCCGCTCATCGCTCAGCTCTACGCTGAAATCGTCGCTCGCCTGAAACAGGATGATTCGACCGTGCCGGTGCGTTATCACGGTTACTGGTACGCGATCCGTTATGCGACCGGTCAGGAATATCCCATCGTGGTGCGTTGGGCCGACACGCCCAAGAGCGCACCGCCCGCAGAAGAGGTGGTATTGCTCGATGGCAATGCGCTCGCCTCGGGACAGTCGTTCTTTCAATTGGGCGGTTATGAGATCAGCCCGGACAACCGGCTGCTGGCCTACACCGAGGACACGATCGGGCGCCGGCAGTACCGGCTGCGGGTCAAAGATCTGGTGACCGGCACGTTATTGCCGGACGTGATCGAGAACGTCGACGCCGGCGTCGCCTGGGCCGAGGACAATCGCACGTTGTTATATGTGGAAAAAGATCCAGTGACGCTGCTCGGCCGGCGCATTCGCCGGCATCGTCTCGGCGACACCGGCGAGGACGCGCTCGTCTACGAAGAGCCCGACGAAAGCTTCGATCTCACTGTCGAGCGCAGCAAGTCGGAGCGCTATCTGCTGATCGCTTCGGAGAGCACCACTTCATCGGAGTGGCGCTACACGCGCGTCGACGATCTGAGCTTCGATTTCCAAGTGGTCGTGCCGCGCGAGGAGGATCACGAATATCAGCTCGATCATCTGGAAGAGCGCTTCCTGATTCGTACCAACTGGCACGCGCTGAATTTCCGCATCGTCGAGGTCCCGGTCGCACAGGCGGAGGATCGCGAGCAGTGGCGCGATGTGATCGCGCACGATCCGGAAGTATTCATTCAGGACTTCGAGTTGTTCCGCACGTTCGTCGCGGTCAGCGAGCGCTCGCGCGGCTTGATGAACATTCGTGTGCAGCGCTGGGGCGACGCGCCGTTTCATCTGACCGCGGACGATCCCGCTTACACCATGGCGCTCAGCTCCAATCCCGAGCTCGACACCACGCGGCTGCGTTACGTTTATACGTCGCTCACCACACCCGGCACCACGTATGAATACGATCTTGCCGACGGCTCGCGCGCCGTGTTGAAACGTGAGCCGGTGCTCGGCGATTTCGATCCAGCCAACTACGTCAGCGAGTTCGTCTGGGCGCCCGCGCGCGATGGCGAGCGCATTCCAGTCTCGATCGTGTATCGCAAAGGCACGCCGCTGAACGGCACCGCGCCGTTGTATCAATACGGCTACGGCTCGTACGGACTGAGCATGGAGCCGGCGTTCAGCTCGTCGCGGCTATCATTGCTGGATCGCGGCTTTGTCTATGCGATGGCGCATATCCGCGGCGGCCAGGAGCTGGGCCGGCGCTGGTACGACGCCGGTCGTCTGGAACAGAAGTGGAACACCTTCAACGATTTTGTCGATGTCACCGATCATCTGGTGGCGCGAGGTTACTGTGCTCGCGATAAAGTTTTCGCAGCCGGCGGCAGTGCCGGCGGTCTGCTGATGGGCGTGATCGCCAACGTAGCCGCCGATCGTTACGCCGCGCTGGTCGCGCACGTGCCGTTCGTCGACATCGTCACCACCATGCTCGACACCAGCATTCCCTTGACCACGCTCGAATACGACGAGTGGGGCAATCCGAACGAAGCCGCTGCCTACGCCTATATGCTTTCTTATTCGCCTTACGACAACATCCGCCACCAGCCGTATCCAGCCATGCTGGTCACCACCGGACTATGGGATAGTCAGGTGCAGTACTACGAGCCCGCCAAATGGGTCGCCAAGCTGCGACGGCACAATACGGGCGCTCGCCCGTTGTTGTTACACGTTAATCTGGAGGCTGGCCACGGCGGCAAGTCGGGGAGATATGAGCACATGCGCGAAGTGGCGCGAGAGTACGGATTCGTGATCGCACTGGCTGAAGGTGCGAGCATTGGGGAGATGTCGTGAGTCACACCGGGTACATTCTGCTCGCGGATGACAATCCCACGGATGCGGAGCTGACGATCCGCGCGCTGGAGATCGGCGGCGTCTCCCAACAGGTGGTGTGGGTGCAGGACGGCGAGGCGGCCCTTCATTATGTATTCCGGCAGGGCGTGTACGCGCAGCGTGCCTCGGGCAATCCAAAACTGATGCTGCTCGACCTGCACATGCCGAAGATCGACGGTCTGGATGTGCTGGCACAGATCAAGGCCGATCCCAAGACGCGCTCGACGCCCGTCGTGATCATGTCGTCCTCGGACCAGGAATCGGACATGGCGCGCAGCTACAAGGCGCATGCCAACAGCTACATCGTGAAGCCGGTGGACTTCAAGCAATTCACCGATCAGGTCTCGCTGCTCGGCCAGTACTGGACGCGCATCAACCGCGCTGGCCCCTGAACCGGATCGAGCAGACGCAGAATGTGCTCTGCGTCTCCCTTTGTTATTCAGAGTTCCCCCTAATCGTGCCAAGCGCCGCCGGCGCTTGGCATACTTCGGTGGCTCCGCAGGGACTGTTATTTAGGGTGGCGCGCTCGCGCCGGGAGACTTCGGCATGGGTGTCATCCTGATCGCATTCGAGCGCGAGTCAGAGCAAAGCGCGCTCGAGACATTGCTGTCGGGTCGCGGTCATCGGGTTCTGAAATCCTCGAACGGACTCGCGGCGCTGGACGCTGCGCGGCGCGAGCCGCCGCAGGCCATCGTTTCCGACATCGTCCTGCCACGCATGGACGGCTTCGCTCTATGCCGCAAATGGAAGCAGGACGAGCGCCTGCAGAGCATCCCGTTCCTGTTCTACACGCGTCGCCACGACGATCCGAAGTACGAGCGCTTTGCCTTGGAGCTGGGCGCCGAGCGCTTTCTGGCGCGCTCGACGGCGCCGGAGAAACTGCTCACCGCGCTCGATGAGTTGCTGCCGCCCGGCCATGCGAACGGCGCGCGCGCCAACGGTAATGGCAACGCAGCGCATGGCAACGGCACGAGCGGCAACACCCGTCCGATGAACATGCTCGACACGGCGGCCATGCAGCGCTTCGCCGTGCTCGAAAAGAATCAAGCCGAGGCGCTCGAAAAAGCGCAGGCCGCGCAACGTCAGCAAGCCGCTCAAGCGGAAGCGCTCGAGAAGGCGCAACGCGTGCAGACTGCGCAAGCTGAAGCGCTGGAGCGTGCTCAACGCGCACAGGCCGCGCAAACTGACGCCCTGGAGAAGGCGCAACGCGCGCAAGCCGAAGCAGTCGAACGCGCCGAGCGTTTGCAAGCTGAAGCCCAATACAATGCACAACAAGCGCAGGCTCAGGCCGAGGCCATGGAGCGCGCGGTGCAAACTCATTCGCGGTTACGCTCGCAGATCAGTGAGCTCGAAGCGAGCAATCAGCGGCTGGCCGCTGGCGAAGCGCGTTTCCGCCGCGTGTTCGAAAACAATCCGCAGCCGCTGTGGATTGCCGATCACGCGACCGGCGGCTTCATCGCCGTCAACGACGCGGCGTTGGCGATGTACGGCTATTCGCGCGCCGAATTCCTGGCCTTGAAAGCGTCGGCTTTGACGATGCCGGGCGCTGATGTGCGCGACCCGCTGATCAGCGCGCACCAGCGCAAGAATGGCGGCGCGCTCTCCTTATCTATCTCCTCGCAGCAGATCGAGTTCGACGGTCGCAATGCCGATCTGGTCGCCGCGTTCGATCTCACGCAGCGAGTGGAGAACGAACGAACGCTGCAGGAACAAGCGAAGGCCGGCAACGTGCTACTCGATGCCGCGGCCGACGGCTCGTGGCTGTTGGGGAGCGACGGTCAGATCCAGGACGTCAACGCGACCTACTGCCGCATGTCGGGCTACAGCAAGGAAGAGCTGTTGCGTATGAATGCCGCCGACATCGAGGATCCCACGTCCGGCGAGACCACGATGCGACTGCAGCTGGGTCGAGTCCGTGGTGGTGGTCGTTACGAGACCAAGCATCGTCGCAAGGACGGCACGTTGTTCGACGTCGAGGTGAGCGTCGGTCTGCTGGAGAACACGCGCGGCGACAGCATCGTGCTGATCCGCGATATCGCGCAGCGTCGTCGCGAGCTCATCGCGAACCGCCTGGCGCAGCGTCAGTCCGAGTTCCTGGTCGAGCTGTTCAAACAGGCCGACTCGTTCGATGAGTCCGCCATCGTGCGACGGGTGATCGAGCAGGCACTGGAAGTGGCCCGCAGCCCGCTGGGCTATTTGTATTTCGTCGATAACGCGCAGAAGACCATGACACTGGCTGCCTGGCGCGATGCCAGCCGGCCGCAGGTGGTGATGTCCGATGCGGAGCCGCAGCCGATTGGCCGCGCGATGATGCTCAGTGAATGCGTGCGAGGTAAGCATGCGACCTGGACCAACGATATCGCCCGCAAGCCGCAGAGCGATGGCCTGCCGGACCTCACGCGCTTTCTGGCCGTGCCCATGCTGTCCGGTGACGAAGTCGTCGCGGTGCTCGGCGTTGGCAATCGGGATACGAACTACGGCGACGAAGAGCAGCGCGCGCTCGCGGCGTTGGCTGATGGCGTCTGGCGCGTTTTGCACTCGAAGCGAGCGCATGCGGTGACGCTGAGTGCGCTTCAACGCACCGATGTGGCGCTTCAAGGCATGATCGATTCATTCGTGCGCATGAGCGAGCGGCACGATCCGTACACCGCGGGTTCGTCGCGTCGCCTGGCTGCGTTAGCGGTCGCGATCGGTCGCGAAGCGGGTCTCGATGGCGAGCGCCAGCACGGCTTGCGAGTTGCCGCTCTGTTACACGACGTCGGCAACATCGCCGTGCCGGCGTCCATTCTCAGCAAGCCCGCACCGCTGACTGAGGCCGAGCTCGCGCTGATGCGCACTCACGTCGAAGAAGGTTGCCAGCTGCTTGCGGATATCGATCTGGGCGCGCCCGTCGCCGACATCATTTATCAGTCGCACGAGCGGTACGACGGCAGCGGTTATCCGCGCGGCGTGAAGGGCGAGGAGATCATGCTCGAAGCCCGCATCCTCGCGATCGCCGATACGGTGGAAGCGATGTGCTCGCCGCGTCCGTACCGGCCGGCTGCGGGCATGGATGCCGCGATCGAAGAGATCAACCGGAGTGCCGGAAAACTTTACGATGAGCACCTGGTGGCCGCCTGCACGCGGCTGGTACGACAGCACGGCTTCACGCTGCCGGAATAACAAATATCTCGAAAAAAATAGAGTTTGCTGCGGCCTGCGCATCAGGTTTTGGATGCGCCTTCACTAAGCGTCGCCATTAAGAGTCGCTGAAAGTGCCTGGCTGCCGCTTGCAGGTTTTTCCTGAAACGCGTTTTTGGGGGGGTTGGGCCCCGATATGTCACATTGGCCGTTTCCAGCACAATATGGGCCGTCTGTAAGGGCAAAGCCGTTCGAAAGACGGTGACGCAAAGCCTCCGGTCCTCTGGTGCCACTGTTCCAGCAGTCGCGCCAAAGATAGCGGGGTTGCCGTTACAACCCGACCTGATCAGGTTGTCTCGTGAAGTTTTTCGGCCTGCCGCCCGCGCACTTTAGCGCCGGCCCAGCAAAGCCAGCTTCCCTTGCCAGACACAGGTGCTCGTGCACGACACGCTATCAATCCGTGTCGTGGGCGCGAGCTGGCATCGGAACACAGTGCTTTGCTGGGAGCTGCTCATGCGCGTTTCTTCGTCTTTCGCCGCGATCGCGGCGTTGGCTTCGTTTGCGGGTCTCGCATCCGCCCAGACTGTCAATCGGCCACCGACCATCAGCGGCACGCCGCCGGCGGTCATCAAGGCCAACACCTCGTACAACTTTCTGCCGAGCGCAGCCGATCCGGAAGGCCGCCCGCTGAAGTTCACGCTCGTGAACAAGCCGGGCTGGATGGTGCTGGCACCGAACAGCGGCCGGCTCATGGGTTACCCGAAGTCGCCCGGCGTCTATAACAATATCATCCTGCGCGTCACCGACGGCGTGAACACGGTATCGCTGCCGGCCTTCTCGGTGACGGTGAACACCACCGGCACGATTGCCAATCGCGCGCCGACGATCAGCGGCACGCCGGCGACGACCGCGACGGTCGGTACTGCCTATAGTTTCCAGCCCTCTGCCAACGATCCCGACGGCAACACGCTCGGCTACACCATCACCAATCGTCCGAGCTGGGCGACCTTCAACACTTCGACCGGTCGTCTCAGCGGCACACCGACCGCAACCGGTACCTTCAGCAACATCCAGATTCGTGTGAGCGATGGCACGGCAACGACTTCGCTGCCGGCGTTCTCGATCAACGTCACGAACAGCACGAATCGCGCGCCGGTCATCAGCGGCACGCCGGCTCGCTCGGTCAACGCGGGCAGCGCCTATAGCTTCCGTCCGACCGCGAGCGATCCGGATGGCAACACGCTGACCTACTCGATCGCGAATCGTCCGAGCTGGGCCACGTTCAACACCAGCACCGGTCAGCTGTCCGGCACGCCGAGCGCCTCGCAGGTCGGCACGTACAACAACATCACGATCAGCGTGAGCGACGGTCGTGCGACCACTTCGTTGGCGGCCTTCTCGATCAGCGTGGTCGATGTGTCGAATGGCGGCGCGACGCTGAGCTGGACTCCGCCGACCACCAACACCGACGGCAGCTCGCTGGGCAACCTGGCCGGTTACCGCATTTCGTACGGCACCAGCGCCAGTGCGATGACGCAGACGATCCAGGTGGCGAACGCGGGCATCACGCGCTACACCATCAGCAATCTCTCGCCGGGCACCTACTACTTCTCGGTGCGTGCTTACACCAGCAACGGCTCGGAGAGCGCGAACTCGAACGTCTCGTCGAAGGTCGTGCGGTAACAAGCACTGCTGGCTCGATAGTGCAGCGGCGGCTGGAGCGATCCAGCCGCCGCTTTGTTTTTCGGCATTGTTAAATGTTTGCGCGCATGCACAGCAGCAGTGCGCGCAGCACGTTGCACTCGCGTCTGAATTCTGGCGCGGTTATGTGAATTAGCGGTGACATTTCCACCGCCGCGCTGTCGGTCACTACCGACAATTGCAAAAACAAAATCCCTACGATTAACTCCGCTCCGACCACGAAGTTTTGTTCAATCGATTTCGTCGAATCGCACCGGCTCTACTGGACGCGGCCTTCACGGCGGCGAGAGTGGGTGAGGGACGCGAACCGAACGAACAACGCTTCACCAGGGCATAACCGTCGAAAGACGGCGACGCAAAGCCTCCGGTCCTACAGCGATGCTGGGGATAGCGGGGTTGCCGGCCAGCTCTTCAGCGTCACCGAGCTTGCCGTCATCCTTCCTATTCTTTTGCTGCTGTTCGACCAGGCCTTGCGGCCCTGGGGTCGACTGACCACAGTTAAGTCGAAAGGGACCTCGGTCGCTTTCGACCAGATAATAAAGTCTGGGAGCAGCAGAAAGTGATATCGGCAAACCCGTCGAAAGGCGGGGACGCAAAGCCTCCGGTCTACTGGAACACTGCGTGTGATGCGCAGCGCTCCTACGACAGCGGGGTTGCCACCGACGCCACCGTCGCGACGTTCGCAAGGCCCCTTGCGAGCGCGTGCACGCGCGATCGTGTGAAGAACAACGACAACAAGCTGCCGATAGCGCACGCCCCCGTGCGCGCCAATCTTTCTTTGCGCTTCGAGCGCCGCGCATGCGTTGCGGCGACTGCCTTTTTTCCGGAACACAGCAGCGCGATTCAGCGCCGGTCCTCGGACCGTCGTTGTCGTGCGCGAAGCCAAGGTACGAGCAATGATTCCAACTATTTTCGGGAAAACCTTCCTGCAGCGGGCCCTGCTGGCGTTGATTGCCGCGTCATTGGGAGCATGCGGCGACTCTAGTGACGATGGCGCTGTAACGGGACCAGTCAGCGAGCAGTCGCCGCCGGCAGGCGGTACTGCCGACGATCCGGCGCTGCCGGTGCCGGCGAATCAGCCGCCCGAAGTGGATGGCATTCCTGCGGCCACCGCGACTGCGGGGCAGCCGTATCGGTTCGAGCCCAGCGCGATCGATGCGGACGACGACTTCCTCGAGTTCTTCATCACCAATCAGCCGGCGTGGGCCAGCTTCGACTCCGAAACCGGCATCCTGAGCGGCACGCCGCAAGACGCCCACGTGGGCGACTCCCAGGAAATCACGATCAGTGTCACCGATGGCCGCGACACGCGCTCCATCGGTCCCTTCACGATCAAGGTGAATGGCCGGACGCAGCCGCCACCGCCGCCCAATAATCCGCCGACCATTTCCGGCACGCCGGCGACGTCGGTGATCGTGGATCAGCGCTATCTGTTCCAACCCACGTATTCCGATCCTGAGAACGATCGTCTGCGCTTCACGGTGTCCAATCGTCCGTCGTGGGCGACCTTCAGCACCCAGAGTGGCGTGTTGAGCGGTACGCCGGGCGCAGCGAACGTCGGTACGTATTCGAACATCCGCATCAGCGTCAACGACGGCACGAGCACCGTCACGCTGCCGGCGTTCTCCATCCAGGTGCGCGGCCTCGACAATCGCGCGCCTACCATCAGCGGCACGCCGACCACTAGCGTGCAGGCGATGCAGACGTACACCTTTACCCCGCAAGCCAGCGATGCGGATGGCGACACGCTGGTCTATCGCATCAGCAATCAGCCGCGCTGGGCGACGTTCAGCGCTGCGACCGGCGTTTTGACCGGCACACCGTCGACGACCGACATCGGCACTTACTCGAACCTGATCGTCAGCGTGAGCGATGGCCGCGTTTCGACGTCGCTGCCTGCGTTCTCGATCGTGGTCTCGGCCGCGCCCAATCGCGCGCCGACGATTTCCGGCTCGCCATCGACGAGCGCGAGCGTCGGGGCGGCGTATTCGTTCACGCCGACCGCCAGCGATCCGGATGGCAACACCATCAGCTTCTCCATTCAGAACGCACCGAGCTGGGCGCAGTTCAGCACGGCGACGGGCCGCTTGAACGGCACGCCCACTGCGGCCGGCACGTTCTCGAACATTCGCATCAGCGTGACCGATGGCAACCTGACTGCGACGTTGCCCGCGTTCTCCATCAACGTCACCGGCGCGAGCAATCGTGCTCCGACGATCAGTGGCACGCCGGCGACGACCGTGTCCTCGGGTGCCGCCTATAACTTCCAGCCGACGGGCAACGACCCCGATGGCAACACGCTGACCTACAGCATCGCGAACCGCCCATCGTGGGCGTCGTTCAACACGTCGACGGGACGTTTGTCCGGCACGCCGACGGCCTCGAACGCGGGCACTTACTCGAACATCGTGATCTCGGTGAGTGACGGAACACTCAGCGCCTCGCTGCCGTCGTTTGCGATCACTGTGGTGCAAGCGTCGACCGGCAGCGCGACGTTGTCGTGGACACCGCCGACCCAGAACACCGACGGCTCGTCGCTGACCAACCTGGCCGGCTATCGGATCGTGTATGGACGCACCGCGACCAGCCTCGATCAGACTGTCCAGGTCGCAAATGCCGGCACGGCGAGTTACACGATCACCGGGCTCACGTCGGGCACGTGGTACTTCCGCGTGAAGGCGTACAACAGCGGTGGCGGTGAAAGCGACGTCTCCAACTCGGGCTCGAAGACCATCCCGTAAGCGACCGTACCGAGCACGCAGAATCCTTCCAAGGCCCGCTTCGCGCGGGCCTTTTTCTTGTCGTCGGCCCGATCTGACGAGTCTGTCAGGATGATCGATGGGTCGAATTAATGATGTATTCTCGGCCGGATCTGCAATCCCAAAGCGGCGCGCGCCGCGATAACGGAGTGGTCACCATGAGACCCCGTCGATACGGCGTCTGTCTGTCTCTCGCTTTCGCCCTGCTGCCCACCATGCCAGCAATTGCTGCGACACCTGCCGCGGTTCGTGTAGATTTTTCCGAGCACACGCTGAAGAACGGCCTGCGGGTGCAGTTGGTCGAAGATCACACTACGCCCGTGATCGCCGTGAATGTCGCGTACGACGTGGGTTCCCGCAACGAGCGTCCCGGGCTCACCGGCTTCGCCCACCTGTTCGAGCACATGATGTTCAAGGGGTCGAAGAACGTCGGCGACGGCGAGCACTTCTATCAAGTGCTGACCAACGGCGGCTCCATGAACGGCACCACCAGCTCCGACATCACGCTGTACTTCGAGGCGCTGCCGGCGAATCAGCTGGAAATGGCGCTGTTTCTCGAGTCCGATCGGATGCGCTCGCTGGACATCACCCAGGCCAAGCTCGACAACCAGCGCCAGGCGGTGCAGGAAGAGCGCCGCATGCGGATCGACAACCAGCCTTATGGCCGCTCGTACGAGCGCTTCGATGAAGTGTTCTACGACAAGTTCGGCTACCAGCATTCCACCATCGGCTCGATGGAAGATCTCAACGCAGCCAGCGTGCACGACGTGGCGGAGTTCTTCCGCATCTACTACGCGCCCAATAACGCGGTGCTGACTGTCGTCGGTGACTTCAAGCGCGAGCAGACGCTGGCCATGATCCGGAAGTACTTCGAGGACATTCCTCGTCAGCCCGCGCCCCCGGCGGTCGATCTGGTCGAGGCTCCGCAGACCGCCGAACGGCGCGAGACGCTGACCGACGCTCTGGCGCGCGCGCCGCAGATTCTCATCGGCTACAAGATCGGCGTCGGCAACGATGCGGATCAGGCCGCGTTGCAGGTGCTGTCATCGGTCCTGCAGGGCGGCGACAGCTCGCGGCTGTATCAAAGCATCAGCAAGGAGAAAGAGCTGGTCAGCAGCATCGGCGGCTACGTCGAAGAGCGCATCGGCACCGGCGGTTTCTATGTCATCGCCACCGTGCGGCCGGATCAGAAGCCGGAAGTGGTCGAAGCCTCGATCTATGAAGAGATCGCACGCATCACCGAAGAGCCCATCGCCGATTGGGAGCTGCAGAAGGCACGCAATGCGACTCGCCTCGGTTATCTGCAGGGTATCCGCAGCGCGCAGAACCGCGCCAACATTCTGGGCCGCTACACCATCCTGTACAAGGATCCGCACCTGATCAACACGCGTCTGCAGAAGATCGATGCGGTGACGCGCGCCGACGTGCAGCGAGTCGCCAAGAAATATCTGATTCCGACCGGCCGCACCGTGTTGACGACGTTGCCTGCGCCGATCGCCGCGCCGGCTCCCGCGCCAGCTACCCCTGGCCCGTAAGCGAGCACGCCATGAACAAAGTCATTCATAAGAACTCCGTGCTCGCGCTGCTCTCATCGCTGGTGATCATGCAAGCATCCGCACAGGCGCCTGCGCCTACGCCGCCCGCGCCTGCCGGCGCGTCGACCAAAGGCGTCGAGTTGAAGGGCAAAGTGCCGGTCAATCCGCAGACGCTGCGGGTACAGTTGCCGAAGCCGCAGGAAGCCGTGTTGTCGAACGGCCTGCGTGTGTCGCTACTGGAAGATCACAAGCTGCCGACGTTCTCGATGCAGCTGTACTTCAATGGCGGTGGCCTGGCCGATCCGGCGGACAAACGCGGTGTCGCGATGGTGACGGCGAGTCTGCTGCGCGAAGGAACCAAGCAACGATCGAGTCGCGACATCGCCGAGCAACTCGCGACACTCGGAGCCAGCTTGTCCTCGAGCTCCGGGCCGTCCTCGGGCGAGAGCGTCGTCTCCGTGACCGGCCTGAGCGACAACATCGATGCAACCCTGGCGATTGCGGCCGATGTGATGCGCAATCCCACGTTCCCGGCGTCGGAGCTGGATAAGTTTCGGGCGCGCTTTCTGGCTCAGCTGCAGATCCAGCGAGGCAATCCTGGCTTTCAGGCCCAGGAGCAATTCATGCGCGTCATCTATGGCGAGCATCCCGGCGCGCTGGTGGTGCCGAGTGAAGCAGTTATCAAAGGACTGACCAGCGCCGATCTCGCGAGCTTCCACGCCGCCCGCTATCGCCCCAACAATGCGTTCCTGATCGCGCACGGCGACATCGGCTTGAAAGATCTGGTTGCCAAACTCGAGCAGCACTTCGGCAACTGGGCCAAGGCAGATGTCACCAAAGTGTCGTTGCCGCCGCCCAAGGAGCCGCAGAAGGCGCGGGTACTGCTGGTCGATCGGCCGGGGTCGGTGCAGACCTCGCTGTGGGTCGGCTCGCTCGGCATCGAAAGAGACAGCAAGGACTACTTCGCCATGCTGGTCATGAATCACATTCTCGGTGGCGGCCCGGCGTCCCGATTGTTCATGAATCTCAGGGAGGACAAGGGCTATACGTACGGGGTCTACAGTTCATTCACCGGCACGACCTTCCCGGGCGTCGTGGTTGCGAGCACTGACGTGCGCACCGCGGTGACCGAGGGCGCGATGCAAGAGCTCGATGTGGAGCTGCAACGCATTGCCAATGAGCCTGTATCGGAACGGGAGCTGACAAATGCGCGGCGCGCGTTGATCGGCCGCTTCGCGCTATCGCTGGACTCGCCGCTGTCGCTCATGGGAAATCTCGCGACTCAGAAAATCTACAAGTTGCCGGCGGATTACTGGGACACCTACCCGCAGCGTGTGGAAGCCATCACGCCCGCCGATATCCAGCGCGTCGCGAAGAAATATTACGCCCGCGACCGGCTGCAGATCATCGCAGTCGGCGATGCCGCGCAGGTCAGCAAAATCCTGGAAAAGTACGGGACAGTCGAGTCGGCGACTCCGATGTAACACACTCAGCAAGAACAACACATGAATACGCCAACGCACGCTCCGCCATCGCCTTTTGCACGGTTGTTGTCACGCCTCGCGCCGATCCAACCCGCGGAGATCGGGGCGGTGGTGGCCGCGTTCTTCCTGTTCTTTTTCATGTGGAGCGGTTACTTCTCGGTGCGGCCGGTGCGCGAGACCATCGGCACCATCATCGGTCGCGACAAGCTGGCCGATATCTGGATCATCACCTCCATCGTGTCGGTGCTGATCATTCCGTTGTATGGCGTGGTGGTGGCGCGCTTTCGCCGCAGTCGGTTCCTGCCCTGGATGTACGGCATCGTCGCGGTCGTGCTGGTGTTCACCGGCCTGTCGTTGCACGGCAAAGAGATCAATCTGGCCGCGGGCAAGTTCTTCTACGTGTTCATCAGCGTGGTGAACCTGTTCCTGCTGTCGGTGTTCTGGAGCTTCCTGCTGGAGCTGTTCGATCGTCAGCAGACCAAGCGCCTGTTTGGCGTGATCGCCGCGGGCGGTAGCGCGGGCGCGCTGATGGGGCCGTTCATATCGGATATCGCCGTGCCGTACATTGGCAACAGCGGCGTGTTGTTCTTTGGTGCGTCGCTGTTCGTTGCTGCGATCTTCTGTCAGCGCGTGCTGCTCGGTGTGTGGTCGGAGCGCACCGATGTTTCCAATCGGGCGGAGGACCGGCCCATCGGCGGCAATCCATTTGCGGGCATCACCATCATCCTTCGTTCGCCTTACGTGCTGGGTATTGCCCTGTTCGTCGTGGGCATCTCGTGCGTGAATACCCTGCTGTATTTCGAACAGCTGCGTATGGTCGAAGAGCATTTCCCCGGCCTGGAGAATCGCACGCAGATCTTCGCGCGCTTCGACTGGATCGTGCAGGGACTGACGGTGCTGTCGCAGATCTTCCTGACCGGACGCATCGCCGAGAAGTTCGGCGTCAAGGCGCTGATCACCTTCGTGCCGGTGATCATGATTTTCGCGTTTGCGGGATTGGCCATGTCGGGCGCCTTCCAGGTGCTGATGGTGGTCGTGATCGCGCGTCGCGCGATGGAGTATGCGTTCGTGCGGCCGGGTCGAGAGATGTTGTGGAGCCCGCTGGACAAAGAAACGAAGTACAAGGCCAAGAACACCGTCGACGTGCCGGTGTATCGCGGGTCCGATGCGTTGTCCGCTCAGTTGAACAATTGGGTTGCCGGTGCCGGCTTTGGCATCGCCGCGGTGGCCTGGCTCGGAGCGGCGGTCGCGGCGCTGTGGGCGATACTGGGTTACTGGTTGGGGCGCAGCTTCGAGGATAAAGAGAAGCTGCAGGGCAACGCCTCGCAACCCGCGGCGACGCGGCTCAATCAGTCGGATGATCGGCGCGTTACCGGCTAGTTATTCAGCACGAATCTGACTTGCAACACGGCGCGCTGGGCCACCGGCGCGCCGTTTTTGCGAATGGGCTCGAAACGCCATTTGCTCACGGAGTCCAGTGCGGCCTTGTCGAATACTTGCTTGGGCGCGGAGTCGCGAACGTGCAAGTCGCGAGTGCTGCCGTCCGGCGCAATAGTGAATTCGACTTGCACCCAGCCTTCGGTACCGGCGCGCTGGGCATCTCTTGGATAAACCGGCGGGACTTCTCGAACGCGTTTCAACGAGGCGGCGAGTGCGACGTTCTTGGCGAAGTCGCGTTGTTCCTGGGCGGCCGACAGTTGTTCCTGCAGCGTGCGAACTGCCTGCATGCCGGGAATCAGAGTATTGGCGCGATCGATCAATGTCGCCGCTTCGTCAATGTTCTCGGCGGCCAGTGCGGTGCGCGCGCGATCCAGCAGAACGAATGCCAGGCGCTGCTGTTCGCTGCGCACTTCTTCAGCATCCGGATAACGCTCGCGTAATGACATTACGTTGTCGAACGCGTTGTTTCCAGCGGGCGCGATGAGCGCGCCGCGTTCGCGAAGACTGGTAACAGCAGCGACCTGCTCGGCCAGCGACGGCCCTTGAGCTTCGGCGAGTGCGGTCTCCGCATCGTTCTCGTCTGCGACTTTTTCCGCCGCGGCTTCCTGCTCAGCAAGTTCGCGAGCTATCGCTTCCGCTAACTCGCGCTCAGCGGCAGCCGCTGCGAGGCGCTCGGCTTCAGAATTCCCGGCGGACACAACAGTTGTATCGCGAATGGCGGGGGAATCATCTGATCCAGCCGACGTGGGGGCTGCCGTGCTCGTACCGGTGGGCGGCCGAGGATTGTTCGCAACGCTCGCCGGCGCCTTTGGCGTCGTACGAGACAGAGCCAACAACTGCGTACGCAGAGCATCCAGACGTGGATGATTCGGAGCGGCTCGTTGCAGCGCTGTCCACGTGGTCACGACGCGAGGCGCATTTCGATCGTTCAATGCTTGGATGACACGTTGTTCGAGCGTGTCGACGACTTTCTGTACGCCCGCCTTGGCATCGGCGTTGTTCGCGTCGAGCGTCAACACGTCTCGATAGTACTGCAGGGCATTGTCGCCGCGCGGATCGATGAGACGACCGCTCAGATAAGCGATCTGCGCGCTGCCCAGCTTGGATTTCACTTGATCTTCGATCGGCGTGTCGCCGACGTGCGTGGTCTGCAATGTCGCGGGCAAGCCCTGGTCGCGTGAATGCCACCAGAGGCCGAATGCCACTACCGCCGCGAGCACGCCGCTTCCGGCCGCGATCGCTTTGCCGAGATACGGACGTTTGCGAGCAATGATGCGCACCGTCTGCAAAGCAATGGGCTGCACATCACGCAGCTCGTTATAGCGACGGGTCGCCGCGTTGAGGAACTGGAATGCACGACCCGGCGAGATGGGCTTGTGCAGGAAACGATAGATTCGACCGGTGCTGAGCAACGACGCGATCGCGCCTTCCTGTTCACGCCGGCCGGTGGCCATGAAGATCAGGTCGGGGAATTGTGCCTGCAGCCGTCCCAGCAGCGTGGTCACATCGCCACGCAGCGAGCCCAGATCGACAATGAGCACGTCGCAGCGGCCGCCGACCAGATGGTCGACGGCGGCATCGGCGGAAGGAACATCCCACAGAGCGTGCTCGGACCCTGCAGAGGACTGCAGGGCCGCGAGCAAGCCAGCATCGGAAGTCAGTACGACGACATCAATGACCTGACCCGGCCGCGCCGCCGTGGTGCGGACCGTATTGAGAAAGTCATCGGGCCGCGTACTGGGCACTTCATCCTCGCAGGTCCGGCGAAAGTCACGCCTTTCGCCGGCCGTTATCGACAGGGCCTACTCGAGACAAACGACCAGTTGCGCCGAATGACTGCGCCAGTTGATCGGAATGACGAAGGAGCGGATGTTGTCGGGAGTGACGATTTTCTCGGGCTCGCCGGCTACCACGGTCGGCACCGAGATCATGAAGTCCTTGCCGAAATCGCGACGTGCGTTGCCGGAGATCGTATTGGCGACTTCGCCCACCAGGTCGCACATGTTTTCCTGGGTCAGCTCGGTTTCGCCCATGCGCATCAGCATCACCGTGAGCATCGGGCGCGACGCGGTGAAATAAACGATGCCACGACGTTTGCCGGCGATGGAAATCATGCCGGTGAATTCCTGAATCGTGGGTTTGCCTTCCTGCACGATATAGGGCGAGCCGACCGAAGCGGGCTGGTTGGCCGCGGTCGCGAAGTAGTGCGTCGTTCCTTCGACGAACGTTTCCAATTCAACTTTAGTCATCATTGCCGGCGCCCCTCAACAGCTCTTCCAGCGCTTCCGTAAGCTGGCGATCTGTGAATGGTTTGCATAGGAAGCCATTGGCGCCCTTTTTCAAAGCTTCGATGGCGGTGGCTTTGTCGGAGAGCGCCGAAATCACCAGGATGAGAACGTCCGGCTTGATCTTCACCAGGTTCTCGACGCACTCGATGCCGTCCATCTCGGGCATCGTGATGTCCATGGTGACGACGTCCGCCGGCTCCTTGCGGAAGGCCTCGACGGCCTGTTTGCCATTCGCCGCGGTGGCGATCACTTGCAGACGCTCGATCTGCAGTTCCCGCTCGATTTTGCGGCGAATTATGTTCGAATCGTCACAAATCATGAGCTTGAGCTTCCCGTTCGTCAACGGTGCAGCCTTGGCATTGGCACTCGCCATTACAGTCCCTCTTAGTCTTCAGTATTTCCAGGGCGAAGTATTCGGTCCGTCACATAGAGGCGATCAGGCGGCCACCGCGCTTTGGGTCGCGGGCAACCAGATCTTGAACTTGGAGAATTTGCCGCCGGCCGAGGCCAGGCCGACGCGGCCGCCCAGCTCGGCGACCAGAATGCGCACCAGATCCATGCCGGCGCCGCGACCGGCGTCGGTGGTGACGCGGTCCGCCGTCGAGAAGCCGGGGCGGAAGATCAGCGCCATGGTCTGACGCGGATCGAGCAGTGCCGCCTGGGCCGGAGTGATCAGGCCGCGTTCCACGGCGACTTCCTTGATCCGCTCCAGCTGCAAGCCACGGCCGTCGTCCTGCACGATCAGCTCGAAACCATCCGTGCCGCGCGGCGTGAATTCCACGGCCAGGGCGCCAGTCGCAGCCTTATTGGCCTTGGTGCGCTCGCCCGGCTCTTCGATGCCGTGCACGACTGCGTTGCGAACCAACTGAATGGTGATGTCCTTGACCGCGCGACGATAAGTCTCGGGCACGGCGTCCAGGCCGGCGCAACGCAGATTGACCTGCTTGGACTGGCTGCTGGCGACGCGGGCGGCGAGATCCTCGAGCGTGCGCTCCAGGCCGCCAATGGCACTGGTGGTCTCGCCCAGATCCGGCGGGGCGGTGAGCGTTTTGGTGATCTGCGTCTGATCCTGACCGGCCAGCCACTGATCGACCTTCTCGGCCTGCACTTCGCCACCGGCGGTGCGGCGGCTGGCAATGGCGTGATGCAGATCGACCAGTCGGCTCAACATCTCGCGCACCTGGGCGAGGTGGTTGAACAGATCGTCCAGCTTCACGACCAGCGGCAGGAAGTCGCTACCCGACAGCGACTGCCGGCCCTTCAGGTCGTTCAGGGATTCTTCGAACGCGTGGGCGCGCTGCTCGACGGTCTTGAGGCCCAGCGCCGCCGCTTCGCCCTTGACCGCGTGTACCTGACGGTAGATGCCGTCGATCTTGGCGCGGAACGCCGATTCTTCGCGCGCCGGCTCCTTGAGGATGGAGTTCACCATCTTCAGCGACACGTCGGCGTCGGTGAGGAAGCTGGTCAGGCTGTCCGGCTCCACGTGCAGGATGCGCAGCAGCAGGTCGAGCTGGGCCTGAGCCTTTTCCTGCGACTCCTGCAGCTCGCGAGACAGCATCACGCGCTTGGTCACATCGTTCACCGTCACCAGCAGGTGGGACAGCGAGCCTTCTGATTTCACGCGGTTGAAGTCGAATTCCAGGAAGTGGGTATCGAAGCCGCCGGCCGGGTTGTCGAAGTGCACCTCGACCTCGTTCAGCGGGTTGATGGTCTTCACCAGCTTCTCGTTGACCCGCTCGCCCCACAGCAGTGCAACGTAGTCCATCGCGGTCCTGAGGGTCTTCTCCGGGACGATGTCCTTGAGCAGCTTGTCGAAGGTCAGGTCCAGGAATTCTTCGCGGCGGAAGATGTTGTTGAGCGCCATGGAGCGCTCGCTGCCGAGCTTCAGGTCCTTGTCCAACAGGAACAGGCCTTCGTTCACGGTGCGCAGAATGTCCTGCGTTTCCTTGCGCTGCCGGTTCGAGGAGGCCTCTTCCTTGCGCAGGTTGCGGGCGAAGAACAGGAAGATCGCGCCGAGCAGCAGCAGGGCCGCGACCATGCCGCCGATCTGGATGTAACGCAGCGTGTCGGTCTGTTTACGGCTGTGCGCTTCGACCTGAGTCGACAGGGTGACCATCACCTTGGAAAGCTGGCCATGGGCGGTGTTGCCGTAGGCCGTGAGCTCTTCCAGGGCTGTCTGTAGGCGGCGGCCGCGTGGGCTGAGCTGAATCGTCGGCGCTGCGGGCGGGGCGGCAACGACGGGAGCGGCATTCTTGCCGTTCGCAGCTGGGGCCGGAGCTGGAGCGGGGGCTGGCTGCGTCGTCACATAGGGAGAGCCGGAGAAGCGCAAGATCGGGTCGAGCTTGGCCTTGTAGCCGTCCCACAGCTTGCTGCCGTTCTTGAGCTGCTCGACCGCGGCGGGCTCGGTCATGGCGGGCAGCACGATGATCTCGCCGGCGCTGTCCGTGATCATGCCGCCGTTGGCGAGGCTGTTCAGGGAACGATCGAAGGTGGTGGCCGCCTTACGCAGGCTTTCCAGCGCCTCGTCGATTTTTTCGCCGTTTCGCAGGCGTTGCACCAGCTGGACGCTGGCGTCATACACCGCGTGCGGCTGCTGCGCCTGGTTTTCGAGGAAGCGCACCCCCGCGACGTTGTCCGAGAACTGGCCGGCCTTGCCGTGGTTCAGCGCCAGGATGATGGCGATGAACACCAGAAAGCCGGTGATCGCGAACACGATTCCTTTGTACCGACCTAGATCAAGAATTCCCATGTCTCTTCCCCTTGATCGCGCGCGCCGCAGGCCACGCAGACCTACCCTCGAGCCGGAATATGCGAACCGCCCGCCCATGTCTTCCCAGACTGCGGCTGCTCGCTCCCTGATGAACAAGTATCTAATCTGACAATAAGCACTTTGACTGTCGCTCGACTGAGTTCCCGTTTTTTAAACGCGAAAACATGCGCCAGTTCAAAGTTTCGCGCAGTCGGGTGCGCGAAACCCGCTTGTCTCGTTACCGGAAAGGCTGAAACCCGCTGCCGGGCCCGTCTTAGCCCCCGCGCTCACGTGCGGAGGAGGGCCTGCTTCGTTGCTGTGACAGGACTGCAACAGCGCGCCCCCGATACATTGTCGAAGGCGCTGCAGCAGACAGTTTTGCCTGCGGGGGTGGGGTCAAGTCAATGGCGCGTTTATGCGACAAGCAGGTGTTTTCGACGCTGTTGCAAGCAGTTACGCACCGCGATACGTAATCTGGGATGCTCGACAAGCCCGTGGCCGCCGCTCATGATGCGCTCTCGCGATGGATCAACGCCCCCCGTTCAGTTGGCCGCGCGCCGACTTGCCTCAAGGAACGTCGTAGGGTCATGAGCAAAATAGAATTCAAATCGCACGTGCCCGTTGCGCAAAAAGCGGCGCTGGAAGCGCTGTTGTTCTTCAATGCCTGCCAGGAGCGGGTCAGTGCCTGCATTGCCGACGCCATCGAAAAATTCGGTGCGCCGGAGATCGTCGCCGATCGCGACCGACTGCGGATTCATATGAAAGGTCTGCCGGAAGTGCAGTCGCTGTTCGCCATCGATACGGAAACGGGCCGGCCCGTCGGCGTCGCCGTGTATGCCCGACAAGATATCGAACATGTCACTGTCGTCCACATCGGTATCACCTCTGAGTTCGCGAGCGGCGGCCGGCGCGCGAACGAGCAGTTGCTGTTGAAGCTGTTGCGTGAAGTCCGGCGCTCCACACGGCGTGTCAAAGGCATTCGCACCATGGATCTGTTCTACGCCACCGCCACTGGCCGCGCCGCCGCGCCGCGCGCGTCAGCCAAAATTCTGATGTAAACGTTGATATCGCCGCGCTCGCTGTTTTTAATGCGGGCCTGGCAGCGAGTCTCGGGTTCATCGAATTGTTCCGGCAAGCATTCCTACGAATCACTGGCAAGCTCGCGATCCTTGGCACAGTTGGCGTCTGGCTGTGTGTGCTGGCCGGACTGCTCGGTCAATTCGCGTGGCCTTTGGATTTGTTTGCTCACTTTCGCGTGCAGTACGCGGCACTGTTTTTTCTGTTTGCCTGCGTACTGATGTTGTTGCGACGTTTCTGGATTGCCGTCGTCGCGGCGGCGGGGTTCGGCGTCAGCGTGGTGCCGTTGCTTCCCTACATCGCCGGCGACTCCGTGCCTGCGGCAGTCGCGGCCGCGCGCGAACAAACATTCCGCCTCGTGTCTTTCAATGTCTGGTTCCGCAATCCCGACATGATGCAGGTGGCGGATTACATCGAAAAGTCACGAGCGGACGCGGTCGTGTTGCTCGAGCTCACCGCGCCCCAGGCGGAGGCGCTGTTGCCGCTGTTGCCCACGTATCCTCACTATCACATGGACACCAGCCGCATGGGCGCCGCGGTGTTCACCAAGTGGCCGGTCATCTCGGCAGAGTCGGTGCCNCGGGCGCTGGCGCAGGGTGGTGCGATTGCCGCGCGGATGATGCTGGATTGGCATGGCACGCCGGTGAGTGTGCTCGGGGTGCACCTGAACTGGCCACTCGGTCCGCGCAACTCACAGTTTCGCAATCAGGAGCTGGATGCACTGGTCGCTTTCAGCAAGGCGCAGCGCGGACCGCTGCTGGTCGCTGGCGATTTCAATCTCACGCCCTGGTCGGAATATTTCAGCGACGCGCTGGAGCAGTCGGGGCTGCATGACGCCGCGCTGGGCTTCGGGCTGGCGCGCAGCTGGCCATCGCAGTTCGCGCCGGTCGGCATACGGATCGATCATTGTTTGCTGTCGCGGCACTGGCGCAGCATGGCCACGAGCGTCGGGCCGGCGCTCGGCTCGGACCACCTGCCCGTCGTGGCCGACGTGTCGTTACAACGCCCCTGATCGTCGAATCGTTATTCCGGGCGCGGCGCTCGATGGATGATGTAACCGCCGGACTTCTGATCCGGCTCTAGCGTCAGCAGCTTGCGCTGCTGCGCCTCTTCGAGCAGATCGCTGAAGGTGCGGAAGCCGAAATAACTTTCGTTGAAGCCGGGATTGCGGCGCTTCAAGGTCTGTTTGACCATGGAGCCCCAGATCTTCTCGTCCTCGCGCTCCTCGGCCAGCGCATCGATGGTGTCGACCACCAGATCGAAGGCTTGTTGCTTGCGATCTTCCTCGGTCGCTTCGGGTCTCGCCGCCTTCGGGGCTTCCGTTCCAGCGGTGACCGCTGCCGGCTTCGCGGCTGCGGGCTGCTTGCGGCGCGCGCGTTGATGACGTTTCTTTTCTTCCTGCCGCACCAGATCGTCGTAATAAATGAACTCGTCGCAATTGGCGATCAGCAGGTCCGAGGTCGAGCTCTTCACGCCGACTCCGATCACGGTCTTGTTGTTCTCGCGCAGCTTGCTGACCAGCGGCGAGAAATCCGAGTCGCCGCTGATGATGACGAAGGTGTCGACGTGCGCCTTGGTGTAGCAAAGGTCGAGCGCGTCGACCACCAGGCGGATATCGGCGGAGTTCTTGCCCGAGATCTTCACGTGCGGGATCTCGATCAGCTCGAACGACGCCTCGTGCATGGGCTTCTTGAAATCCTTGTAGCGGTCCCAGTCGCAGTACGCCTTCTTCACCACGATGCTGCCCTTGAGCAGCAGCCGCTCGAGCACGCGGTCGATGTCGAACTTGGCGTACTGCGCATCGCGCACGCCAAGCGCGATGTTCTCGAAATCGCAGAACAGCGCCATGCTGGTGATGCTGTGGGCGACCATCTACAACCAACCTTTGCGTTTGAACAGCCAGAAAGTGACGCCCATCGAGGCCACCATCAGGCCGATGGAAAAGGAAAAATTACTGTACTTGCCCGGCAGGTCCGGCAGCAGGGCGAAGTTCATGCCGTAGATGCTGGCAATCAGAGTCGGCGGCAGGAACAGCACGGCCGCGACCGAGAAGATCTTGATGATGTTGTTCTGCTCGACATTGATCAGGCCGAGCGTCGCTTCCAGCAGGAACGAAACCTTCGAGCCCAGGAACGAGGCGTGATCGGACAACGACAGCACGTCGCGACTGATGGAATGAAACCGGTCGCGCTGCTCGGTGCTGATGCCGGGCACCGACTGCTGCACGAACATCAGCAGGCGCCCGAGGCTGACCAGGCTTTCGCGGCCCTTGGAGTTCAGCTCGCCGTTGAAGCCGATGCGCTCGATCATCGCGCGCAGGTCGCGGCTGGTCGGTTGGCTATTGCCGTTGCGGGCAAAGATGTTGCTGGAAACACCGTCCAGATCGGCGCCGATCCGCTCGAGCACGTCGGCGATGCGCTCGATGAATGCTTCCATCAGGCCCGCGAGCACGGTGACGGCATTGGAGCAGGCCGCGGGATGCTTGCCCGCGTAATTGATGAACTGCTGAAACGGCTTGGTGTCGAGAAAGCGGTTGGTGATCAGCCGATTGCCGGCGAGGATGAAGGTCACCGCCGTGCTGATCGGCCGATCGGTGTCGAGCTGCGCCGCCACCGTCGTGGTCATGTAGAGCGCGCCGTTGTCCTCGTACAGCCGGTTGGAGGTCTCGATCTCCTTCATTTCCTCGCGCGTCGGCACTTCGACGCCGAACGAGGCCTCGACCAGCTTTTCTTCCTCGACGGTGGGGTCGAGCAGATCGATCCACACCGCCTGCGTCGGAATCGGCGGCCCGTCGTCGCCCGTGCCGAGCTCGACCTTGGTCAAGCCCTGCGCTGTCGGGACGAAGATGTTCAGCATGACTGCAGCCGGGGGCGCCGCTTCAGCATCAGCCGCCGTGCTCGTGAGCCGCCAGCTCGTTGATCAGACCGAACAGCTGGCTTTCGCCGCCGGCCGTGCCGATGTCGGTGCTGTACTTGCCGTTGACGATCACGGTGGGGACGGACTGGATGCGATAACGCTTGTTGAGGAAGTCCGCGCGCTGCAGCTTGGATTCCACTGCGAACGACGAGAACGTCTCGGTGAACTTGTCCTTGCTCACGCCATGCTGCTGGAAGAACGCGGCAATCTTGTCGACGGTGTTGAGCTGATTGCCGTTGACGTGCAGCTCGCGGAAGATCAGCGAGTGCAGCTCGTCGAGCTTGCCCAGCACTTCGGCGGTGTAAAAGATCCGGGCGTGCAGGCGGGTGCCTTCATTCCACATGGCCGGCACACGATCGAACTCGACGTACGCCGCCTTGCCCTTGTTGCGCCAGGATTCGATCGCCGGATCCAGCGAGAAGCAGTGACCGCAGCCGTACCAGAACACCTCGGTCACTTCGACCTTGCCGGGCGCGACATTGGTGGGCTGCGCCGGCACGATCTTCTGATAGTTCTGGCCTTCCTTGAACTTCGAGGACGTCGGCGACCCGCCGGCCGAGCCGCCGAGCTTCAGCGAGGGCTGAGTCGTCGAAGCCGTCTGCGGCTCGTTCGGCGTCGGCGTGTCGTCCATCTCGCTGACGGTTTCGGCCGGCGCCGCGATTGCCTGATCGGTCGCGGCCTGTTCCGTCGGCGCTGCTCCACCTTCCGTAGCTGCCGGGGCGGCCGCGGGTTGCTCGGCTGCGGGAGCCGCAGCAGGCGCCGGTGTGCTGGGCGCGGACTCCTGCTTACCGCAGGCGGCGAGCAGAACCAGGGTCGAGAGCAGGGCAGCGAGTTTGTTCATGCGTCGTTCCGAGCAAGTGAGACTTCAGGCGCGCTTTCGACTGTTAGTTCGATCAGCGCAGGCCCTGGATGTAAGAGGCCACGGCGTCGATTTGTTCGTCGCTCAGCTGGGCGGCCACGTTGCGCATCATTTGATTCGGATCAGTCTGGCGTGTTCCCGAACGGTACGCTTTCAACTGATTGATCGTGTAGGTGGCGTGCTGGCCCTTGATCTCCGCATAGCCGGCGGCCGGGTTACCCGAGCCATCCGGACCGTGGCAGGCCGCGCAGGCCGCGATGCCCTTGGCCGGGTCGCCGCCGCGGAACAGCTTCTGCCCCAGCGCCACCTTCGACGGCTCGGCTTCGAGCGTGCCGGTGGACTTCTGCGAGGCGAAGAATGCACCGATATCGGCCATGTCCTCGTCCGAGAGCGGCTTGGCCATCGGCGTCATCAGCACGTTCTGGCGCTGATCGTTCTTGAACGCGGCCAGCTGGCGCTTGATGTAGGTCTCGTGCTGGCCGGCGAGGTTCGGCCATTCGGGATTCACGCTGTTGCCATTGACTCCGTGACAGGCGACGCACGGCGCGGCTTTCGCCTGGCCTTTCTCGGCCGAGCCTGCGACGGGCTCGGCAGCGAAGCTAACGCCCGCCTGCAGGCCGCACAGAACGGTGAGCAGGACCATCGACTGAAACTTCATTATTCGTAACTCCGTAGCGGCGGCTGGCCAAAAGGCGCGGAATTGTACACTAGCGGTATGGCTTGCCAGCCAACCTACACACCATTCGCGCGTATACAGTCCAACCATGCCCCAATTCCCGCCCGTCGAGTTCCTCACCAGCTCCTGGCAACCGCGCCAGTTCCCCGCCGACCAGGGCGCGGAAGTCGCGTTTGCCGGCCGTTCCAATGCCGGTAAGTCCAGCGCCTTGAACGCCATCACCGGCCGCAAGGATCTCGCGCGGACCAGTAAGACGCCGGGGCGCACGCAGCTGATCAATTTCTTTGCCCTGAACGAGCAGCAGCGGCTCGCCGACCTGCCGGGCTACGGATACGCCAAAGTGCCCGAGAAAATGCGCGATCACTGGCGGCAGCTGATGGGGCGTTATGTGGAGACCCGGGCCTCGCTGGCGGGGGTGGTCATCGTGATGGACTCGCGCCGTCCGCTCACGGATTTCGACTGGCAAATGCTCGAATGGACCGGTGCGCAGAATTTGCCGGTGCATTTACTACTCACCAAAGCGGACAAGCTCAGCCGCAGCGAGTCCATGGCGACCCTGAAGAAAGTGCGCGCCGAAGTGGGCGAGGGCGTAACCGCCCAGCTGTTCTCGGCCGTGGCCAAGACCGGCGTCGATGAGGCCCGCAAAGAGGTCCTGGGAATGCTGGCGGCCGCGAAGGGCTAGCACATCACTTACCTCGTGCCACCCCAGGCACAGGGATGTGCCCGCCGCCTTCGGCGGTCTCCAGAAAAAAAGAACCCCGGCGACTTCTGGAGCCACCGGGGCAGTATTACCCGGCATGGGGATGGACCGGGTTACCGTCCACTCAGGGAGGTCAGCGGACGGGAGCGTCCTGGCCGACGCTCGGGAGTTATGACGCCCGCGACGGGCTAAAGTTCCGCGACTTTTTCACCGGATTCGTGTGAAAAAATCTTCATGGTTTCAGGTGGTTAACCGTAATCCGATTGCGACTCGCGAACCACATTCGGAAGCGTTGTGTGGCGCCACTTCCGTGGCTTCTGTAGCACACACACAACAAAGTGGTCTGACCAATTCAACCTAGAACTTATAGGTGAACCCCAGCGACAGCATGCTCAGCCAATCGCCGCTATCGCGGTCGTCCCAGTCGTCATCGTCCCACCAGTCCCGGGACTGGCGACCGGCGTCCAGCAGGATGCCCTCGTACTCGATCCGCACCGCGAAATTGTTCGCGCGGAACTGTGCGCCAATACCGAACAGCGGCTCCGTGCTCTTGTCGCTCACCGAGTTGTCGAAGCCGCGCGCACGGAATTTCGCGTCGACGCGGGCCACGCCCAGTCGGCCGAACAGGTCGAAGTTACGACCCAGCGGCAGCATGCCCAGCGCGCTGACCGAGACGGCTGAGTAATCAGCTTCCAGGTCGACGCCGAAGATACGATCCACGGGCTTGCCGAAATCGGTGTAGTTCAGTTCGACCGCGACCCAATCGATGATCCGATAGCCAGCCGTCAGCTTGTAGCCGGTGTCGTCGGCGTCGAACTTCTGGCCCGTGTCGTCATCCTTGAGTTCCAAGGTCGAATCGCCGATCGAACCGCCAATGTAGGGCCCTGCGAGGGCAGGGTCCCGCGCCAAGGCGGCGGGGCTCGCCGCGCACAGCGCAATTGGCAGTGCTAGCCAGCGGAAAGGCAAACGCAAACGCATTTCTTCTTTGCTCCGTTGTAATCCGTGTAGCGGATGTTTTTAAAGGAACGTGTAGGTCACGCCGAGCGAGAGCATGTTGGCGTCTCTCACGTTGTCGATCTCAAATTTTTCATACTCGGCGCGCACGCTCAGGCTGAGCAGGCGGAATTGCACGCCGACGCCGTAGGCGAAGTCGGTACCATCGTCGCGAATGCTGCCGACGTCTCTGAGCCTGATGTTACTGTCGTAACTGATGACGCCACCCTTGGCGAAAAGGTCTAGGGGTCCGACTGGCAGGAAGAACACACCGAAGCCGCTGATACCGTTGGCTTCCGCCGACACCCGGCCCTGCTTGGGCTCGCCGAAATTCACGTAGTTCGCCTCGATGCCGAACCAATCCAGCGGACGGATGCCGGCGATGATCTTGAAACCGGTGTCGTCGCCATCTACCTGTAGTGGGCCTTGATTGATGTCGACATTGGCACTGCCGAGGCTGGCACCGAGATAGATGCCGTTGTCGGCGGCCATGCTGGCCGTGCTCGCCAGCAACAGTGCGGTGGCCAGAATTGCTTTGCGCATGCTTAGAAGTCCTTTGAGATAACCAATGACATGTGACTAATAAATAGTCGGGCAGGGCATCAGGTTGCATCAGGATGCATGACCAACCTGAATCGGATATGAAATGTTGGCGAGGGCGCCGTGCGTGGCACGGCGCTGATGACCGATCAGTGCGCTTCGTCCCAATTTGCGCCGATGCCGGCATCCACTTTGAGCGGCACGCGCAACTCGGCGGCCCCGCTCATCAGTTCACGCACCCGAGCGATCAACTCCTCTGCCAGGTCGCGTCGCACTTCGAAGACAAGTTCGTCATGCACCTGCAGGAGCAGTCGCGCCTGGAGCTTGGATTGCGTCAACCAGTGATCCACATGAATCATTGCGCGCTTGATGATATCAGCTGCCGTGCCTTGCATCGGTGCATTGATTGCGGCGCGTTCGGCGGCCTGTCGCAAGCCCGCGTTGCGTGCGTTGATATCGTTTAGATACAGACGACGACCGAACACCGTCTCCACGTAACCACGCTCGTGCGCGAGTTGACGTGTTTCGTCCATGTAACGGCGCACGCCCGGATAACGCTGGAAATACAGCTCAACGTAACGTGCAGCGGTGCCGCGCTCGATGCCGAGTCGCGACGCCAGGCCAAACGCCGACATGCCATAGATCAAACCGAAGTTGATCATTTTCGCCGTGCGGCGCTGATCCGCGGTCACGGTGTCGAGAGTCATGCCGAACACTTCGGCCGCTGTCGCCAGATGGATGTCACGGTCTTCGCTGAAAGCTTTCAGCAGGCCTTCATCGCCCGACAAGTGCGCCATGATGCGCAGCTCGATCTGCGAGTAATCGGCCGCAACGATGCACATGTCTTTCGGTGCTACGAATGCCTGGCGGATGCGCCGGCCTTCCGGCGTGCGGATCGGAATGTTCTGCAGATTTGGATCGGCGGATGACAAGCGACCGGTCGCAGCGATCGCCTGTTGGTAACAAGTGTGCACGCGCTGCGTGGAACGATTGATCTGCAGCGGCAGCTTGTCCGTGTAAGTCGATTTCAACTTCGCGAATGCGCGGTAGTCCATGATGAGCTTGGGCAGCTCGTAACTCACCGCCAGTTCTTCCAGCACGTCTTCCGCCGTCGAGGGTTGACCCGTCGGTGTCTTACGAATGACTGGCAGGCCCAGCTTGCCGAACAGCACTTCCTGCAGCTGCTTGGGCGATTCCAGCGAAAACTGCTGGCCGGCGGCCGCGTACGCTTGTGCTTCAATCTCGCGCATGCGCGTGGCCAGCTCGCTGCTTTGTTTGCGAAGCAGGTCGCCGTCGAGCAGCACGCCCGCCTGTTCCATCTTCAGCAGTACGGGCAGGAGTGGCTGCTCGATGTTGTCGTAAAGCTCTTGCAGCGGCGGCAGCGCTTCGAGCCGCGGCCACAGCAGACGATGCAATTGCAGGGCGAGGTCCGCTTCCTCGGACGCGTAGCTCGTCGCGGTGTCGATGGCGACTTGATTGAACCCGATCTGTTTCGCGCCCTTGCCCGCGACGCTTTCGTACGGAATGGGATCGACGCCGAGATAGCGGCGCGAGATCGGCCCCAGCTCGTGCTTGGTCGCGGTGCTGTTCAACACGTACGACTCGAGCATGATGTCGAACTTATCGCCGCGCAACTCGATGCCGGCACGCTTCAGCACGTGGCCTTTGAACTTCAGGTCGTAACCGACTTTGAGTGGCTGCTCGGCTTCGAGCACGGGGCGCAGCGCGTTCAACACTGCGTCACGCGACAATTGCTCTGGAGCGCCTGGATAGTCGTGACTGATCGGCACGTAAGCGACGGTGCCGGGCTCGACGCTGATGGCGATGCCGACGATGTCGGCCTGCATGTAGCCGCTGGACGTTGTCGCCACATTCAGCGACATCACATTCGCCGATTTCAGCTGTGCGACCCATGTTTCCAGCGCAGCAGCCGTGAGGACTGTTTCATAGTTGCGCGGCACAGGTGGGGGCGGCGCGCCCTCAGCAGCGGCTGCCTCGGCGGAAACGGCAGCCGCCGGCGCCGAGGCGCTGGTGCCTTCATCGCCGACGATCTGCTTCAGCAGTGCGCGAAATTCCATTCGCGTGAACAGCTCTCTCAAACGATCGCGGTCGGGCTCGCCGACCCGCAATGTTTCGAACGGCTGGTCCAATTTCACTTTCAGGTCGATCGTCGCGAGCTTGCGCGATAGCTCCAGCTCTTTCATGCCGTTGCGCAGATTCTCGCCGACCTTGCCGGTGATGGCAGCGGCGTTCTCGACCAGCTTGTCGAGCGTGCCGTATTCGCCGAGCCACTTCGCCGCGGTCTTCGGGCCGACTTTGGGAATGCCGGGAATGTTGTCCGATGTGTCGCCGACCAGCGCCAGATAATCGATGATCTGTTCGGGATACACATCGAACTTGGTTTTGACACCCTCGCGATTCAAGCGCGAGCCGGTCATGGTGTTGACCAGCGTAATGCGCTCGTTCACCAGCTGCGCCATGTCCTTGTCGCCGGTGGAGATGATCACATCGTAGCCTTGTGCCGCGGCCTCGCAGGCCAAGGTACCGATCACGTCATCGGCTTCGACACCCTCGATGCGCAGTAACGGCAGGCCCATGGAGCGCACGCTGTCGAGCAACGGCTGCAATTGCGAGCGCAACTCGTCGGGCATGGGCGTGCGCGTCGCTTTGTACGCTTCGAACAGCTCATCGCGGAATGTTTTGCCGGGCGCGTCGAACACGACGGCGATCAGATCCGGCGACTCTTCCTTGCGCAGTTTCTGCAGCATGTTGAGCACGCCGAGCACTGCGCCCGTCGGCTCGCCACGCGAGTTGGTCAGCGGCGGCAACGCATGAAATGCGCGATACAAGTAACCTGAGCCGTCCACCAGGACGAGCTTGCGTTGTGCAGCCATTAGATACCCAGCGGTGGCGAAGTGGTGGCGGGACTGTCGGGATCGGGCGGAGAGACCGGCGGCAGCTGCTGCTGACCTGGCGTCGATGGGCTGGGAGTCGACTGATCGGTGCGGTCGCGATCTTTCTTTTGCGCCTGAGGGGCCGGTGGCGGCATGAGAACTTTGCTGCCCTCGAGCGCCGGCTGGGGCGGCGTGGAAGCCGGCGGCGGCACTTGCTGCTGGTGGTCGTCAGGTAAATACAGCGGACCTTTCAGCCCGCATCCCGCCAGGCTGAACAGCAGCATGGCCAACCCGACTCTGCGCGCGGATGATTTCATCGGCGCAGTATAAATGACCGTCCGGTCCGGGTCAGTTGTTGGCCTCGACCTCGATCACCGCCATGGTCAGGCGCGAAATGCACACCAGCTTGTCGCGCTCGTCGGTGATGCGAATTTCCCAGACGTGACTGCGGCGGCCGACATGCACCGGACGTGCGGTGCCAATGACGAAACCGCTGGAGACGCCACGGATGTGATTGGCGTTGATCTCCTGGCCGAGGCAGCGGTACTTGCTGGGGTCGGTGGTCAGCATGGCCGCGTAGCTGCCCAGTGTTTCAGCCAGCGCCACCGATGCGCCGCCGTGCAGGATGCCGTAGGGCTGATGAGTACGGTGATCGACTGGCATGCGGCCGCGCAGATAATCCGGGCCGATTTCGGTGAACTCGATGCCCAGATGCTCGGCCATGCCGATGCGCACGGTGAGATCCGCAAGCGTGTAGGGTTTGAACCAGATGGACATGCAACTTCTCTGAATCGGGACAGCTACTTTTTACGCAGCTGGTCACCGATGCGTCTATAGGCTTCGCGGAAAGAGATTCCTTCCTTGACGACCAGTTCATTGGCTTGCGCCGCCGCGTGGATCGACGGATCGAGTCGGATGCGATCCTTGCGGAAGGTCACGCCGGCCAGGGCCGACGGCAGAATGCTCAGCGTGTCCAGGCACAGGTCGATGCCACGGAACAGCGGCACTTTGATCAGCTGCAGATCGCGCTGATAACCCGACGGCAACTTGGCGACGATGCCCATCACTTCGAGCAGACAAGCCTGCGCGCTCGCGCTGCGGCCGCGGATCAGCTCGAAAACGTCCGGGTTGCGCTTCTGCGGCATGATCGAGGAGCCGGTGGTGAATGCATCCGGCAACGCGACGAACGAGAACTCCTGCGTGTAGAACAGCAGCAGATCGGAAGCGAGGCGCGCGACGTCCTGCATGACCAGCGAGATCTCGAACAACAGCTGCGCTTCGGCCTTACCGCGCGACAACTGCACTGCTGTCACCGGCTGTTGAACTGACGCGAACGCCAGCTTCTGTGCGGTTGCTTCGCGATCGATCGGCAGGTTCGGTGAGCCATAGCCGGCCGCGGAGCCGAGCGGGCTCTTCTGCAGACGACGATGTACCTGCTGCAATCCTTCGGCGTCATCGCGCAACTCGGCAGCAAAGCCGCCGGCCCACAATTGCACCGAGCTCGGCATCGCCTGCTGCATGTGAGTGTAGCCGGGCAACGCGATCTCGCCTTCGCGAGCCGCCAGGTCATCGAGCGCTTGCGCTGCGCCGTCGACGCGTTGTTTCAATTCATCGACCGCATCGCGCAGGTAGAGGCGGAGTGCGGTGAGCACCTGGTCGTTACGCGAGCGACCGAGATGGACGCGCTTGCCGGCCTCGCCGATGCGCTCGGTCAGCAGATTCTCCAGCGCTGTCTGACCGTCTTCATGCTCGAGCAGCACTTGCCATTGGCCGGCCGCGTGCTCAGCCGCGATGTCGGTCAGGCCGCGACGGATTGCTTCCAGATCCGCCGCTGGCAGGAAGCCCTGGGCATTGAGCATCTCGGCGTGCGCGATCGAAGCGCGCACGTCGTATTCAACCAGGCGATTGTCGAGCGCGTGATCCTCGCCCGCCGTGTACCTCAGTACACGCTCGTCGAGCGGCGCGCCCTTGTCCCAAAGGCGGCTCATGCGTGCTGTTCGGCTGCGCTCAACGCGCTGACGTTCTCGACCACCAGCGTGCCCGTGCCTTCATTCGTGAACACTTCCGCGAGAATGCTGTCGGTGGTCTTGTACGAAATCACGTGCACGCGACGCACGCCGCCGCGAATCGCCTCTTCGATGGCTTTGGCCTTCGGCAGCATGCCTTCTTTCAGGCTGCCCTGATCCTTGAGCTTCTTCAGGCCCGCCAGATCGGTGTACGAAATGATGGAGCGCGCATCTTCCAGCGACTCGAGAATGCCGGGCGCGCCGGTGACCAGCATCAGCTTCTCCGCCTTCAGCGCGGCGCCAATGCCGGCGGCCACCGTGTCGGCGTTGATGTTGAGCAGCGTGCCCTTGTCGTCGGCGGACACCGGGCTGACGACCGGCATCAAGCCATCGTCCAGCAACTGCTGCAGCACCTTCGCGTCGATCAGATCGATGTCGCCGACCAGGCCGTAATCGACGATCTGGCCTTCGACCTGCACAGGCGGACGCTTGTGAGCGCGCACCAGGCCCGCATCGACGCCACTCACGCCGACCGCGGCGATATCCAGCTCGCGGCAGATGCCGAGAATCTGTGTGTTCACCAGGCCATTGAGCACCATGCTGGTGACTTCCATGGACTTCTCGTCGGTGACGCGACGGCCCGCGACCATGCGCGGCGTGATGCCCAAGGATTCTTGAATCTGCGACAGCTGCGGACCGCCGCCGTGCACGAGCACGACGCGGATGCCGACCTGATGCAGGATCGCGACTTGTTCGATCAGCGTGCGGGTGGATTCGATGTCGCCGAACACACCGCCGCTGGCCTTGATGACGAACACCTTGCCCTTGTACATGCGAATGTACGGTGCGGCGCTGCGCAGAGCGCGAACGGCAACGGAGGGATCAGAGCGAAGCACCACGGCAATTTTCCTTGGAAATGACTGATGATGGGGGACTGACGAGCGAGCAGAACAGGATCAGCCGCGCAGCAGCCGATAAAGGACTGCCATCTGCACGACCATGCGGTTGAACGCTTCACGGATGACCACGCTGCGCGGGCCGTCCAGAACTTCGTCGGCGACCGCGACATTACGCCGAACTGGAAGGCAATGCATGAAATGACAGCCAGGATCCGCCGCCCGGAACCAGCTTTCCTTGACGCACCAGTCGCTCAAAGGTTCGCGCAAGCGCTTGTCGGCCTCGTCGTCGCCGTAGTGCTGTGGCGAACCCCATTCTTTGGCGTAGATCACGTGCGCGCCGTCGAGCGCTTCGGCGCGATTGTCCGTTTCACGTACGGAACCGCCCGACGACTGCGCGGCCTGTCGTGCTTTCTCCATGATGGGCCCGGGCAACGCGAAACCTTCCGGACGCAACACCACGACTTCCATGCCGCGCATCGCCGCCATGTGCACCGTCGATGACGGCACCGCCAAAGGCAGCGCGCGAGGATGATTGGCCCAGCTCAACACGAACTTGCCTCGCTCGGGCACGCGCAGTTCATCCATCGTGTGCCAGTCGGCCAGCGCCTGGCAGGGATGGGCCATCGCCGACTCCATGTTCACCAGCGGCTTGTCACAAAGGTCCGCCATCATGCGGAAGCCGGTCTCGGCCAGATCGCTGGCGAGGTTGCGATGTTCGGCAAACATGCGAATGCCGATAGCGTCGCAGTACGAAGCGAGCACCGGCACCGCTTCTCGCACGTGTTCGGCAGCGGCGCCATTCATGATCGCGCCCGAGCGCGTTTCCATCTGCCACGTGCCCTGGCCCGGCGTGATGACGACGGCGGTGCCGCCCAGACGCATCATCGCGCTCTGGAACGAAGCCAGCGTGCGCAGCGAGGGATTCAAGAACAGCAAACCGAGCACCTTGCCCGCCAGTGCCTGCGGCTGCGGTGTCGTTTGCAGCCGAGCGGCGAGGCTCAGCAGGTCCTTCACGTGCTCGCGCGGCAGATCGCTCAGGTCGAGAAAACGATTCATGGTTATTGCTCGATGAGTTTGCGACTCATGCGATGAGTCATTTCGGCAGTCGGGCCAGTGCCGTGCGCAGCAACTCGACGTGCTCACTTTCCAATACGAACGGGGCCAGGATTCGCAGGACGTTCGGATCGGCGCTGGTGCCCGTGAGGATGTCGAGCTTCAACAGCTCCGCCTGCACGTCCTTCGCGGGACGCGAGGTGCGCAGGCCCAGCAGCAAGCCGGCGCCCTGCGAGCCGATGACCGGGCCGACCATGCAGTTCTGGCGGATCTCCGCCGAGCGCTGCTGGACGTTCTTCAGCAACCCTTCCGATTCGATGATGTCGACCACGGTCTCGACGATGGCGCAGGCCATCGGGCCGCCGCCGAATGTCGTGCCCAGCGAGTCCATTTTCAAATAGGGCGCAACATGATCCGCCACGAGCATCGCCGACACCGGGAAGCCGCCGCCGAGCGCCTTCGCGGTCGTGATGATGTCCGGCGTCACTTCATACATGTTGGCCGCGAACGGATGGCCCGTGCGCCCGAAGCCGCACTGGACTTCATCGAAGATCAGCACGGAGCCGTTCTCGCTGCAGCGGAAACGCAGTGCCTGCAGAAACTCCTTGGGCATGTCGACTGCGCCAGCCACGCCTTGCACCGGCTCGACGATGACCGCCGCCGTTTGATCGTTGATCAGTGTGCTGAGCTCGGCCGCGGTGGTCGTCGGCTTGATGAACTTCACTTCGAACGGCGTGTTCGGGAAGCCATACCATTTCTTGTCCGCGCCCCAGGTCACGGCGCCAGCAGCGGCGGTGCGGCCGTGGAAGCTGCCTTCGACCGCGATCACCTGCGTGCCGCCGGTCATTTTGCAGGCGAGCTTGAGTGCGTTCTCGTTCGCTTCCGCGCCCGAGTTCACAAAGAACACGGTGTCCAGACCGAGCCCGCAGAAGTTCGCCAGCCGGGTGGCCGCGCGACGACGCACGTCGAGCGCAACGGCATTGCTCTGGAAACAAAGCGACTTCGCCTGCTCGGTCAGCGCTTCGACCCAGCGCGGATGGCCATATCCCAGCGCCGCCACGGCGTGACCGCCATACAGGTCCAGCACTTTGCCGCCGTCCGGCTTGTGCAAGAACACGCCGCGCGCGTCCGTGATCTGCAATGGGAACTGCGCGTAAACAGGCGCGAGATGATCGGCAGGTGCGTTCGAAGTCGTAGTAGCTGCGTTCAAGGTGTTGGCACTCTTCTAAGCGTCAGGTCCAGCCGGCCGCCGGCGTCAGCAAGCCAGTCGTTTCGTCCAGGCCGAACACACGATTCAACCATTGCATCGCGCCGCCGGCAGCGCCCTTCACCAGGTTGTCGATGGCGCACATCACGGCGATGGAATCCCCATGGGCCGCCGCGCTCAGGAACGCGTAGTTGCTCGCTGCCACGTCTTTTACATGAGGCATCTCGCCGACGACACGCACGAAGGTCTTGCCGGCGTAGAAGCCTTGCAGCGCTTCGATCAATTCAGGGGTCTTGATCGGCTTCACGGCCTTCGCCTGCATCGTTACATGAATGCCACGAGCGAACGGGCCGGAGTGCGGGACGAAGTTGAACTCGGCCTGCACCTGCGAGGCGACTTGTGCCAGCGCCGCGACTTCTGGCGTATGTCGATGCGCCAGCGGGTTGTACGCGTACAGATCGCTGTGCCGCTGCGGATGATGCGTGCCCGCGCCGGGCGTGCGACCCGAGCCCGTGCTGCCAGTGATGCCACTAGCAAACAGACGCGGCTCGACCAGGCCGAGCGACAACAGCGGCACACTCGACAGCAACAGCGCCGTCGCAAAGCAGCCTGGGTGCGCCACATGTGGCGTCGTGAGCTTGTTCATGTGCTCCGGCACGGCGCAGCTGAACTGCGCGATTCGATTCGGCGCACCGTGAGCATGTTTGTACACCGCTTCATATGCCGCCGCCGAGCTGTAGCGGTAGTCCGCGGAAATATCGATGACTCGCGGCTTCGTGCCTTTCGCTTCGGCGGCGGTGAGGATGTCATCGATGAGCTTGGCCGCCACACCATGCGGCGCAGCCGACACGATCGCCGATGTCGGCAGTGTGCCCACCAATTGCTTGACCGCTTCCAGGCTGGAGAACTTCAGCTCGGGATAGACCGGAGCGAGGTGCGCAAAGAACTTCGCCACCGACTCGCCGGGCTGGCTGTCCGAAAGAATGGCTTTCAGCTCCAGGCGCGGATGACCGGCGATCAGACGCAGCAGCTCACCCGACACATAGCCGGTGCCGCCCAGAACAATGACTGGAATCTTCGCGTCGCTCATTCTTCGGTCACTTCCACTTTGGCCTTCGGCTGCAGCTGCAACGAATCGATCACACAGTCGCCGAGCTTGGCGCCATCGGTAATGGCGTTGAAGGCCGGCACGCCGAACTTGTCTTTGATGATGTTCACGCCGACCGCGTTATCCGTCGCCGGGCCCGTGACGACCGACGGCTCGATGCCGAACTGTTCGCGCAGCAGCTTCACGCCGCCCCACGCCGCGACCGGATCGTTCGCCGACAACACGACGGACGTGAGCGCAGTGCGAATGTCTGGCGACGACAAGATCGCTTCGACGCCGTACGCGCCGAGGATGCCGTCACCCAGCTCGAACACGATCACATCGGGTTCGCCTTGCGCCATTTCGGTCAGCAGCGCACGCGTGATCGCCGGGCCCGTCTTCGCCGTGGTCGTGACGACGCCGAGATCGGTGAAGATCATGCTCTTGCGAGCGCCGGCGTCTTCCATCGCGAGAATGTCACGACGCAAAGAAACGCCGGTGGCCTTGAACGCATGCACGTTCAAGCCACGGTGCCGCATGCGAGCAACGATGGCGCACGCCGCTGCCGTTTTGCCCGCTTCCATACATGTGCCCGCGAGCGCCACGACAGGCACATTCCGCGTGTTCACAGCGACGTTGTAGTCCAGGCGGCGATAGCCGATGCGCGCCGGCACGCCGATGCGCTCGCCCAGATACGGGAACTGCAGCACCACGCCGATGACCTTCGCATTGAACGGCGTGCCCTTTTCCGGGTTCACCGATTCAACCACGCCGAGCACGCCGCCGATGTTCAGCACCTGGATGATGTCGCCTTCCTTCACCGAGGTCGGCAGATGACCCGAGTAGCCGAACAGCGCCTGGCGATGACCGAGCGCGCCGACGATTACATCGCCCTTGGAGACCTTGGCCATGCGACCGCTGGTCAGCTCGAGCGTGTTGTAGTTCGACTTGTTGTTGAGGATCTCGACAACCAGCACCACGCCTTCCTCGCAAGGAATGTTGTCCGTGGCGACACGCAACTCATGCCCCAGCTCCAATGCCTGGGTAATGGACGCGATCTTGTCGACGACTACGGTTTTCATGGCTGTGTTCGTTGCACCTATTCAGACGTTGAAAGAAACAATCAAGCTTTGTCCTGCCCAGCACGGGTCCAGAACATGCCGGGCAGGCCGACCATCTTCGAGAAGCCCAGCGCATCGGCAGCGGTCCATTCGCCGGCCGCTTCACCATAAACGCCCTTCGAGGCGGCCATGATGGAGTACGGGGATGTCACGCCGGCGACAAACGCGTTGCCCGGGTGGAACTGCACCTTCACTTCACCGGTGACGCGCGCCTGCGAATTCACGAACAGTGCTTCCATGTCACGGCACACCGGATCCAGATGCTGGCCTTCGTGCACCAGATCGCCGTACGGGCCGGACAACATTTCTTTCACGCGCTGCTGACGGCCAGTCATCACCAGCTTTTCCAGCTCGCGATGCGCGCTGAGCAGCACTTCGGCGGCGGGCGCTTCGAACGCCACGCGGCCCTTGGTGCCGATGATGGTGTCGCCCAGGTGAATGCCGCGGCCAACGCCGAACTTCGCGCCGATCGCCTCGACCTTCTCGATCACGCTGACCGGATCGAGCTTGACGCCATCGAGGCTCGAAGGAATGCCCTGCTCGAAGCCGATAGTGTGCGTTTCCGGCGCCTGCGGATTCGAGAACGCATCCTTCGACAGCACCCACGCGTGATCCGGAATGCTGCCTTCGGACGTCAACGTCTCTTTGCCGCCGATCGTCACGCCCCACAGGCCGCGATTCACCGAATAGGCGGCACCGTACGGCGGGATGGTGAGATTGCGATCCTGCAGATACTTCAACTGATCGGGGCGCTTGAACGCCTGATCGCGCACTGGCGCGAGAATGGTCAGCTCGGGCGCGAGCGTGCGCAGCGCGACTTCGAAGCGCACTTGATCGTTGCCGGCAGCAGTGCAGCCGTGAGCGATGACCTTCGTGCCGAGCTTCTTCGCGTATTCGGCAATCGTCTGCGCCTGCATGACGCGCTCGGCGCCGACGCACAGCGGATACATCTGGCCGCGCTTCACGTTGCCCATGATCAGGTACTTGATTACCTGCTCGAAGTAATCCTTCTTCGATTCGACCAGGATGTGATCCTTCGCGCCCAACGCACGTGCGCGCTGATCCAGCACCTTCGCGGCCTCGGCGTCGATGCCACCCGTGTCGACGGTCACCGTAATGATGGGCCGCTGGTAGTTTTCCGAGAGCCACGGCACCAGGAATGACGTGTCGAGGCCGCCGGAGAAGGCCAGCAGAATCGGTTCGTTGCCAGGAGGAAGTGTGCTCATGCTCGTTTCCGTATCAAAACAATAGCCGTCGGTGTTGGGGGTAGGCGCGCAGCCGCGTGCTGCTCAGATGCCGAAGATGCCGCGGAGTCGTTCGCGCAGCTGCTTCTGATCCTTCGGCTCGTCGGTCGCGATAAAGATCGTGTCATCGCCGGAAATGGTCCCGACCACTTCGGGCCAGTCCGAGCTGTCGATGGCGACGGCCACGCTCTGGGCCGCGCCGGTCATGGTCTTCAGGACCGTCAGCGAGGGGCCCGCGGTCTTGATCTCGAGCACGAACTTGGCGACGGCTGCGAACGGATTGTTGGTGACGGCCGCATCCTGGGCGGGAAGGATGTATCGGTCGCCGGCTTTGGCGACACCGAGTTCGCGCAGGTCGCGGCTGACGCTCGATTGGGTCGCGTCAAAGCCTTGTTTGCGCAGGACTTTTACCAATTCGTCCTGGTTGCGCACGGTCGACTCTCCGATGATCCGGAGAATCGCGGCGCGGCGCGCGACGGATTGATGAATCTCTGCAGCCATGTCGTTCCGAACGCCCTCTTCGAGGCGCAACGGCGCTCAACGCGCCGATGCATAAAAAGGCGCGCATGGTGCATAATTATGCACGGGCTGTCAATGACGGTTGGGTCAGTCCCGGCGGCGCGCAGCCAACAATCCGTCCAGGGCGAACACCGCGAGCGCCGTCCAGATCATTGCGAACCCGATCACTCGAGGCCCGGTGAACGGCTCGCCGAAGATCAGCACCGCACATGCCAGCTGCAGGCTGGGCGCGATGTATTGCAAAAGTCCGACGGTGAACAGCGGGATGCGACGCGCACCCACCGCGAACAACACCAGCGGCACGGCGGTCAGCGGCCCGCCCAGTAATAGAAGGAGAGTGGTCCCGAGCGACCCGGTGCTCATCGCGCCGCCGCCTGTGAGCTCACACCACAGCACATAACCGGCTGCGAACGGCAGCAGCAACAGCGTTTCGCCTGTGAAGCCGGGCAGCGCTTCGACGTTGGCGGTCTTTCGCACCAACCCGTAGAGCGCAAAGCTCAATGCCAACGCGATCGACACGTACGGCGGTTTGCCCGCCGCCCATGTCAGATACAGCACGCCGGCGGCAGCGATCGCTACGGATAGCCATTGCAGACGATTGAGTCGCTCGCGAAAACACACCACGCCGAGCGCTACGTTGACCAGCGGTCCGATGAAATAGCCGAGGCTGATTTCCACCACATGGGCAGTGGCGATGCCCCACATGAAAATGAACCAATTGATGGCAATGAACGTCGCCGACGCACACAGTCTGAGGCGAACTTGCGGATCGCCGAGCGCATTCCACGTCTGGTAGGTGTCGCTGCGCACCGCCAGCCAGCCCAAGCCGACCAGACAGCCCCACAACATGCGATGGGCCGTGATCTGCAGCACCGGGATGGTCTGCAGCAGCTTCATATATAACGGCATCAGCCCCCACATCAGGAAGGCGGAAATAGCGGCGGAGAGGCCGCGGCCGTCGATGCGTTGAGCGGCGGAAACAGCCTCGGGCTGTGCGGGAGCGTTCATGGACGGGGGACAGTCAGCTTCGGCGGCAAAATGATAGTGCAGCACGCCCTGGCATGTCGGTCTTTCTGAAGTTGCGCGAGCCGCGCTGGCGCGAGAAGCTTCCGATCCGCCAACAAGTCCAAGTTGTCACTATGTCCGTGCTCGATCTTTCACGACGCCTGCTGGCGCTGTCGCAGACCGGTCTGCATTTCTCACAGGAAGAATATGATCGCGAGCGTTACCGCGAGATGGCACAGATCGCCGGCGAGCTGCTGGCGCTCGAGTCGGAGCTGACGCCGGACCAGGTGCGCGCCACCTGGATGGTCGAAGACGGCTACTCGACACCCAAGGTCGACGTGCGCGGCGCCGTGTTTCGTGGCGATCAAGTGTTGCTGGTCAAAGAGCGCGTCGATGGCAAGTGGACGTTGCCCGGCGGCTGGGCGGATGTGAACGACACGCCGTCGCAGGCCGTTGAAAAAGAGATCGAGCAGGAGTCGGGTTTCACCGCACGAGCCGTCAAGCTGGCCGCAGTCCACGACCGCAACAAGCACAATTATCCGAAGTTTCTGTTCCACATCTGGAAATTGTTCTTCATCTGCGAAATCACCGGCGGCGATTTCCGGACCAGCTACGAAACCACCGATGTGAAGTTTTTTCCGCTCGACCAGCTGCCGGAGCTGTCGACCGGCCGCACCACGGTGGCGCAGATCCAGTGCGCGTATCGGCACCACCTCGATCGCTCGCTGCCCACCCAGTTCGATTGAACGCTACTGCTCGATCGTGTATTCGAGATCTGCGCTCTGATTCAGACCGGACTCGGTCTTGAACACCCACTTGTCGCTGATCGTATAGCGTAGCTTCAGGGTGTTGATCGATTCTGTCAGCGAGATGCCGTAGCTGATGAACAGCCGGGGCGAGAGGAACTTGCCGAGCACCAGCGCCGTATTCGAAGTGCCGTCGGTGCCGAGCGAGCTTTCGACGCCCACCTCTTCCAAACCGAGTCGGCGGCCGATCTGCGAAGCGAGCAGGCCGCCGCCCTGCATGGTCAAAGTATCGCGAGCCGAAGTCATGGTCGCAGTGTCGCTGCGGCTCATCGAATCGGGCGCCTTGCCGGTCAATAGATAAGTGACGATCTGAGTCTGCGGCATGGTCGGATCGGAGAAGAACGATAGCCGCGGCTGTTGCAGCGTGCCGCGCACATTCAAGCCCACGGTCACGGTCTCGATCTTGCGGCGGGCTTCGATGTCCAATCCCGGATCGTCGAGCGGTGAGGCTTCGAACAGCAACTCGCCCTTGTTGATATCGAGCTTCTGGCCGTACGCCTCGTAACGTCCGTCGACGACGCTGAGCTCGCCGCGACCGGTCGGAATCTCGCCCGTGACCACGGTCGTGCCCACGCCGCCAGTCAGCCTGCCTTGCAGGCCGAAGGCGTCGACGCGCACGTCGTCGCCGATCGTGACTTTGATTTCGCTGCGCACGACAGTGCGGCCGGCGCGCTCCGCTTCGGTCTCGTGAACGTACCGAGCATCGTCCGATGCGCGCACCGCGCCGGAAATCTGGTTGGGCTGCACGCGTGCGCTCGGAATCAGTACGTCGCCGGCGACATTGACCTGATTGCCGTCGATGGCGAAGCGCAGGTCGGGCGAAGCGACTACCCGATACTCGGGCAGATCGGCCACGAGCAAATTACTGCCTCGCAGATGCAGGTTGCCGCGCGACTTTCCTCCGCTCCAGGTGAATCTTCCGTCCGCCTCCAGCTCGCCTTCGCCGGCGCGACCGGTGCCGCGAAAATCCAGGCCGTTGCTCGCCAGGTCGGCGACCACATTCAGATTGCGTAACGCGAAGTTCACGCGATACGAATCCAGCTCGCCATTCGCCAGCTCGAGGCGGCCGTTGATTTCGGGCTCGGCGAGCGTGCCGTGAATGTTGGCATTCGCGGTCAGTAGACCCGCCGCGTTATCTACTTCGGAGAACAGCAGCGGCAGAATGTTCGCGTCAGCCGCGCGTGCGCGCACGTCACCGGTCAGCGGCAGATGCAGCAGGTCGTTGCGCTCGTTTCGATCCAGATGCGCATTGGCGAACACATAGGTATCGGTGAACGCCTGCACGCCGAACGAGAAGTCGATGCGCTCCGGCTTGGCGGTGGCGGCCAGACCGCCCGTGCCCAGGTTCAATGTTTCGGGCTCGGCGCCCTTCGGGCGATAGACGATGGCAGCATCGATGATGCGCATACCCGCTTCGCCCTGCCACGGCTGATTGGGCGCGCCGAACGCATGCACACGGCCTTCGATGCGCCCGCCGTACTCCGCCTCTTCACCCGCAGGCGGCAACAGCAGCGCCAACGGAATCTCATAACCAGACACCGTGCCTTCCCACGACCCGGCACGTCGCCACTTGCCGCTGGCGCAGATGCGACCGGCGCCTGCAATCAAACAGAAGTTGTCGAGCTGCGCCTGGTCGCCCGATGCCATGATCGTCGCCGGCTCGGCGATGGCCAGCTTGTCATCGGCTTTGCCGGTCACGAGCTTCGTAGTCGTGACCGTCGCATTCCACACCTTTTGATCGTAAGTGCCGGCGATCTGCATCTCCGCGCTCGGTGGTGTATCGCGAGGTGTCGCTGCGGCCCCGGTGACATTCATATTGAGGCGATGATCGAGCGCCGTGCCTTCGCCGCTGAGCTGCAGGCTCTCGACGATCGGTTCGCCGGCGCCGAGCCGGCGGGCGGACGCGACCAATCGCGACGGCGACTGGCCGCTCGCGTCGATGTCGCCGTTGATCGTGAGCTGACCCGCCTGCCATTGCTCATAGCGGATGTCGTTAGCAGTCAGCTCGCCGGTGATGTGCAGAGACTTCAACGGTCCACTGGCGCTGCCTTTGGAGACAATCCTGCCTTTGGCTCGCGGCAGCAGCCGATCCAACGACGGCGCATCCAACGACCAGCGCGCTTCGATCGTTTCTTTCCAGATGCCATCCAGAGACAGGCGTGCATCGGCGAGGCCGACGCTGGCGTGTCTCACGGTCCAGCCTCGACGATCTCTTTGCACATAGCCCCGGCCACGCAGCGGTTCGCCTCGCAACGTGCCGTGCAGCTCGCTGACATCGGCGATGAACGACGCTTGCTTATCGAAGCCTTCGCCCGAGGCGTTGGCCGTCATGTTCACGCTGCCGGGAAAATCTTTGAACAGGCCGGCTGGATTCACATTCGTTGTTTGCGTCGCGAGTCGCCAGGCGCGCGGCTGGTCGAATTGCAGCTGGCCGTTGCCGGTCAGAGATCCTCCCAATGCATTCACGGAATAGCTCGCCACCGTGACCTGCTCTTTGGAGATCACGCCGGTGGCCGAGCCTGCACCGGACGGAAGGTTCGGCCCGGCCAGGCTCGTCGTGACGGCAAAGTCATACGGCAACGGGCCGCGCAATGTGCCGTCACCGCTGGAGCTCGTGACGATCGCTTCGCCTCGCAAGGGCCACTGCAGGCTTTGCCATTGAGCGGACAGATCGAGCGTAGGGGCCGCGCCGTCGAAGATCAGCTTGCCTTCCGTTTGCAGCGCGGCTGGCGAGTCCTGCAGCTTGATGTTTGAGTCAGTGAGAAACAGCGTGCGATCCGCGTAGTGGCCGCGCGCATCGACCAGCAGTTCCTGCTCGTCGATCTCCGGCACGCCGACCAGGCCTTTGGCATGCACACCTTGCGGGTTGAACTCGAAGTCCAGGGCGATATTCCGAAGCGACAGCGGCGGATTGCTCAACCAGGGATCGAGCAGGAACTGCGCGGAAGTCACCTTGCCTGCAATGTTCCAGCTGTCCTCAGGGCGGGTCATCACGGCGGTGGCGACGGCCGCGCTGGGCTTGAGCATTTCGCCCTGGATATTCAGCACATCGATGTTGCCGTCGACTGAGCCTTTCAGGTCGAGGTCCACATCTGGCAGGTGCAGCAGGCCGCTGACGTTGCCTGCCAGGCTCAGGGGGACAGCCACTGTAGCCCCGGCCCGCAGCAGCACGTTACCCGTGGCATCGAAGAGGTCGGAATCGACGGCGACATCTCTGGCCCGCAAGCGAGTCGAGGTGATCGTCGCGCGGCCACGGACGGTTTTCGCCTCGATGGCGGTGCCGTTCATATGTACATAGCGCACGTTGGTGAGCTCGACGTTGTGCGCGTCGACGCGTAGCCACGCCGGCAGGAAGCGTGTCGGCTTCGTGCTTGGCGGCAGGTCGACATCGTGCAGCTCGACCAGCGACTCTCGGGCAGTCACCGACCCGGCCCGCAATGTCTGAATCAATAGACCCCGAAACTGCGGGTCGATGACGATGTCGTTCACCAGCACGTGCACGCGGGGATGATTCAGCTCGAAGCGAGCGACGCGCAGCGGTCCGGACAGCGTGCCCGACACGCCTTCGATCTTTACGTCGTAGCGCTCCAGACGCCACAGTTGACCTGCAATGATCTGCAGGCCCGCCTCCGAGTACATCAGCATGGCGACGAATGCCACCGGTACCAGCAGGATGATCGCGACAATGATCAGGATGAGGCGCGTAGTACGCATCAAAACTGGGTCGCGATGTAAAGATGAACCCGCGGGCTGCGCCCGGGTTCGGACAATGCCTGCGCCACGTCCACGCCGAAGCTGGCGACGGCGATGTTGTAGCGGGCCCCCAGGCCGGCTGAATATTGCAGCTCCGGCTTGCGGAACTCGTCGAAGGCGTTGCCGAAGTCGTAGAACGCTGCGATTCCGAAATTGCGCGGCAGATCGCGAACCACCTCGAACGTGCCGGTCGCAAGATTGCGTCCGCCGACGGTGCGGCCCTGGTCGTCCTTGGGTGACAGCTCGTTGAGGGCGAAGCCGCGCACGCTGTTCTCACCGCCCGCGAAGAAACGTTGCGAGGTCGGCAGGTCGGACGTGGCGGCGATGCGGCTGATGCCGAGCTCGCCGCGTAGATGCAGATGCCACAGCTCGGTTATGTCGAAGATGCGCTCGCCCTTCATGCGCAGCTGCAAGAACGAGGCATCCGAGCCCAATGTTTCAGGCGAGCCGCGCAATTCGGCCGCAAAGGAGTAAGGACGCCTGCGGCTGCCGATGATGTAACTGGGCAGCGTCGAGAAACCGACGCTGGGCACGATATAAAAGTTCGTGCTCGAGGTGCCGTCGGCTTCGATACTCTCTTCTTCGGCGACCGCGACTCTCAGCACGCGCTGCCAGCGGCCCAGCACCTGCGTGAGACCGGCACTGACTTCAGCTCGTTTGGAGCGAGTGTCGCCGAGCTCCTCGTCGCGCAGCGTGCCGGTGAACTCCAGTTTTTCCAGCGCGATGTCCATGACCGGCACGATGTAACGACCGGTGAGGTCGGTGACGATCGACGAGCCCAGCAGCTCGAGCTTGAACTTGTGGCCGTCCTGGTTGACGCGTCGATTGTCCCAGGTGAACTTGCCCCGCGCTTTGGTATCGGTGCCATAACCGACGGCGGCTGCGTAACGATGTTTCCTGCTCGGTTCCGCCGTGACCGTCATGGGTACGGTGCGCGTGACCGGATCGGGATCGCCGCTCTCGATGTCGACCACCGAGAAGTACTGTGTGTCGTCGAGCACGTACTGCGTTCTGAGCAGCGTGTCGAGTGTGTATGGATCGCCGGGATGCATGCGTAACAGGCGGCGCATGGCTTCGTCGGTGATCACATCCTGAGCGATGTTGATCTCGCCGAACAAATAGCGCTCGCCCGTGTCGGCTTCGAGGTCCACATTGGCACGTCGCTCGGCGCGATCGATCACCAGGTCATGCCGCGTGATTCTGGCTTCGAGATAGCCCTCCTGCTTGGCCACGCGCACCAGGTTGCCTTTGACTCGGTCGTAAGTGCCGTGATTCAGGCGCAGGCCGGGCTTGATCTCCTGCTCGGCGAGCAGTTCGCGAATCGCGCGGTCGTTCGCGCCAGGTCCGACTACATTGATGTTCACTTCCGACAGACGCACCGGCCGGCCAGGCTGGATGTGAATGGTCACCCTCCAGAGGTCGCCTTCCTGCTTCACCTCGTAGGTGACCTCGGGCTCGTAGAAGCCGAGAGGCTCGAGGGCCTGCCGCGTCTCGGTGACGATGCGCCGTTGCAAACGGCTCATGACTTCGGGGGTGACGTCGTCCCGATCGGCGTAGCGCGTGAGACTCAGGAAGGCGCGAACGTTGGTCTCGATCGCGTCGCTGACTTCGGGAATGGCGACATCGATTTTGGCAGCCGCTTGCAATGGCAACAGCAATGCCGTCGCCAGCATTCCAGTCGCTATCGCACGCATCCTCGCTGTCACGAGAGCGCCGCTCGGTAAGCTATTCCGGCGAGGAATCGAACGAAGTGTCGGTCGCCACGGTCTCGTCGGGATCCTCGGCTTCGAACCACACCTCGGGCACCTCGGCACTAGTGAACTCGAAACGTGAGTTGCCGCTTTGGATGCCGGCGGCATCGAAGCGGCGTTCCTGAAGGATCGTGCGGCCGGTGCGCTCCACCAGCAGTACGCTGGAGCAGCGCGTGCCGTAGCGCTCGTTCACGATGAATGGCGCGGACACCACGCGTTCCCAATCCTCGGGCAAGCCTGTGGATGGCAGGTCGGAGCCGCTGGCCTGCTCGCGATCGCCGAGCATGGTGAACAGATCTTCCGGCGAGATTTCCGGCTGGGACAGCAAGGCGTCGAACCGCGCGCGCGTGCGCGCCAGCTTGGGCCACGGTGTGTCGAGCAGATGATTGCTCAACCCGTACACGCCCGGCGCCAGCGCCGTGGGGTTCGGGCCACGATTGGAGAAGTAGTAGAGCGCGCGGGTACCGCCGACCAGCAGGTTGAAGCCCGAGTAGCGAGGCGCCGCGCCGCGCAGGTCGTCCAGGAATTCCTTTGGGGAGGTGGCGCCCGTGAGGAAGCGCGGGATCAGCTGGCCGCGCGATGGCGCGTTTTCCACCGGCGCCTGCAGGTCGCGATAGTTCGTTACGACGCCGAACCGTCCCGAGCGGGCCACGCCGAGCCAGGTGCCGCCAGCTTTCAGGTCCCGCCCGCCGAGAATGCGCGCGTCGTCCTGCCACCAATTCAGCGGCGCGGCCGGACGGTCATGAAACTCGTCGCGGTTGCCGGCGAGGATCAAGCGGTAACGAGGGTGGTGTTTCCAAGCGAGGACGAGCAGGCACATGGCGAGGGATTGTAGTGCAGCAGTTCCAACGGTGGATGAATGCGCGCTGAAAATAGGCGCATGGGTGGCGCGGTCAGCGGCGTGGGAGTTGCCACATCCGTACGCCGGGCTCCTCGCGCAGTGGGCGCTCCGCGCCTGAGTCGTACCAGTCCTCGACCAGCCGGAAGGAGATCGAATGGGTGATCGGCAGCGCGACCGCCCCTCCCGCGATCTCCTCGCGGGTCCACCAGCGTACGTCCTCTAGCTCGTCATCGACTCGCGAGATATCCGTGCTACGGGCGTATGCCGTGAACCCCAACATGAGCGATGACGGGAACGGCCAGGGCTGCGACGAATGGTAGTCCACCGCGCCCACGTCCACGCCGGTTTCCTCGTGCACTTCGCGCACGACGGCGTCCTCCAGGCTCTCGCCCGGCTCGACGAAGCCGGCAATCGTCGAGTAGCGGCCCGCCGGCCAGCTGGCCTGACGGCCGAGCAAGGCGCGCTCGCCGTCCGTGACCAGCACAATGACTGCCGGGTCGATGCGGGGAAACTGCTGCGAACGGCAGCCTTCGTTACTGCATCTGAGCACATGACCGCCGTCGACCGCGGCGGTCGGCGAGCCACAGCGACCGCAGAATCGGTGGGTCTCGCGCCAGTGGATCATCGCCCGCGCATACGCCAGCAAGCCGGCCTCTTCGGGCGGGAGCGCGCCGGCGAGCATGCGCAGATCCTGGAAGTCCACGGTCGGGTCGGCCAGTTGCGGGCGTTCGCCCGACAGCCCGACAGCAAAAACCGAGTGGCCGCGAAACTCGCCGAGGAGCACGTAGTCGTTGGCCTCGGTCAGGCAGAGTGTCTGCATGCCGGTCACGAAGTGAGCGGCCATCAGATCGCCTTGTCGAATAATGAAGTTACGCGTTTGCCAGACCGGCACGAACCACGTCAGCGGGTCGGCTAGCGCGGCCCGCACATGCGCCTCGTCCTTACGACGGTGCGCGGCACGTTCCAGGTAGGGCCCGGCGAGTATGTTCGGCAAGCGCGACGGCATGCCTGCAGTTTATCAGCCGCGCGTTACAGCGCGTGAACTGGAGCAGGGTCGTGTAGGCGAGGCACGGTGGCCGCGCGTCTGCTTCAGTCTGCATGTCGGACAGGTGTGCCTGCACAGGTTGAATTTGTCGCGGAGGTAGTAACTGTCGCAATGTCGACAGCGCACGGCGCGCAGGTCGCCGCTGCAATTCAGCAGTCGGAGCAAGAACCACGCGTGCTCGAACGAGAAAGTTTGCGCGTTGAGCAGCTGTTGGTGTGTTTCGTAGGCGTCGCAGAACAGCCGGCCGTACTCGACTGAGTCGACCTCAGTCAGTGCATTTTCTTTCGCTCCGATATTCCGTTGCGCATGTAACAGGCCGAAGGCCGCGAAGGCGCTTGCTAGCAGTGACGACTCGAACTGCGCGCGCGTGTTTCGTACGAAGTACGTGACTTGCCGTGGTGATTTGCCGCGCCGTCGACGCACGGGCGACTCGCTCAGCTCGTGTGCATAGGAGCGGTAGAGGCGGCGAATACGATCGTCAGTGAGGCCGGTGCATTCGCGAATCGTGCACGTGCGTGCCTCGTGACGAATCATGCGGAGCGCCAATTCCTGGCGGTGGCGCTCGTGTCGATACGACTCGTTGCTGGTGTCCATGCGAACTCCTTGTTGCGCGATCCATCCGTGGTTGTTGACTTGTCTGCCGATCGTCGCAGTTTGTTTGCATCGATCGCGACGAAACGGCGCGTATAGTGTGCTCCGCCATTGACGTTCCCGTAAAGCCCCGATTAAATCGCGGGCCCATCGAATTCGCAGGAAGCGACATGTCACAAAGTCACACGGAAGGATCTTTAGTTAACGATGCAGGTGCACATCGGATCGAGGTCGAGAGCGACTCGCTCGATCGCGAAGGCGAAGCCCGCCCGCCGGTGCTCGAGCCCGCGCTGCTCGCGCGCATTCATCAACTCAACGTCGACTATTTGGAATTGCTCGTAGCCGAGTGCGATGCCGCGGGAGGCGGGACACAGCTGCAGCACATTCCGCTGCGAGAGCGCGCGGCTTTAGCGTCGTTATCTCCGCGCGCGATACGCGCGCTCGCGGAGTTGCCGTACACCCTATATTCGCTGGGTTTTGAGAGCGAACACTTCTGGGACGCGGTGTGCGCAAACGCCACGGCGTCGACATCGACGTCAGTGTTTGATCGCTACGGTGTCATGGGCGATTCCTCGCCCCAGTATGCGTTCTGTGAGCTGGCGCTGATCCACGCGTGGCATGTCGTAGCGGCGAATACGATGGCGGCTCGGGTTGTGTATGCGATGCCTTATGCGACAGCGCAGCGCCTCGCGGGTACACCGCTGTGGCAACTCAGATACATCGCTGCGAGCTACGGCGAGCTGATGATGCCTCGCTGGCCAACGAACCCAGCGTTCTGGCCAGATCTGATTCGCTTCGCCGCCAGCAACGACAAACGGCGCCTGCACACCACGCGCCTGCTGGGAACACAGTTGATCGCGGCAGAATTGGAAGTGGCCTGTGAAGTGAGCCGCCGCGATCCACGCGCCGCGGCGCTGGCATCGCCTCGGCTGCGCGCGAAGAAACTACAGATGTCACCTCGCGTAGCCTCAAACAAACAGCGGCCGAATCTATGGCGATGACTCCCGATAACTCTGTGTCGAGCCGCAGGCAAATGTAACGACTCTCTACTGCACCAGCACTCCAAGTGGAAATCTCGGATGTTATGTCGTTGTTGCGGGACGCCAGAGCCTGGGGCCCTGGCGGTCAGACCGCCAATTTGAAATCTATATCCGAACAGGTATACTCGATGCTGGAGCAACGGAAGCTGCTTTACTGGGAAGGCTCCTCGAAGAAGGACTTCAAGGAGTTTCCCGTTCCCATCCAGAAGGATATGGGCGTCGCGCTGTTTGTCGTCCAGTTGGGCGGTACGCCGGAAACGGCCAAGCCGTGGAAGGGCGTTGGCTCGGGGGTGTACGAGCTGATTGGAGATCATCGGGGCAATACGTTCCGCGCGGTCTATACGGTGCGGGTCGGCGATGCCGTACATGTGCTCCATGCGTTTCAGAAGAAGTCCAAGTCCGGCATTGCAACGCCACGGCCGGACGTGGAGCTGATTGAAAAGCGATTGAAGTCGGTGCTCGCCCGCTATCAGGCGAGCGGGAGAACGTTGTGAGTCACAAGCGAAAGCATGCCAAGGGTACCGGCAACGTCTTGGTAGACCTCGGTTTCGAGGACGCGGAGGAGCTGTCGGTGAAGGCAATCCTCGCGATGAAGCTCAACCAATTGATCGATCAGCGCGACTTGAGCCAAACGCAGGCTGCTACCATCATCGGCATGAGTCAGCCGAAGGTGTCTCAGGTCAGGCGTTACAAACTTCAGAACATTTCACTGGAGCGCTTGATGCAGGCGCTGGTGTCGTTGGATCAGCACGTCGAGATCGTTGTGCAGCCTGCTCGTCGATCACACGCGGCGGGAATTACTGTTGCAGCCTAGCCGGTTACGGTGCCGAACACGCTCGTCAGCGCGGATCGCGATTCTTCAGCGAGCTCGCGCGCGACACCGCCGTGTTCCCGAACTTGGCTCGAATGCCATCCAACGCCGCATCCAGATGCTGGTTCTTTTTCGACTCCTGCGCAGCGAACAATTCCAGCTGTGGCTGCGCAGTGAGATCCCCCGCCCCAACGCCGAGCAGGCGAATCGGCGTGCGAGGCTGCGCCTTGATCCATTCGTCGAGTAGTTTCGCCGCCGCGACAGCCAGAGGCCTGGTTTCCTGGGTGGCGGGGCGAATGGCGCATTGACGAGTGTACGTCTTGAAGTCGTGACGCCGGATCTTCACCGTCACGCGCTCGGACAACCAGCCCTGCGCTCGCAAGCGGGCGGCCGTTCGATCAGCCAGCTGCGCGAGCACGGCATGGAGTTGCGAGGGATCGACGATGTCTTTATCGAACGTCGTTTCCGAAGAGATCTGCTTCTCGTCGTAATCTGGAATTACCGGGCGATCATCTTCTCCCGCTGCGCGCGCCTTCATCTGCGACGTGTATTTCCCGAACACCGATCGTAGCGTCGCATCGGGCGCGAGCCGCAGGTCACGCAAAGTAACGATGCCGAGTCGCTCGAGTAGCGGGGCCGTCTTGTTGCCAAGCCCATGCAGCCGTCGGATCGGAAGCGGGTCGAGAATCGACGTCACTTGTTCCAGTGGCACGACCACCAAACCATCCGGCTTGCGCAAATCGGAGGCAATTTTCGCAACCAGTTTATTCGGCGCGACGCCAACCGACGCCGTCAGCTGAGTCTGCTGAAGAATGAGTTCCTTGATCTGCCGCGCAATCGATTCCGCCGGCCCCAGTGCGCGCTGGCTGTGAGTCACGTCGAGGAAAGCCTCATCCAGCGACAGTCCCTGGACGAGCGGCGTGAAGCGATGGAAGATCTCGAAGACAGTGGCGGAAACCGCTTTGTATTGTTCGAAACGGGGCTTCACGCATACCGCGTGCGGGCAGCGTTTCAATGCTTCGCGCATCGGCATGGCGGAATGCACGCCGTATTTGCGCACTTCATAGGAAGCGGCCGCGACGACGCCACGTCCGCCGAGGCCGCCTACGATCACTGGCTTACCGCGCAACTCAGGATTGTCGCGCATCTCCACGGACGCGTAGAACGCGTCCATGTCTACATGCAGGATGGACCGCGTCACTTCACCGTGATCGTGATTTTCTTGGATGTCACGATCGGATCGTGCGGTACGTGGGTGAAGTCACCGAGCAGCAGCTGCAGCGTGTGCTTGCCGGGCTTGAGCTCGAGCGTCGTTTCGGTCTGGCCTTTGCCGAAGTGCACGTGATTCGCGTCGGTCGGAATCGGTGCGCCGGCGGCCGGCAGGTCCGCATCGATGATGAGGTGATGATGGCCGGTGCCGTCGAAGGCGATGCCGGCCGGGGCGACGCCCATGCCCTTCAAGCCGAACTTCACCGTCACCGGGCTGGTGACCGTCGCGCCATCCGCGGGTGCGATGAAATACACCTCGGCGCCGGCGGGCGAAGGCGTGCGCTTCACGTCCTCGGCGAAAGCGAGGCCCGCGCCGATGGAAAGAGCAGCCGCCGCGGCGAGCACGAATCGAGCCTTGAGTTGATGTTTCATTCTTGAAGGACTCCGAGGGGATGAGCGTTGACAGGTACGCTCCTGGTTCGCGTCAACCGGCGGGTCGGATGATGAATCCCACGCAAACGGAGAGCGTACACGTGAGGTGTACGTCGGTAATGTACTCGCGGCAGGAAGGCGGTGGAAGCTCCACCGCCTAGAAGAGAGTTACGCGTTGCTGACGCGAGCCTGACGCATCTCCACCGGCTGATGGCCGGCCGCCAGCTCTTCAGTGCTGAAGTCGTCGACATTGACGAGGTCCATCACGCGCCGATCATAGTCGCGCAACATCGCCGCTTCGGTCTCGGACAGGATGCCCGCCGCCAGCGCCTGCTGAATCTGTCCGGGCAGATCGAGCGCCGTGACCTTGCCGGTCTTCACGCCATCGACACGAATGCGCTTTTCCAACGGCTCGGCGGTTTCGCTCAACACCATCGCTTCATGCAACAGGCCCAGCGCATTGGTCGGTTCGACCGTGCGATAGACGCCGTCGGTCAACCGATCGCGCGTGATGGTCGGGTGCATGATTTGCTCGACCAGCCGATGGCTGAGCGGATCCGACGGCGCGTGATACGTCTGGCCGCGCGGGAAGATGAAGAGCCGCATGAAGCCCGCGAGGAACCGATTCGGGAAGTTGCGCAAGAAGCTGTGCAGCTGCTCTTGAGCCTTGTACAGCAGTGTGCGGCAGGCCCATTCGACCATCGGCAGATCCGCTTCCTGACGGCCCTGGTTCTCGTAGTGCTTCAGCACCATCGAGGCCAGATACATGCACGACAGCACATCGCCGAGGCGTGCCGACAGGCTTTCCTTCTTCTTGAGATAGCCGCCGAGCGTCAGCATCGCTACGTCGGTGGCGAACGCGAACGAGGCGCTGAAACGATTGATGTGCTGATAGAAACGTTGCGTCGGGCCCGTGTCCGGCACCTTCGAGAAGCGCGCGAGCGTCAGCGCCATCACCATCGAGCGCACGGCATTGCTGATCGTGAAGCCGATGTGGCCGAACAGCGCCTTGTCGAATTCGAGGGTGCCCTTGCGCTTGTCCTTGTCCTTGGCGGCGTTCATTTCACGCAACACGAACGGATGACAGCGAATTGCGCCCTGACCGAAGATGATCAGGCTGCGTGTCAGCAGGTTCGCGCCTTCCACCGTAATGGCGACGGGAACCAGTTGGTAACCGCGACCCAGGTAGTTCTTCGGGCCCAGGCAGATGCCTTTGCCGCCGTGAATGTCCATCGCATCGTTCGCGATCACGCGGCCGTATTCGGTGAGGTGATACTTCAACATCGCCGACGGCACCGATGGCTTCTCACCGCCATCGATCGCGCCGGCGGTGACGGACCGCGCGGCGTCCATGATGTAGGTAGTGCCGGTCATGCGCGCCAGCACTTCCATCACGCCTTCGAACTGGCCGACTGAAACATTGAACTGCCGGCGGATGCGAGCGTAAGCGCCAGTCCCGAACACTGCGGCCTTCGCGGCACCCGTCGCGCTCGATGGCAACGAGATACAGCGGCCAACCGACAGCTGCTCGACCAGCATGCGCCAGCCCTGGCCGGCCATCTTCATCCCGCCGATCAGATAATCGAGCGGCACGAACACGTCCTTGCCCTGGATGGGGCCGTTCTGGAACGGCGCGTTCAGCGGGAAGTGACGACGGCCGATGGTGATGCCTGCGGTATTGCGTGGGATCAGGGCACACGTGATGCCGTAATCGGTCTTGTCTTCGCCCAGCAATTTGTCCGGGTCGAACAGCTTGAATGCGAGGCCGATGACAGTCGCGACCGGTGCCAGCGTGATGTAGCGTTTGCTGAAGTTCAACTTCACGCCGAGGATCTCGCGGCCCTCGAACGTTCCTTTGCAGATCACGCCGAAATCCGGAATCGACGCGGCATCGGAGCCAGCGCGCGGGCCGGTCAGTGCGAAGCAAGGCACCTCTTCGCCGCGAGCCAGTCGCGGCAGGTAGTAATCACGTTGCTCCTGCGTGCCGTAGTGGAGCAGCAGTTCGCCGGGGCCGAGCGAATTGGGCACGGCGACCGTCGATGCCACCACGCCGGAGCGGCTCGACAGCTTCACGAGCACGCACGAGTGAGCGTAGGCGGAGAATTCCAGGCCGCCATATTTCTTCGGGATGATCATCGCGAAGAAGCCTTTGTTCTTCACGTATTCCCAAATGTGCGGCGGCAGATCGGCGCGACGATGCGTGATGTCCCAATCGTCGATCATGCGGCACAGCTCTTCGCACGGACCGTCGATGAAGGCCTGCTCTTCGGCGGTCAGCTTCGGCGCGGCGGCGGACAGCAGCTTTTCCCAATCCGGACCGCCGGTGAACAGCTCGCCGTCCCACCACACGGTGCCGGCTTCGAGTGCGTCTTTTTCGGTTTGTGACATCGACGGCAGCATGCGTCGATAGGTGCGCAGGAACGGGCGCGAGATGAAACGAATGCGCAGTGCGTCGATGTTCAGGAATACCAGCACTGCGAGCACCGCCCACAGCACGACCAGCCAGGCGAACGAGGGATCGCCAAACCAGCCATAGGCCAGCAAACCGCCGCCATACACCAGCGTCGTGGTCAGTAACGAAGCGCGGTTATAAGCGAGCGTCAGTGCGCCAAGCACGAACACCAGGAACCAAATCACGCTGCTCACGATGTGAACCTCTTGAAAGCTGTGCGCGAGACAAGCCGGAAGAGGTAGCGAAAGCTTCGGTCGGAATGTCCGACAGTGTAGTCACGGCATGCTGTGTCGCGCGGTGCCGACGACAGTAACTTGCGCGGCGTACACCGGCAAGTCGGGCATGGCGCTAAAGGACGCATAAAAGAAAACGGCGAACGCATCGGGTGACACGTTCGCCGTCCTGTTTTATTGCCGGGGCCAGGCCCTGCGGCAGTCAGAGACTCAGATCAGCTCTTTCACGCCGTCCTTCTCTTCCAGCAGTTCCTTGTGAGTGGCATCCATGCGCGCGCGGCTGAAGTCGTTGACCGACAGGCCCTGCACGATCTGGTAGTCGCCGTTCTTGCAGGTCACCGGATAGCCATAGATGACACCTTCCGGAATGCCATAGCTGCCGTCCGAAGGGACCGCCATGCTGGTCCAATCGCCTTCCGGCGTGCCCAGCACCCAGTCGCGGATGTGGTCGATGGCAGCGGAAGCCGCCGAAGCCGCCGACGACTGGCCACGAGCCTTGATGATGGCCGCGCCGCGCTGCTGCACGACCGGAATGAACGTTTCGGCGTACCACTGCTGATCGACCAGCGACAGCGCCGGCTTGCCGTCGACGGTGGTCTGATGCAGATCCGGATACTGAGTGGCCGAGTGATTGCCCCAGATGATGGCTTTCTTGATCTGCGTGTTGTGACTGCCGGTCTTCTCGGCGAGCTGCGACAGCGCGCGGTTGTGATCCAGACGAACCATCGCGGTGAAATTGCGAGGATTCAGGCCAGGCGCGTTGCGCTGAGCGATCAGCGCGTTGGTGTTCGCCGGGTTGCCGACGACCAGCACGCGCACGTTGCGATTTGCGACCGCATCGAGGGCCTTGCCCTGTGCCGAGAAGATCTGCGCGTTGGCGAGCAGCAGGTCCTTACGTTCCATGCCCGGGCCACGCGGACGCGCGCCGACCAGCAGCGCCACATCGCAATCCTTGAAGGCGACCTTCGCGTCATCGGAGGCGACGATCTTGTTGAGCGTCGGGAACGCGCAGTCGTTGAGCTCCATCACCACACCCTGGAGCGCACCCAGTGCCGGCGTGATTTCCAGCAGGTGCAGGTTGATCGGTTGATCGGGGCCCAGCATGGCGCCGGAGGCGACACGGAAGGCGAGGGCATAGCCGATCTGACCGGCGGCGCCGGTGATGGCAACGTTGATGGGCTTTTTCATGGGCCGCAGCACTCCAAACGACAACTGCATCGATAGGGGCGCGGATTCTAGCGTTTCCAGCACCGCTGCAGGCAGCAACGCGGCTATTCATCCGGTGAATGCAGCCTTCGCGCCGCGCGTCGGCTGTGGGGTTTTTATCAATTGATTGAATCGTCTGGTAATTTCCCCTCAGGTCGCGCAGGAACGAGGTCCGACGACAACGCTGGTCATGAAATTCGCGAAACGGCAGTAGGGGTTTTGTGAAACTATTTCGGTCCTTGGGACGTTGGGTCAAGTTGTAGCCAGCTGTGCGCCGCAGCTTTTTCTCGTAGGTCGCTATCGAGTACACCCGCTAGATGACACGACTTGTCTGCGTTTCCAACCGGATCTCCCTGCCACGCAAATCGGCCGCGCCCGGTGGACTTGCGGTGGGCATTCTCAGCGCGCTCAAGCGCACGGGCGGGCTATGGTTCGGCTGGGGCGGAGAAACCAGCGAGGGTGAGCCCGGCGATCCCGATCTGCACATCCGCGACGGCGTCACCTACGCCACCATCGAGCTGCGCAAAGCCGAATTCGAGCTCTATTACAACGGCTACTCCAACGACGTGTTGTGGCCCTTGTTCCATTATTTCTCCAAGGGCATGCGCTACTCGAACGAGCAGCGCGAAGCCTATGAGAACGTCAATCGCATCTTCGCGCAGAAACTACTGCCGCTGTTGCAGCCGCGGGATCTCATCTGGGTGCACGACTATCACCTGATTCCGCTGGGCCGTCGGCTGCGCGAGCTGGGCGTGCAGCGCCCGATGGGTTTCTTTCTGCACATTCCGTTTCCCAACATCGAGATGCTGCGCGTGTTGCCGTGCTACGCGGAGCTGCTGCGCGATCTCACCAGCTACGACGTGGTCGGGTTCCAGACACAGAACGACCTGCGCTCGTTCCATAGCGGCATCGAGCATTTGTTTGGTGCCGAAGCAGTGCGGCCCGATGGCCGCATTCGGATCGGCGATCGTGTGATCCGCGCGGAAGTGTTCCCGATCGGTATCGATGTTGCCGCAGTCGAGAATGAAGCGCTCGAAGCGAGCACCACCGATGTGGTCCGGCGCATGACCGACAGCTTGATGGGACGCTCGCTGATGATGGGCGTGGACCGGCTCGATTACAGCAAAGGTCTGGTGGAGCGTTTCTCCGCCTACCAGCAGTTTCTGGAAACTCATCCCGAGAACCTCGGGCGCATTACATACATTCAGATCGCGCCGCTATCGCGCACCGACGTGCGTGCGTACGCGGAGATTCGGCAGGCGCTGGAGCAAGCGGCGGGTCGTACCAATGGCCGTTTCGCCGACACTGACTGGACGCCGATTCGTTATCTCAACCGCAACTTCCCGCATGCCACGCTGATGGGATTTCTGCGCGCCGCCAAGGTCGGCCTGGTGACGCCGTTGCGTGATGGCATGAATCTGGTCGCGAAGGAGTTCGTCGCGGCCCAGGATCCGGCCGATCCAGGCGTGCTGATTCTTTCCAATCTCGCGGGCGCCGCGCGTGAGCTGGCGTCGTCGCTGCTCGTGAATCCTTACGACGTTCGCGGTGTGAGCCATGCGATGCAGGCGGCTTTATCCATGCCGCTGAGCGAACGACGTGAACGTCACGCCGATATGATGAAAGTGCTCCGTCGCAACGACATTGCGGCCTGGACGCGTCGCTTCATGGAAGCGCTCGAGCAGACGCAGGCTCCGGAGAGCCGCGTCCGCGCCATCGGCAGTATCAAATAACTCAGCTGTCCCGCGACGTCGGCAGCGCCTTTTCTTCCAGAGAAGGGCGCGCGCCGGGCTTCGAGTCCACGTAGTACAGCCGCTGCGGCGACCAGAGCATGATGCGCTCTTTGTCGAGCCACTCCACCAGCCGCAGGTTGATGTCCTGCAGGATGGTCATGTGCTTGGCAAAGTCCGGCGTGAGCACGATGTACACCGCTTCGAAGTCGAAGGATGTCGTGCTGATCTTGGAGAAGTTCGAGCGGTCGAAGCGGATCGGCTGGTGCGACTCGATCAGCTCGCGGATCTTGCCGGGGATCTGCTGCAATTTTTCCACCGGGGTCTGCTGGTCGACGCTGATACTGATCACCACGCGCCGCGTATTCATCCGCGAGTTGTTACGTATGCGGCTGCTGAGCAGGTTCGAGTTCGGCATGATGATCTGCTCGCCGTTGAGGCTGCGCAGCCGCGTGCTCTTCACGCCGATGTATTCGACCGTGCCGTTGAAATCATCCACCTGCAGCGAATCGCCGACCACGAACGGCCGGTCGAGCGTGATCGACAGGGACGCGAACAGGTCGCCAAGAATATTCTGGGCCGCCAGCGCGACGGCGATACCGCCGATACCCAGACCGGCCAGCAGCGGCTTGATCTGAACCCCCAGGTTGTCCAGCGTCAACAGCACGACGAACGACCAGATGGTCGCGCGCGCCAGGAAGCCGATGATGCCCATGGAGCTGGCGGCCGCCGGATCCGAGGCCTGGCGCTTTCTCTCCAGTGCCGCCAGCACTGCGATGCTGACCCACAGGCCGATCTGCCAGAACACCGCGATGGTGAACACGGTCAGCAGCCCCTTGGTGACCGCATCCGGCAGCTTCAGCCACTGCGAGCCGATGAACAGCGACGTCACCAGCACGGTGAGGAGGGTGGTGCGACTGATGACCTTGAACGGCAGCTCCAGGAACTCGACCTCGGGCGTCGCGGCCAGCTTCTGGTAGCGGGATTGGACGGCGCTGCGGATCAGCAGCAGAAGCAGAAAGGCGGCGATGGCGATGCCGGCGGCCACGGTCCAGCGCCATAGCGTGTTGCCCAGGTAGGTCGCTTCGACCAGGTGCTCGACTTCGGTCATCGTTCGGATCCCGGTGTGGACTGGCGGAATCCAGCAGGATATCGCGATGTGTTGGCAGTCTGAAGGCGCCGCGGGACTTTCCGGCGGCGGCGGAACAGGGAGCGGGCCGGCGCGTTGTGGTCGACCGCCTCAATAATACGACTGTGCACATCTGCTAATCTTGCGCGCGTCTTCCACGGTGTGACGGTACTCAACCCGGTGCTATTCGAATCGGAACGATCTGGCGATGGACTGACGCTGCGGCTGCGCGGCGGCTGGTGCATCGACAATCTCCGTGAGATCGAAAGCTCGCTCGCGCAACTCAGCGACCAGAGCCAGCGCGTGCAGCTCGACTTCAGCGGCATCGAAACATTGGATCTGTCCGGCGCCTGGCTGTTACGCAATTGGCTGGAGCGCGCCAGATCCGCCGGCGGGCGGATCGAAGTGGTGGGCGAGCGGCCGGCGCATTTCGCGTTCCTCGACGAGCTGCTCGAACAGAAGAAGGCTCAACCGGGCGAGGCGGTGACGGGCAAGTCGTCGCTGCGGGATGCTGTGGTCTGGATCGGGCGGGGCACGGTTCAGCAGGTCAAACAGACCCGCGATGCCGTGGGCTTCTTCGGGCGGATCGCGGCGACCATGGTTCGCGCCATGCGCAGCGCGCATAACCTGCGTCTGCCGTCCATCGCGCGGCATGTATATGAGACAGGCATTCAGGCCATTCCCATCGTCTCGCTGATCGCGTTCCTGATCAGCGTCATCGTGGCCTATCTCGGTGCACAGCAGTTGCGCTCGTTCGGTGCGGAGATCTTCACCGTCGATCTGGTGGCGATCTCGGTATTGCGTGAGCTGGGCGTGCTGCTGACTTCGATCATCGTCGCCGGCCGTTCCGGCAGCGCGTTTGCCGCCGAGCTCGGCGTCATGCGGCTGAACGATGAGATCGACGCTTTGCAGTCCATGGGCGTGGATTTTTACGAAGTGCTGGTGGTGCCGCGCCTGATCGGTCTGCTGATCGCGTTGCCCTTGCTGACCATCATTGCCGATGCCATGGGCTTGTTGGGTGGCGCGCTGCTGTCGTCGCTGTTGCTCGACATCTCGTTGTCACAATTCATTCCTCGCGTGCAGTCCGCGCTTGCGCCGACCACATTCTGGGCCGGTCTGATCAAGGCGCCGGTGTTCGCGATGGTGATCGCGCTGGTCGGCACTTATCGCGGCATGCAGGTGCGCGACTCCTCGCGGGAGCTGGGCCGGCTGACGACGGTGGCGGTCGTGCAGTCGATCTTCCTGGTGATCTTCGCCGACGCGATCTTCGCCGTGGTGTTCGTGGAGCTGGACTTCTGATGAGTGCCAGCGAGCCAACCCCGATCATTTCGGTGCGCAACCTGGTCAACCGCTTCGGCACCCAGGTCGTGCACGACGGCGTGAGCCTGGACGTAATGGCCGGGGAAGTGCTCGGCATCGTCGGCGGCTCGGGCAGCGGCAAGTCGGTGCTGCTCAGGACCATGCTCGGTCTGCAGCGACCCTCGTCCGGGCAAGTGTTGATCGAGGGCCGGGACATCACTCAGATGAGCGAGTCGGAACTGCTGTCGGTCAAGCGGCGTTACGGCGTGACCTTTCAGCACGGTGCTCTGTTCAGCTCGCTGTCCGTGGCGGAAAACATCCAATTGCCCATTCGCGAGTATTTCGATGCCTCGCCGGAGGCGCTGGAGTCGTTGACCGAACTGCGGCTGCGCATGGTCGGGCTGCCGGTGGACGCGGGCGGCAAACTGCCGTCACAGCTGTCCGGCGGCATGGTCAAGCGCGCCGCGCTGGCCCGGGCGCTGGCATTGGACCCGGCTTTGTTGTTTCTCGATGAGCCGACCGCCGGCCTCGATCCGATCTCGGCTGCCGGTTTCGACGAGCTGGTGACCTATCTGCATCGCAGTCTGAAGCTGACCATCGTCATGATTACCCACGACCTGGATACGCTGCTGGCCACCTGCAGCCGCGTGGCGGTGCTGGTTGACAGGAAAATCGTGGTCGATACGCTCGACGGCATCATGAAAAACCCGCATCCCTGGATTCAGGAGTACTTCCACGGCCCCCGTGCCCGCGCGGCACAGGCGGCTTTGTAAGTCAGCATGGAAAGAGACGCTCATTACGTCGCCGTCGGCGCCTTCATCCTGCTGGTCATCGCCATGGCGGTGGGCTTCGTGCTCTGGTACACGGACGCGAACGACGGCCGCGAGTACAAGCGCTACGAGATTTACTTCACCGGCTCGGTCAGCGGCCTGGACCGCGGCAGCCCGGTTCGTTTCCTCGGCGTGGATGTCGGGCGGGTGCGCCGGCTCTCGATCGATTCCAGCAATGCGACCCGCGTCCACGTGGTGGTCGAAATCGACCAGTCCGCGCCGGTTTCGGCGGCCACTCGTGCCAGCCTCGGTCTGCAGGGCGTGACCGGGCTGCTGTATGTGAATCTGAAAGAAGCCTCCGATGTGGACCGCAACGCACCGCTGGCGCAGGGCGAACAATATCCCGTGATCGAGGCGGTCGAGTCCGACTTCGATGCATTCCTCGCCAGCCTGCCGGAAATGATGGGTCGTGCGAACACGCTGCTCGAGCGCATATCACGGGTGGTCTCCGACGAGAATCTCGCCGGCATTGCCGACACGATCAAAGGGATGCGCGACACGATGACGACCATGCCGCAGACGGCGAAGGATGTGCAGTCGCTGGTCGCTGAGTTGCGTGCCACGGTCGTCGAGATTCACAGTGCTTCGGAATCGTTGCGTGGCATGACGGCCGATGCCCGGCCGGAAGTGCAGACGGCGCTGGCTCGCATGAACGAGATCGCGAGCCACCTCGCCGAGGCGTCCGCGCGCGTCGACACCTTCACGCAAAAGAGCGAAGTTCAGCTTGGCAACTTCACCGAACAGGGCTTGTTCGAGCTGGAACGGCTGATGCGCGAAACGCGTCAGGCGGCACGCGAATTCCGCGACCTGTCGCGCAGCCTGCAGCAGAACCCGTCGCAAATTCTGTATGAGCCGCCGGAGAGCGGCGTCGAAATCAGGAAATGAGCACGCGCATGAGAACCGGGTGGGTCGCCGCTGTTGCCGCGTTGTCTTGTACCGCATGCACCAACTCGCTGTTCGACAGCGATGTGCCGGTGCCGAGCGCGTATGTGATTGCGTCGGCGCGTACTGGCGCGTTGACTGGCGCACCGAGCACGCCGGTGGATGTTTCCATCGGTCGCCCGGACTTCGCGCCGGGTCTCGATACGGAGCGGATTGCCGTGCTCAAGGGGCGAGAGCTGGATTACTTCCGGCGCGTGCGTTGGGGCGGACGGACTGTCGAAGTGGTGCAGACCATGTTGGTTGCGACCATGAACGATCAGCACTTGTTTCGCAGTGTCACCGCCGAGCAGTCGCGGGTGGCCAACGACTACACGCTCGATGTCGAGGTGCGCAACTTCGAAGCCGAATACGGGCAGAGCCAGACGCCCGATGCGCATGTGATGATCATCGGTCGCTTGATCCGTGTAGCCGATCGCAGACTGGTGGGCACTGTCAGCAGCGATTCACGAGTGAGCGCGACCGAAGACCGCATGAGCGCGGTCGCGGCGGCGTTTGAATCTGCTGCCCAGAAAGTCGCGCTGGATCTGACGAAACAGACCGCGGTGCTGGTCGCCGACGATCAGCCAACATTGCGCAAGCTGCGCGGCGGGGGCAACGAGCCCCGCCCCGAATAGTCGCCACGCGCCGGACTCCCGGCGCGCTCAATTCCGATGTTTGCTGAGTTCATCAAAGGTTGGTTGTGCTTTGTCAGCGTGTGCGTGCTGTCGGCGGCGGCGTGTGCGGACCAGCAGGATTTCTCAGGCACAGTGGGCAAGATCTTCGATGGCGACAGCTTCCTGGTGCGGCCAGCGAAGGGGCGCGACATCGACGTGCGCCTGCAGGACATCGACGCGCCGGAAAAAACTCAGCCCTACGGCGACACTGCCCGTGCCGCGCTCGTCAAACTGATCGGCGATCGTAAGGTGTTCGTCGCTGTGATCGAGACCGATCGTTACGGCCGCAAGATCGCTCGAGTGTATCGCGAGCCCGATCGGCTCGATGTCGCGAAGGCAATGGTGCGCGATGGTCACGTCTGGGTGTATCGACGCACCATCCACGATCGATCATTGATCGAGCTGGAAGATGAGGCACGCGCCGCGCGCCGTGGCTTGTGGGCGTTGCCGGCCAAAGATCGTATGCCGCCGTGGCAGTATCGATACCTGCAGCGCCAGAAATCCAAGCGCGCGTCACTCGACTTAGAACGTGCTCAAGCCGGTCGCTTCCATCAAGCGATAGCGCCAGTAACGCCCGCTGTCGTCATCTTTCCAGGCGCCGAAAGCGGCGGTGAAACTGGTGCCCGGTGGACCGTCGTTGTGCCACAGCCGGTCGAAATAGCCGACCAGCTCGATGCCCAGCGGTGAAGCGGCCCGCAACTCGATCGCGACATTCGCTTCCAGATTGTAATTGCCGAGGTTGCGGCGAGTGAGGTTCGCCGAGCCCAGCGATGCGATCAGCCGGTCGCCGTGGGTGACGAGTGCCAGCTTGGTGTGGAATTGCTCGCCATGCGTGCGGTACCACCGCACCTGGATCTTTTCATTGCTCCTGCGCACCAGCTCGGCTGCGACCGGGCGATTCGGCACGCCGTCTTTCTGGCGTCCGAACGCATCTTTGTTCGGATCGAGGATCAGCCGCACCTTCACGCCACGCGACGCGGCGTTCAGCAGCGACTGCACGACCTTGCGATCGGCAAGATAAAACGTCGCGAGGCTGACTGCGTCACCGTTGCGCGTCGTGTCGATCGCTTCGATCAGATGATCGCGAATGGCCTGCTCGGTGAGGAATTGCAGCTGGACCGGATCGGCAGGCTGAGTCGTCGCCGACTCGGTGGGCGACGGAGCGTAGATGTGACCTTTCCAGCCGGAGAAGCGCGCCACCGCCATTTCGCTGTTGACGACCTCTTGTGCCAGCGGGCCGCTGAAGCGCAATCCCACATTCGAATGTGAGCTGCTGCCATCGTGCGGATTCGCCGACGTGACCATGCCGGTCAGCGTGCCATCGGCGCGATCGGCGACGATGACCTTGCGGTGATTGGCTTTGAAGTTCGCCAACGCCAGCCAGCTCCGGAAGGTAATCGGCGGACTGCCCGGCGGCGCGAACGGATTCGTCATCGAGCCACCCTCGGGCGAGTTGCCCCACCATTGCAGGAACATGCGCCACAGCGCTGAATACAGAGCGTTGGAATCCCGCAATGGGTTGAGATCCGTGTTGATGACGTCGATGCCGGCGGCGCGCAGCTCGTTCAACAGTGGTGACGGCATGCCGCCGTAGACGTCATTGATCGGATCCGTAATCAGCAGAATGGCCAGGTCGGGCTTGGCCGCTTTGCGCGCGAGCAGGCGGTCGGCGAGTTGTCGGCTGAGCGGCCGATAGACGCCGTCGTCCGCGCCCATCATGTCATTGAGCAAAAAGAAGTCGGTGACTACGAACGACTGCGCCTGATCGATGATGTCGAACACTTCATCGAAGATGCGTTGCTCGCGGACCGTCTTGCCGTCCGGCGAGGAGGTGGTGAGATCGTAAACAAACTGGACGTCACCCGCCTCGGCGCTGACCTGCTGCGCGCTCACATTGGTTCCCGGTGGCATGGGCTTGGTGACATTCCAGCCCGCGACCGCGGCCCACCACGCGAGGAACGCCCACCACAGCCACCGTTTCTGGAAGCGCCGACGCGGCGACGGTTCTTCTTCGAGCAAAGACTCCATGTCTGAATTGTAGTAGGCCCGGGCCCACAGCGCTGCAAACCAGTGTTTGTTTCCGGACCTGCGTCGCGCGGCGGGTTACTTTTGCCAGTCGCGTTACTTTTGCCAGTCGCGCGATCGTGCGGCTCGTTCCTGTTCGCGATCCAGAGCCTCGCCGGCCATGCTTTGTTCCACGGCAGCGAGAATCGCCGGAGGCAGGTCGGTACCGGCCATGCGGTACTCGCCGCCCTTGGCAGCGTCGACGCCTTCGCTCAGGGCGCGAACCTGCCAGGCATTCGGCTCACGGCAGGCGAAGCCGGCGGTCGAGGTTGTGACGAATGTGCGGCAGTATTCTCCGCTCGTTGCGCGAAACGCCAGGCCGATCCGAACCTTTGCGTCTTTGTCGGCCTCACCCACCTGATCGGTGAGCGCGGCCGCCAATTCACCGCGGGCGATGATGCCGCCAGCGTTGGTTGCAAACAAAGCGGAGCTCGCAGGCTGTACCGCCGTGCGTCCGGCAAGAATGCCAATCACCAGGCTGGCGGCAATCGAAGTCCATTCCACCCAGGACCAGCGTCGCGGATGCGCGGCCCGCTCCTTGGCGGTACGAACGGCGTTGAGATCCGTCACGGTCGCGGGCCTGGCAGGCGATGAGGCGGTGGCGTCGAGCAGACGATCGGGAATGCGCTCGTCGAGCACGCCATCGAAGGCGGCGCCGAGATCGAGTCGCAAACGGCGATGCTGCGCGACCCGCTCGGCGATGGAGGGATCGAGCGCCATCGCAGCTTCGATCTGGCGGCGCAGGTCGGCGTCGACTTCGTCGTCGGCATACGCCATCAGGACTTCATCCGGGAACTGCATGGTCCACCTTCACTCCAGCTGCTTCTGCAGCGCCTCGCGGCCGCGTGCCAGCCGGCTCGTCAACGTTCCGATCGGCACAGCCAGCGCCTCGGCGGCTTCCTTGTACGAGAGCCCTTCGACCAGTACCAGCGCAACCGCCAGCCGCTGCTCTTCCGGCAATGTGGCCAGCGCTTTTTGCACCGACAACAGTCGCAACTGCGCTTCGCTCGCGTGGTCGGGTACGTCGAAACCCGCTTCCTCCGGCGCGAGGACCTTGCCTTGCCGGCCGCGAGCGCGCGCCTCATCGATCCAGGCATTGCGCATGATGCCGAACATCCAGCTGTGAAACGGCGCTTCGGGCCGCCACTGCTGATAGCGCGACAGTGCGCGTTCGATCGAAATCTGCACCAGATCGTCTGCGTCCGCCGGATGACGAGTGATCGCGCGGCCAAAACGCCGCAGCCTGGGCAACAGCGCCACGATCTGCTCGCGCACTTGCTGCAAGGAAGGCTCCGTACTTGCCGATGTCTCGCTCATCAATACGAGTCCGAGGCTGGGTTTATTCCCGAACGGTCAAAATAATTGTGCCTCAGCTGACGCCGGTGAGCGACTGGGGAAGGATTTCGGGGGGTGGCGCGTATATTCTCAATATGGCCGAGAGTACTCATGTTCCCGACTAAATCCATCGCTTTCGCTATCCTGTTGCTCGCAGCCAGCGGGTGGGCGCGTGCGCAGGTCGCGCTGCCTCAGGTACAAGTGCCCGATCTGCGCAGGTTGCCGACAGAGCCGCTGAACCGGACCGTCAACGGCGTGCTCGACCGGGCCGATCCGCAGCAGCTGCGCGAGCTGCGGCAGGTGCGGATTCGTAATCTGCTGCGGACGAATCGGGCAGTTCTGGAAGCGGATCCCCGTGGCGCGCCCATTGTCCGAGCGCAGATCGTGGCGTTGTCGCCGACAGAAACTGCGCTGGATCGCGCGCGTGCGGCGGGATTTGGGATTGGACGCACGCGGAGCTTGGAAGGGCTCGATGTTTCTATCGTTGTCCTGCAAGCACCGCCCGGAATGTCGACGCGTCGCGCGCTGGAGCGTCTGCGCAGAGCAGATCCAGAGGGAACGTACGATTACAACCATGTCTATTTGGATAGCGGAGAGGTTGGCGTTGGCGCGCCGGAAGGGTTGGGCACAGCGCCTGTGGGGACGACTGCGATTGCAACCAAGGTCGGCTTGATCGACGGCGGCGTGCAGCGCTCACATCCTGTTTTCAATGGCGTCACCGTGCATGAACACGGCTGCACTGGTGGTGCGATTCCGAGCGCGCATGGCACGGCCGTCGCTTCGTTGTTGGTCGGCCAGGGCAATGTGTTTCGTGGCGCCGCGCCGGGCGCGGAATTGTTTGCGGCCGATGTTTATTGCGGCCTGGCCACTGGCGGCGCTCTCGATTCACTGGCCGAAGCGTTCGCCTGGATGTCGCGCGAACGGGTCCCCGTCATCAATATAAGCCTGGTGGGGCCGGCAAATGCGCTGCTCGAACAGATCGTTCGCGTAGTCACGACACGGGGACACATCGTCGTGGCGGCTGTGGGTAACGACGGTCCAAGCGCGCCGCCTTTGTTTCCTGCTGCGTATCCGGAGGTCGTCGCTGTAACGGGTGTCGATGCGAAACAGCGCGTGCTCGTCGAAGCTTGTCGAGGCAAGCACGTCGATTTCTCCGCGCCGGGAGCAAACATGTCGGCCGCAGGTATCGACGCGCCCTTCGGCATTGTGCGGGGGACGTCGTTCGCGGCGCCAATCGTTGCAGGCTTGTTGGCACGACAGCTGAGTGCCATCGACAAGAAGCAAGCGGATGCGGCGCTCGCGAATCTTGTCGCTCAAGCAACGGACCTGGGTGCACCTGGCGTCGACAAGATCTATGGCCACGGGTTGGTAGGCGACGAGCTGCGCCCGTCGGAGCAATTGTCCTCGACCACGCGCTGATCCCAATCCCATCGTTACGTCAAATCAAAAAAATCTCGGACCGACGGAAGAAATCGCTCATCCCCCTCGTACTCCTATCAAAGGCTGCAGATTGGCTGCGGGCCGGAGGAGAGACAGATGAAAACTCGTTCCATGCTGATCGGTGTTGCGATGGCTGCCGCGTTGAATTGCACTTCTGTGAGTGCTCAGGCGCTGGGCGGACTGGGCGGTGGCTTGGGCGGCGGGCTCTCGGGTGGGCTGCGTGATACGACCATGACTGCACGGGGCACGCTGAATGGATCGCTTGGGGCCGAGATGGATTCGAGCGCACTGCGCCAGACGACTCGCAACACCGCTGAGCGTGCGACAAACCGTGCACGCAACACGACCGGCGCTGTGCGTGATCGCACGAGTGCAAAGGTCGATCAGACGCGAGAGAAGGTGGCCGAGACGCGGCAAGCGACTGCAGCCACGAGCTCGGCCGCAGCGGCTACCGTCGGTGCCGTCAAAGATGTGCAGATCGACGGCACGGCGGATATGGCAGGCTCCGCGACCTCAACCGTAAGCCGCGATGGTGTGAACTTTGCTGGTGCCGCTGAAGGGGCGAGCATCATTTCTAACGAGGGGCAACGGGTCGCCGCCCCGGCGAGCGATGCCGCTGAACCATCGCAGCCGACGAGTGCGCTCAATATCGCCGGCGATGCGAACGGCTCGGCCACTGCATCGCGCAGTGGTGTCTCTGCGCAGGGCGACGGCTCGGCGAGCGCGTCACGTAAGTAACGATGATCAGAGAGGCGTCGGGAATCCTCGGCGCCTCTCAATCTGGTGGCCGTCCCTCATCGCACTTCTTGCAATCCAACTCCATTCCCAGTGCCGCTTGACGCCCTTCGGGGGTAACAACCCAGGGCCGGTTGGTCCAGGGTGGATTGTGGCGAACGTGTTGGTTGTGCCCGCAGTCCAGGCGCGCGACCCAGTGCTGCTCGAGGTCCTGATGAAACGAGACGATCCTGCGATTCATCGGGGCGCGGCGAACACCTGGGTCCAGTAGATGCCCGCCTCGCTCTTGCGATCGACCACGAAGGCAATGCCCATCTCGGTGAATCCTGGTGTCATGATGTTCACGCAATGACCCGGACTGTTGAGCCACCCTTGCACGACGGCTTCGGGCGTCTCGACGCCGACGGCAATGTTCTCTCCGACGGTGCGCCACTTGTAACCGGCGCGCGCCGTGCGGACGCCAACCGTGCTGCCGTCCGACCCCTGGTGCTCGAAGAAATTTTTGTTCGCCATGTCCTGGCTGTGATTCAACGCGGCTCGACTCAAGGTCGCGGACAACGTCAATGGCGGTGCGGCCTCAAGTTGTCTCGGACCGCATTTGCGGGCTGTGGCGCGAGCCGCATTCACGAGCGACAAAACCTTGCGACTGACTTGCGCCGTGTCTTTCACGGCAGGCGCGGCAAACGGCGTTGCTACGACGATCCAGATGCCATCGCGCTTTTGATAAACGCCAATCTCTTTGAACGCCGCGTTGGTGATGGTGTCGCAGTAGTTGGCTTGCAGGACATCGAGCAGGGCTTTTCGATCGCTCGATCCTTCCGCCTGTATGGACGCGGAGTTCGTGGCTCGATAAGCGCTGCGGGCTATTGCAGTGCTCAAGCGACCGCCCTTGGACCATTCGCGCGCGACCACATCGAGATCTTTACTGGCGCGCAGTGGCTGCGAAACGCCGGGCCGATTGGCGCACCCCTGGCGTCGAATCTGATTCACATCGTCGCTGATGCTTGCGAGTGCAGGCAGTGCAGTCCACGCACCGCATAGTACTAACAAGGTGCCCGCAAGCTTTCTCATGTACAGATGTTACGTCATGGCGTGCGCATGGTTCGAGTGGCGCCGACGACCGGTCGTCGGCTTGCTCGCTGCCGTGACCTTGGAGCGACCCTCCTGAACGAACTTCCGGATGGCGTCTTCCAAAGGCCGCTCGGCGTCACAGTAGTTCTGCCACTCGGTGGCTTTAGCGGCGTAGTTCGCCGCAGTCCGCAGTGTGTAGCGCGTTGGATCGAGGCCAGCCTTCACCTGCGACCAGTTCAACGGCATGGACACCGTCGCGGCTTCGCGAACGCGTGGCGAATAGGGAGCGACGGCCGTCGACATGCGATCGTTGCGTAGATAGTCGAGGAAGATCTTGCCGCCGCGCAGCTTCTTCGACATGTTCACCAGGTAACGATCGGGATTGTCCTGCGCCATGCGCGTGCACACGCCCTGCGCGAACGCCTTCGCCTCCGGCCACTTCAAGCGATTGTTCTTCGAGTCGGCCAGCGGCGTGACGACATGCAGACCTTTGCCGCCGGTGGTCTTGCAGAAGGCCACCAGGCCCAGGGCTTCCAGTCGCTCTTTGATCTCTTTGGCCGCGGCGATGACGTCGCCGAAGTCGAGGTCCGGCCCGGGATCCAGATCGAACACCAACCGGCCGGGTGTTTCCGGCTTGTCCGGCTGACAGTTCCAGGGATGCAACTCGATGCCGGCGATTTGCGCGATCGCCGCCAGCGCTTCGACCCGATCGATTTGCAGATACGGTTTGTGATCGCCGAAGACCTTCACCAGCGACAACAGGCTCGACGTACCCTGCATGGCGTGGCGCTGGAAGAATTGCTCCTTGCCGATGCCGTCCGGCGCGCGGATCAAGGAGCAAGGCCGGCCTTTGATGTGCGGCAGAATCCATTCGCCCATGCTTTCGTAGTAGCGGGCGAGATCCAGTTTGGTGATGGGCTTGCTGTCGTGCGGATGCGGCCACAGCACCTTGTCGGGACTGGAGATCGGCACGCCCATGACGACATTCGAGCCGGCGCCGCTCGCTGACTTGCGAGACTTCGCGGTTGCCGAATGTTTCTTCGCCGCTTTGCTGCGAGTGGCCGTCTTCGCTGCAACTTTGGTCTTGCCGCGCGCCGCCTTCGGTGCGGGCTCGGCCACATCGACCTCCTGGGGCTCTGCCGCCCGCTCCGCGACGATCTCGCTCGCTGGCTTGTCCGTGCGCAGACCTTTGAAAGCGGCTTGACGAATATTGCCGCCACCGGTCCACCCGGCGAATTCGATCTCCGCGACGAGTTTGGGTTTCACCCAATGCACCTCGGGCTTTTTGCGGGGCGCGGTCTTGCCGCCGAAGGGATTTTCGTCCGTTGCCAACTTCTTCAACTTGGGCCATAGCTGGCTAACTTTGTCGCCGCCGAAGCCGGTGCCCACCCGGCCGACATGGACGAGATGACCGTCGCGATTCACACCGACCAGCAGCGAGCGGAAGTTCGCACCGGTTTGCGTCCAGCCACCGATCACGACTTCCTGGCCGGCGCGACACTTCGATTTGGTCCAGTCGCCGCCGCGGCCAGCGCGATAGGGCGCGTCGAGGCGCTTGGAAATGATGCCTTCGAGATTCATGCGACAGGCGGACTGCAACACCGCATCGCCGGCGGTCTCGAAATGATCGACGTAGCGGATCAGCGAGCTCGAATCCTGTCCTTGCTGGTCCAGATAGTCCTTGAGCGCGGCCTTGCGCTTCCGCAATGACTGCGACCGCAGATCGCCGTCGTCGCTGTACATGAGATCGAAAGCGAAAAAGATCAAATTGTCGGTGCGCTCCTCGGACAGTGCGGCTTGCAGAGCCGCGAAGTCCGGTGAGCCATTGTCGTCGAGCGCGGCGACTTCGCCATCGATGATGGCATTGGGGAAATCCGCTGCGGCGTCGGCGATGGCTCGAAACTTGGGTGTCCAGTCGAGCCCTTTGCGAGTCTTCAACGTGACCTCGCCGTTCGCGATGCGCAATTGCAGACGATAGCCGTCGAACTTCACTTCGTGGCCCCAGCCCGCGCCGCTGGGTGGACGGTCGAGAGGTTTACATAGCTCGGGCTCGATGAATGCGGGAAGACGTGCGCGTTTGCCCGGGCGAGCTGTCTTGCGAGCCACGGCCGTCGTGCCGGGCGCCGCTTCGACCGAGTCGCGATTGGAGTTCCACACTGCATTCGCCGCCGAGGCCTTGCCGCTCATCATGAACGGTTTGGGCGCGCGTCCCTTGCCCGCAGCGATCGAAGCCATCGGTCGACCCGACGCGACCGAGCGATCCTCGCTCATCATGGCATCGACACCCTTGGCGTCCTTCGCATAGGCATCGCGATGTTTGATCAGCAGCCAATTGGTGCGCTTGCCGCCGTAGCGATCGCCCTTCATCCGAACCAGTACGAAGCTACCCTTCAGGCGCTCGCCGGCGACTTGAAATTTCAACTCGCCCTTTTGCAACTGCGCTTGCGCGGACAGCTTGCCTTCGGGCCGCCAGAAGCCGCGATCCCAAAGTTGTACTGTACCTCCGCCGTATTGGCCTTTCGGGATGGTGCCTTCAAAGTCGCCGTAGTCGAGCGGATGATCTTCCACTTCCACGGCGAGGCGTTTGTCCTTGGGATCGAGGGATGGGCCGCGGGTAACGGCCCAGGACTTGAAGACGCCGTCGAGTTCCAGCCGCAGATCGAAGTGCAAGCGGGTAGCCGCATGCTTCTGGATCACGAAACGCAATTCCGGCGACTTGTCGACCCGTTGCCGGCCGCTGGGCTCGGCGGTTTGGGTGAAATCGCGCATGGAGCGATAACGTGAAAGTTTGCGAGTTGCCACATCACACCTCTGCGGTGAAAAATCGCGCAGCCCGACGGGGTACCTTTCGCATTTGCCGTCGGTGGTAAGCGCAAACGCTGTGAGAGCGGACCACGTTCCTTAACCTGAGATAGCCATGAAAATCCTGAAAATCACCGCGATGGCGGCGCTGACACTGACAGCACTGAGCGTGGCCGCCGCCGCGCCCGAGCGGCTCAACGTCAAGCTTGGCTTGTGGGAAATGACTTCCACCATGCGCTTCAGCGGCGTGCCGCCGCTGCCCAAAGAAGTGCTGGACAAGATGACACCGCAGCAGCGCGCCAAAATGATTGCGGATCTCAAGGCCGCCGCCGCGGAAGAGCCGGAACCGGAAACCAGCAGCGAGTGCGTCACGCAGGCGGATCTGGATAACCCCTTCAAGTCCTCGAACTCCGAGGACTGCACCTCGACCATCGTCCGCACCACGCGCACCACGCAGGAGATCCGCATGGTGTGCACCGGCAAGACCAAGGGCTCGGGCACGTTCAAGGTGAACACGCCGACGCCGGAAACCATGAACGGCACGCTGGATCTGAAGGCGGGCGACGGGCCCGATGCATTCGTCATCAAGGGCACGATCAAAGGTCGCTGGCTCGGCGCGGATTGCGGCGATGAGGATAATGACGACAACAATGACGAGGATGAGGACAACGCGGATCAATAATCGCTAACGATCTGGGCGGCGGCCGCGATTTTTAGCGGCCGCATCCCGTATGCTTGTCGCCAGCAATGACGCCTGGAGACGAGCATGACGCTTAACAATCATCAGTTCCGTCTGGCAGTTCGCCCGGTGGGCGCAGTCAAGCGCACCGACTTCAACTACATAGAAGAGCCGGCACGTGCCCCCGGCGACAATGAAGTGCTGGTGAAGACGTTGTATCTGTCGCTCGATCCGGCCATGCGTGGCTGGATGAACGAGGGCAAGTCATACATCGCACCGGTGGCGCTCGGCGAGGTCATGCGCGCCGGCGGTGTCGGCAAAGTCATCGAGTCCAACCATCCCAAGTTCAGTCCCGGCGAGTTCGTGTACGGCACGCTCGGCGTGCAGGAATACGCGACGCTCGATGGCAAGGCGCTCAGCAAAGTCGATCCTGCGATTGCACCGCTGCCGGTTTATCTGGGCACGCTCGGCATGCCGGGTATGACCGCGTATTTCGGCCTGCTCGAGATCGGCAAGCCGCAGCCCGGCGAGACGGTCGTCGTTTCAGGCGCAGCGGGCGCGGTCGGCACGGTCGTCGGGCAGATCGCGAAGATCAAAGGGTGTCGCGTGGTGGGTATTGCAGGCGGCAAGCAGAAGTGCGATTACCTCACGCAGACGCTCGGCTTCGATGCGGCTATCGATTACAAGTCCGAGGACGTGAAGAAGGCGTTGCGGCAGCATTGTCCCAAGGGCGTCGATGTCTATTTCGACAATGTCGGCGGCGACATCATCGACACCGTGCTCACCCAGCTGGCGCGCAAAGCGCGCATCATCATCTGCGGCGCGATCTCACAGTACAACAACACCACCGCGATGAAAGGACCGTCGAACTACATGTCGCTGCTGGTGAATCGCGCCAGCATGACGGGCATGGTCGTGTTCGACTACGCCGATCGTTATGGCGAAGCAGGGCGTGAGATGGCGGGCTGGCTGAAGAGCGGCCAGCTCAAGACCCGCGAGGACATCGTCCACGGCTTGGAAACATTCCCGGAGACGCTGCTGAAACTGTTCAGCGGTGAGAACTTCGGCAAACTGGTGCTGAAAGTCGCGGACGCTTGAGCACGAGATCGTGCGCGTGCTCAACGCTGCGGAAGCATGAACATTCGCTCTGATTGAGCGCGCCGCGCAATCAGGCTGCGGCGCCACGCCACTGTTACAGATCTGCTCTTGCTAGCAGCACAGCCGACACGCCTTGCGCGGTCTTGTTCGAGTCCGTGTTCCGATACGAATGCGGCACATTGCCCGGAAACGCCAATACATCGCCGGCCGCGAGATCGAAGCGATCGCCGGCAACGAAGATGGTCACGTGGCCCGACAGGCATGTGAAGAACTCGCGCGTCCCCGGTAAGTGCGGCGAGCCGCGCATCGACCCGCCGGGCGCGAAATCCATCACGTTGAGCACTTCCTCCGGCACGCGCTCGGGAATCAGTGAGCGAATCGTGATGCCGCGTCCGGCACTTTGCGATGCCAACTCATCACGCGACCATTTCCGAACTTTCGCTCGCGGCGAGGCGAGCAGCTCATCGAGCGGCACGTCCAACGCATTGGCAACTTTGACCAACACGGTGAGCGAGGGGTTGCCATTGCTCGATTCCAGGTTGGCGATCGTCGAGCGGGGCACATCGGCACTCTTCGCGAGCGCGCCCTGCGTGAGATTGCGCACCTGACGAAAGGCAACGAGGTTGCGAGCAAGATGCTCGGCAACGAGTTCTGGTTTATGCATATCTATTACTCGGGATCGGGCATTACGCTGCGCTATCCTGCTGCGCGTAAGCCCAGGGTGTCCATCCTTGGCCACCCGCTCGGCGGAGCGAAGCAGTGCTTCGCTGAAATGCACCGCCGAGCCCTGCCACGACCCTCGTGCGAGTTTGGCAAAAGGCGCGACTTTTGCCGCCTCGCCGCCGCCTGCAGCGGCGGGGTACGTCCCTATACCCGGGTGGCACCTACAAAATCGCAGCGCGTGTCCGACCTCGCGACTGTTTGCCAATATATTGGACACTGCCATTGGCTGTTCGCGGTGGGTCTCTAAGATGCTGTCATCGAAGGAGACCTTATGCAAACTCAACGACAGTCCGAAACTCCGCGCCATTTGCATGGCGTGCGAGTGGCGATCACTGGCGGCACATCGGGGCTTGGCCTCGCGCTGGTGAGAGAGCTGACGCAACGTGGAGCGCAGGTTGCTCTGATCGCTCGCACTCAAGCACGCGTCTCTGCGGTGGCCGCGGAAGAATCCGCACAGGGCATCGTCGGCGATGTTTCGAACAAGCACGACATTCACCGCATCGCGTTACAAATCACCGGTCGGCTCGGCGGGCTCGATGTGCTCGTCAACAACGCGTCCGATCTCGGTCCCGTGCCGCTGGCATTGCTCGGTGACACGCAATGCGAGGACTTCGAGCGCGCGCTCGTAACGAATGTGCTCGGGCCGTTTCGCTTGACCAAAGCGCTGCTTGGTTCGCTGGCGGCGTCGGCGCGTGAAGGCAAGGGCTCGCTGGTGCTGAACATTTCCAGCGACGCGGCGGTCAATGCGTATCCGCAGTGGGGCGCGTACGGCGCCAGCAAAGCGGCGCTCGCTCACATGACAAGGGTCTGGAACGAAGAGCTGTCCTCGCAAGGGGTGCGATTCATCGCGCTGGATCCGGGCGATATGGATACGCCCATGCACGCGGCTGCGCTGCCCGATGCAGATCCGTCAACGCTCAAGCCACCGGCGCAGTCTGCGTACGAGCTTGCAGAAACCATTTGTGACTTGCTGCCGGCGCGCCCGGCGCTGAGACATGCCTCATGATTCCAGCCGATCGTCCCGCTCAACGTCCAGCTACTGCGCGTTTGTTATATATCGACGAGCACGGCGCGATCCGTCACGCATCGCGCTCGCAGCTGGTGGAGCTTTTGCGTCCTGGCGATCTGGTGATTGCGAACGATGCCGCAACGCTGCCGGCGAGCTTGCAGGGCGTGCATGCGCGCACCGGGCGAAGCATCGAAGTGCGGCTTGCGGGCAAACCGTCGCTCTCTCATCGCGATGCGCAGCGCTTCATCGCGGTGGCGTTCGGGCCGGGCGACTATCTCACCCGCACGGAAGATCGACCGTTGCCACCTGCATTCGAGGCAGGCGACGAGCTCGAGCTGGGCTCATTGGTCGCACGGGTCGAGCGCGTGCTCGATCATCCGCGCTTGCTAGCGCTGCGTTTTGAAGCCGAGCTCGATGAGCTGTGGCGCGGGCTGGCGACGCACGGTCGACCCATTCAATACGCGCACATGAAGGAGCCGCTCGCGTTGTGGGATGTCTGGACTTCGATTGCGGGAACACCGGCGGCGTATGAGCCGCCGTCCGCTGGCTTCGCGCTGGATTGGCAGATGCTCGCGGACTTCGAGGCGCGAGGCATCGAGTTCGCGACACTCACGCATGCCGCGGGCATTTCCTCCACCGGCGATCCGGAGCTGGATCGCATGCTGCCGCTCGACGAGCCATACCGGATTCCGGTCGCGACCGAAGCGGCGATCGCGGCCGCGCTGTGCGACGGGCGGCGAATCGTTGCGATCGGGACCACCGTCGTGCGGGCGCTGGAGCACAGCGCTGCGACGTTCGGCTCGGTAGCTGCCGGCGAGGGCGTCGCGACCAACCGGATCGGGGCGGACACCCAGTTGCAGGTGGTCGATGTAATTCTGTCCGGTACGCACGAGCCCGCGCCAGCCATTACGAGCTGCTGCATGCGTTCGCCGACAAACCCACACTGCGCCGCGCGGATGACGCCCTGCAGAGCGCCGGCTATCGGACCCACGAATTCGGCGATTCCGTGTTGATTGAACGCGATAGCCGCCGCTATTCGCGAGCCACCGGACCCCGGATCGAGGTCGAAGATTTTCCGGAAATGCAAGGACTGGTGGGACGGCGCGCGCCACGTATACTCCGCCGTTTTGCGCCGGCGTCCGCCCATGTGGTTCAAGAATCTCATCGTCTATCGCCTGCCCGACGACTACTCTGTCTCCGCGACTGAGCTGGAGGAGAAGCTGGCTGCGCGCTCGCTCATGCCGTGCGGCAGCTTCGACATGCAGAGCAAGGGTTGGGTGTTCTCCAGCGACCTGGAGCGCTACGTCCACACGGTTAACGGCCAGCAGCTGATCGCGCTCGGCGTGGATCAGAAGTTATTGCCCGGCTCGATCATCCGCCAGGTGGCCACCGATCGCGCCAAGGAGATCGCCAAGGAACAGGGCTATCCCGTCGGTCGCCGTCAGATGCGCGAGCTGAAGATGCGCGTCACCGAGGAGCTGCGCGGCCGCGCGTTGACTCGCAAACGCATCACGCATGCGTGGATCGATCCGGAGCACGGTTGGCTGGTCGTCAATGCGTCCAGCGAAGGCAAGGCCGAAGAGCTGGTCGAGACGTTGCGAGATACGCTGGGCAGCTTGCAGGTCACGCTGCTCGAGACCGAGCGCTCGCCGTCCTCCTCGATGACTGCCTGGCTGGCGCTGGGCGATGCGCCGGTCACGTTCACCATCGATGACGATTGCGAATTGCAGGCGGCGGATCAGAGCAAGCCGGTGGTTCGCTACGTGCGCCACCCGCTCGACGGCAAAGAAATCCGCGCGCAGATCACTGGCGGCATGTTCGCAACGCGCCTCGGACTCACGTGGAAGGATCGCATCTCGTTCGTGCTGAACGAGAAGCTGCACGTGAAGAAGGTGGAGTTCCTGCTGATGGACAAGGACCAGCCCGCCGAAGGCGAATCGGCCAACCCGGGCGAGCAGTTCGACATCGACTTCACGCTGATGACTGGCGAGCTCGCGGCACTGTTGAGCGATCTGGCCAAAGCGCTCGGCGAGCCGGAACAGAAACAAGCGGCGGCCGCCTGAGCGGCCCCCGGCTCACGGCGTCAGCGACTTACCTGCCCACCGCAAGATCGCCCGCGAGACGTCCTGTTCCTTCTTCAGCTGTTGCATCAGCTTGAGCATCTGCTGGGAGAACCTTTCTTTCTCCACTTGCGCCGTGACGATGGCGCCGGCGGCCTGGCTCTGATGGCGCAGCGTCTGGATCTTTTCCGTGATTTGCATCAACGCCGCCGAGTTGGCTGGGGCGAGGCGTTGTGCAATGCCCAGGCCCAGGCCTTCGACCAGCGTCGTATCGCTGTTCTGTAACGCCTGCGCCACTTGCCCGCAGCGCACGCGAGTTTCCGGGTCGCGAATCTGTTGATCGTCGCAAGCCGCGCTGACGGGGCGAAATGCGGGTGCAACCAGCATGGACAACCAGTTGACGGTTGAATTCATCGCATTGGTCAACGGCGTCGGCACGGGCTGGGGCACGGACGTCGCAACCGGCATCCGGCTGATGGGCGGCGCGAGCTTCGCGACCAGCGTCGTCCAATAAACATTGAAGTTGGCCGCCTTGCTCATCATTTCCACGATCTGCGCCGAGGCCCGAGCATCCCGCCGCGCCTGGGCCCGCGCCAGCGCTCCGAGCCAGGCGGCGCCGTTGTCCGGGTCGAGCTTGCGCAAGCGGGCTTCGATCGGTTCGGGCTCGCATCCCTGCACTTCCATGCACAGTCGTAAATGCAACCACAGGATCTCCGGCCGCTGCGGAGCAGCCTGCGCCGCTTTCTGAATCTGCGTCAGCGCGCGTGAGCCGTTGGTGGCGGAGTTCGTGCCCCAGAGCGCCAGCGCCGCCGCAGCCATCTCGTCCACGTCCGCGCTTTCAGGGGCGGGTTTGACGCTGGGGGCGCCCGGTTTGGGCGGCGAACTGGCGCATGCCGACAGCAGCAACACCATCAGCAGGGGCCACGAGCGGGTCCAACCATTCCATGAGGTGCGTTTCATGGGCGCGGATTTTATCAATGCCGGCAGCTCGCCGGCACGAATCCGCCGTTTACCGGTAGTTGCTGGTAAGGCTGTCCGGCAGCCCTTAGCTTCACAGCCCATGGTCGTTAGTCCGTCAGTCCCTTGTGCTCGCGCCCGTTCCCGGGCCGCTCAGCACGCAACTGGCGGCTGGAGTCTTTTGATGAACGCTGAATCCGCACAGCACCGGCCGCGCCGTTCCCGGCTGGTGGTGGGCATTTTCCTGCTCGTACTGGGCGGGCTGCTGCTGGCAGTCAACCTGGGCTACGGGCTACCGGTCGGCTGGTGGCAATTCCTGCCGTGGGCATTGGTTGCGGTGGGCGTGCTGGGTCTGATCCTGCCGACCCGCCACATGGATCGCGTCGGCGGCGTCTGGATGCTGACCCTCGGCCTGTATTTGCTGATCGGCTTCAACAACTGGTGGGGACTGGGCTGGGTCGGCGCGTGGCCGATCTTCGTGATCGCCGCGGGCCTGGGGTTCATTCTGCATCGGCATGACGATCGGCTGCCTCCCCCCGATCAGGGGCCGACGGGCAATGGTGCGTCATGAGCCAGATGCCGCCGGGAGACGATCACGGGTTCGATCCCAATCTGGATCCGAACCGTAACCGGGATCACGATTGGCCGTTACATTCGCGCCCGGGCCCTGCTCAGCACGGCCGTCACGACATGTTCTCGACCCGGCTGATCGTCGGGTTGCTCATCATCCTGCTCGGCGGCACGCTGCTCGCCGACAACCTCGGCTGGATCGAAGCGCGTCATGTATTGCGCAGTCTGTGGCCGCTGGCGCTGGTCGCCGTCGGCGTAGCGATGATCCGCCATCCTCAGCACAAGCGCGGTCGCGCGTGGGGCTGGGTTTTAGTCACGGTGGGCTTCTGGATTTTTGCCGACAAGATCGGCTGGATTCATGTGAGTCTCGGCCAGCTGATCTTGCCGGGCATCCTGTTGTTCGTCGGCGGCGTGCTGGTGTTCCGTTCGCTGAGCGGCCCACCGAGCGGCACCACGACTTCGGCAACGAGCACACCTCACACCAACGCCAACGGCAGCACTCAGACCAACGGCACGAGTCAGGGCTTCACCAGCTTCGGTAGCACGCAGTCGGGCGACACGGCTGAGTTCGTGCGCTCGTTCGCGATGCTTTCAGGTCACGAGTTGCGGCCGGTGTCGCGGCCGTTTCGGGGCGCCGATCTGAATGCCATCATGGGCGGTATCAAACTGGATCTGACCAGTGCGCGCATGGAAGGCGACAACGCCGTCATCGAAGTGTTTGCATTCTGGGGCGGCGTGGAGATCTATGTGCCGCCGGACTGGACCGTGACCAGCGAAGTCACGACGCTGCTGGCGGGCTTCATCGACAAGCGGCGTCCCACCAGCGTCGTGCCGACCAAGCATCTGGTCATCAAGGGCATGGTCGTGATGGCCGGCGTCGAGATCAAAAATTAATGCATCCGATCTTCAAACACCGCGGCCGCCTGCTGACGTATCTCGGCGTGTGGGTGGTGTTTGGTCTGCTGCTGACCGTCGTGTTCGTGTTCGGCGGCAACGCGCCGGTGGCCTGGTCGCTGGAGTTCGCGGTGCCGGTGGCGATCGTGCTCGGCCTGCAATCGTTGTCGTTCTGGTACGTCGTGCAGGCCATGCCGCCCGACGACACGCCGCTGCCACGCCTGGTCACGACATGGTCGATCGCGGGGCTGGTGTCGCTGATCGTGTGGATCGCGATCGCATATGCATGGGCGATGTGGTTGGTGCCCGAAGGCGAGGTGTACCCAGAATCGGCGGCCGGGTTGCTGCCGTTGCTGGTGTTCGCGGGCGCGATTGGGATGTCACTCGCGGTGCTCGGTCATTACCTTGTCGGCGCGTTTCAACGTTCGCGCAATGCAGAGCGTCGTGCACTCGAGTTGCAGGTGCTGGCGCGCGAGGCGGAGTTGAAATCGCTACGCGCGCAGCTCGATCCGCATTTCCTGTTCAACAGCTTGAATTCAGTGGCCGCGCTGATCGGCAATGACACTCAGGCCGCGCGGCAAATGTGTTTTCTGATGGCGACGTTTTTTCGCAAGAGCCTGACCTTGGCCAGACAGCAGGCGATTCCGCTGGCCGAGGAGGTGTCGCTGGCCGAAACTTTTCTTGCCATCGAGAAGGTGCGTTTCGGCGATCGATTGCGCGCCAGTTTCGATATCGCCGATGACGTGAAGGAGGTAGCCGTGCCGCCGCTGATGTTGCAACCTCTGGTGGAGAACGCAGTCCATCACGGCGTGGCGCATATGCTCGAAGGTGGCGAAGTGTGCGTGCAGGCACGGCGGCGGGAGGGGTTCCTGGAGCTGGTGGTCGCGAACCCTTGCGATCCCGACCGGCCGCCTTCGCGCAGTACCGGCGTCGGTCTGGTCAACGTGCGCACGCGCGTGGAAACATTGTGCGGTCATCGTGCCAGCGTCGATGTCGATGCCAGCGAAACCGCGTTCCGAGTTTCGATCCTGCTGCCAGCTGTCAGCAGTCATGCAACGTCTTAAAGGAAGAGTCTTGTGCGTGTCCTGATCGTCGACGATGAAACGCTGGCCCGCTCCATCCTGGCCGAACATCTGAGCACGCTGTCGGAGATCGAGATCGTCGGTCAGGCGGCAAACGGCTTCGAGGCGGTGAAGCTGGCCGAGGAGCTCGCTCCCGATCTGATGTTTCTGGATATCCAGATGCCGAAGCTGTCCGGCTTCGAAGTGCTGGAATTGTTGGGCGAGCGGGCGCCGGCGGTCATATTTACAACGGCATTCGATGAGTTCGCGCTGCGCGCCTTCGAAGTGCACGCCGTGGATTATTTGTTGAAGCCCGTGGAGCCGCCGCGTTTGGCCGCTGCCGTGGAACGTGCCGCGGAGCGGTTGCGAAACAAGACTCCCGCGCCGTCGCCGGAGGAGCTGTCAGCATCGGCTCGACCGCCCGGGCGCACGTTGGAGCGCATTCTGATTCGTCACGAGGGGCGCGTGCACGTGTTGCCCCTGGAACGGATCGACTTCATCGAAGCTCAGGACGATTACCTGTCGTTCGCCGCCGCCGGTAAGCGGCTGCGCAAACAGCAGACCATGAGCGACCTGGAAACTCAGTTGGACCCCACGCGTTTCGTGCGTATCCACCGCTCGTTCATCCTGAACGTGGAGCGCCTGGCGCGTATCGACCTGTACGGCAAGGACAGCTGGCTGGCCATCCTGTCGGACGGCACCAAGCTGCCCATGTCGCGTACCGGGCATACCAAGTTGAAGGAGCTGATCGGATGAACTCACCCGGAGGCACTGCCATGACCGAAACGCATTTCCACCCGTAACGAGCCGCCACGTTCAGAAAGAAATTTTTTCAAGTTTCAAGCGGCGATACGCTGCTCAGCAAGATCAATGAGATCATCCGCGCCGGCAACGTCCGCCGCGTGATCATCAAGAACGAGGAGGGGCGCGTATTGATCGACATCCCCCTGACC